>NZ_JAMYNE010000018.1:0-117356 GCF_040318915.1 Mesorhizobium sp. M0991
GCTCCGCTAAACACGGGAGCTGCGCGGCGGACACGCCGACGTCACCGCAATGCCACGCCATTTTGCAGAACTTGACGCACACAACTTATTTTCAGCATCAGAGCGTTGAGCTGGCGGGAACTTGCTCGCCAGCCGAGTTGAGTTCAGGGGATGGTCGGGGGAGACTGGCCAGCCACACGCTGGTGTGCCGATGTGCCAATCAGCAACCTTCGTCGGTCTTTTTCACCTGGCCTGGCGCGGCGGTGTTGGCTGTCGTGTCCTGCTGACCTGGCGCAGCCTGCTGAGCGCTGCCAGTCTGCTGGCCGGGCGCGCAGTCTCTGGCCGAGTTCGGATTTGTGATGCCGCTGGTGGTGTTCGTGTCGGTGCCCTGATCGCCGGACATGTTGGTCCCGCTGCTCGTCGTGCCGGTGCCCTGATCCGTCGTACTGGGCATGGTTGTCGTGGTCGAGGTTCCGCTCGTCGAGGTTCCGCTCGAAGTTCCGCTGGTCGTCTGGGCAAAGGAAAGCCCTGCCGACACTGCCAGCACGGCCGAAGCCAAAAGGATGCGTTTCATCTTCTTTCTCCTGTCTGAATGCGCGGGATGCGCCTGGCAAATCGAACAGGCAGACTGAAGGAGTGTTCCCCGATGAAGTTCAACTTTTGTAACTCTGGTCATAGGTCAGCCTTAGGATGTCGGGCGTATATTAGAAGCCTCTTGAAGAAGACGCTGCCCGCACCAGAATCCATGGCATGGCTCGGGGAATAGGCATTGGTGACCAGGTGGCGATTACTGCCACGGTTCGAAGGCGGATAACAGTGGACCGCGTAAGCGTCTCTTTCCCAGGTTACGACTTCCCACATTCCATGATCGACCACACCAAGGTGAACCGAGGCCAGCAAATCGACCTGAAAGGCGAGGTCACGCGCATCGACGAGGACACCGTGACGATCGAACTCGGGCCGCTGGTCACGGTCGACCGTGACAAGGTCCGGTTGGTGGAGAAATATAGGCCGCCAAACCGACGAAAGGCACTTGTCGTTGCCCCGGATTAGAACCGACAACATCGCGACGGGCTATGAGGGCAGGCCGCATGACGGGCCGGTAGAGGACGAGTCGAAGCACTTGCTCTACTGCCCAGTCTGCGGCCAAACATTCGACGCGCGCGATCTTGGACAGGTCTTCCACCACGCTGAGCCGCAGCACGAGCCGCTTCCGGTCGAGCAATAGTCCAGCTAGTTGAGCTCCGGCGGCAGACCGATGTTGAGATCCTTCAGCGCGCCACCGACGTACGTTGGATGAGGAAAAGGTGCTGCGTGCACCGCGCCTTCCCCGCGCGCCGATGCTCCACCTGGACCGCAAAAAAGTCCCGCCGCACTGCCAGAACGGCGGGACCGATCAAACGCTTTGCACCAGGCGGGGGGATGCGGGGGGGTGGGCTTGCCAAGTGAGCGCGGACCGTAACCAACCCTAAGCGCCACAGCGGCAACGCGTCCACCAACCGCCGGTTGGAGCGACAGGACGATTGAGCCGCCGGCAGGTCAGGTCATCCCGGGTCGCTATCGCTCGCAACCAGACGGTAGCGGAAATTGTTGCGGATGTGGTCGTTGAAGTAGCGGCCCTTGGCGAACGCGGCCCGGAACGCGGCAAAGGTTTCCGGCGGTACCCCCTCAAACTCGTACCGCTTGACGCTGGCCACAAACCAGACAGAGAGGATTCTTCTGTCAGGATCATATTCCATCTTGCGGATCGAAGTAGATGGCATGAGCACCACAGGCCGAGGCCCGCGCCCTTGCGGGGAGCGCGGGCCGATCGGGATACCGATCTGCAGCAATACCTGGAGGGGGAGGATTCGCTGCGTGCACCGAACTTTCGCGGCGGTCCCGTGTTCCCAATCGAGATACACAAAAAGCTAGCTGCACCTTTCGGCATCACGCGGACGTTGGATTTCTGAGAAAGCGCGAGCGTCAATACTAACTTCTGGTGATGGAATTTTCCCGTGAGATAGGCACGCTCCACGGCGAAAGGAGTGCCCCGCCATGACCGTCCTCGCCTACAACCTTGCCAATGACATCAAAGGATTGTGGAGGGTCGTCTTCGTGCCGGACGAACTGCATCTGTATGTGGAATTCAGCCAGCCAGACGCCGACACAAACCCGGCTGATTGGATGAGCGTTGATGATTTCCTTGCATGGCGGCCGAAAGGCGCACTCCACGAGCGAGCGCGCGACCGCTTGGTTTCGCTCATTTGCAAGGCGCTGACAGGGCGATGAGACAAGGGAAACCCGCACCGAGATCCAGTGCGAGCGCCGCGAGTGGGCCTAGGGGCCCCACAAGCCAGTGCCACCACCGCCGCCGACAACCGCGGCGGGCGGGTGCCTCGGGGACAAGATGGTAGATCGCTAATGCGTTTGCGGGTGTGGCCTTAAGTCGCAAACTATTGGCTTCAGAAGCAGGGCGTCGGGCTTCATTGACGGTGCTGCCAACACCATATGGTAATCCATAGCCTCCCAACGAGAGAAGCTCGCCCCTGACGGGTCGCACTGCGGCCGTCACCCGGCAATTGCTACGAACTAGGAAACCATCATGCCTGAAAATATCAGACTAACTTCGAGAGATGTCCCCCTCATTCAGCTAGGCCTCTATCAATGCCGCTTCCCGGTGAGCGAAGACCCGTCAGTACCCGGCGGTTATCGTTTTTGTGCTGGGCCAACTTCGCCGGATCGCGTCTACTGCGATCACCACCACAACATTGTGACCGCCGTGGACCCTCGTCGAGCCCGTTCGGGTCTCCACCTCGCTCAACGACGCGCCGCGTAAGTCTGACGGGCGGCGGCCTCCCGGCCAAGCGCTATGCGCTCCAAGGCCTTGGCTACGCCCATTCCGTCGGCTCGGTCTGGCCCATCCTCCCTTATGCCGTCTTCGCCGATGTATCCCCCGTCGCCCGATTGAGAACGACGACTTCTCGCCGAGCCCTTCAGCTCGCTACTCGCACAAACGCGTCGGCTCCAAAGGTTTGTCTGTCAGCACATCTTCAATGTGCCCGCGCCTGAAGCCCCAACATCTTCTGCGACCAAACCGCGTACCTGGCACCGCCGATCGGTTGCTGCGGCGGATTTTCGCTGTTCGCAGCTGAACAATGCCTATCAACCTTGTCATCGCACCTAATCGCACGTAGCGGCCGTTCGAATTCTCATCGCTCGGCGCGATGTTTGGTCCGTCTGGCCAGAAGAGCGGAGCAAGCCATTGACACCCACGAAGTTGCTGATTGGGCAGATCGCTGTCGTATTCGCAATTGTCATTCTTGGCGTGTGGACTGCAACCCAATGGTGCGCCCACATGCTCTCCTATCAGCCGCCACTCGGCGCGCCATGGTTTGTGACAGTCGGCTGGCCGATCTACCAGCCGTGGAAACTGTTCGAATGGTGGTTCCAATTTGACGCCTATGCGCCTGAAGTCTTCGACAAGGCTGGCATACTTGCCGGAGCCAGCGGGTTCCTGGGCTGTGCCGCCGCGATAGCTGGGTCCCTCTGGCGCGCACGGCAGCGGGGGTTGGTCACCACCTATGGGTCCTCACGATGGGCCATGAAGCTGGAGATCGAGAAGGCGGGGCTGTTTCAGCCGGCCGGCGTTTTCCTTGGTGGACTGAATTATCGCTATCTGCGCCATGACGGACCGGAACACGTCATGGCCTTTGCGCCGACACGTTCGGGCAAGGGCGTCGGACTCGTTGTTCCAACCCTTCTTTCCTGGACCGGCTCGGCCGTCATTCACGACATCAAAGGCGAGAACTGGCAGCTGACCTCTGGCTGGAGGTCGAAGTTCTCGCACTGTCTCTTGTTCAATCCGACCGATCCGAGATCGGCGCGGTACAACCCGCTGCTGGAAGTGCGCAAAGGTCCAGATGAGGTCCGCGACGTTCAGAACATCGCCGACATTCTCGTCGATCCGGAAGGCGCGCTGGAGCGGCGGAACCATTGGGAGAAGACCAGTCATTCACTCCTAGTTGGCGCCATCTTGCACGTGCTCTACGCCGAAGAGGAAAAGACACTCGCCCGTGTCGCCACCTTCCTGTCGGACCCGCAACGCTCATTCGCTGCGACACTGCAGCGGATGATGACCACCAACCACCTCGGCACGGTGGACAAGCCCCAGGTCCATCCGGTCGTGGCCTCGGCGGCTCGTGAGGTGCTGAACAAGTCAGAGAACGAGCGCTCAGGCGTTCTCTCGACCGCCATGTCGTTTCTCGGGCTCTATCGTGATCCAACGGTGGCCGCGGCAACATCGGCCTGCGACTGGCGCATTGCCGACCTTGTGGATGCCGAGCGACCGATGTCGCTGTATCTGGTCGTGCCGCCGTCGGATATCTCGCGCACTAAGCCCCTGGTGCGATTGGTGCTCAATCAAATCGGCCGGCGGCTGACCGAGCGCCTGGAGGGCGATCCAAAGAAGAGCCGCAAGTATCAGCTGCTGATGATGCTGGATGAATTTCCGGCGCTCGGTCGGCTCGACTTCTTCGAGACTGCGCTCGCCTTCATGGCAGGCTACGGCATCCGCGCTTATCTGATAGCGCAATCGTTGAACCAAATCTCCAAGGCCTATGGCGAGAACAACGCCATTCTCGACAATTGCCATGTGCGGATTGCCTTTTCCTCAAATGACGAGCGCACGGCCAAACGCATCTCGGACGCGCTCGGTACCGCGACGGAACTCAGATCGATGCGTAACTATGCCGGCCATCGGTTGGCGCCCTGGTTGTCCCACGTCATGGTAAGCCGCCAAGAGACCGCTCGTCCCCTGCTGACGCCGGGTGAGGTGATGCAGTTGCCGCAGGCTGACGAACTAATCCTGGTTTCGGGATTGCCGCCGATTCGCGCCAAGAAGTTGCGTTATTACCAGGATCCGAATTTCACGGAGCGAGTGCTGCCTTCGCCGGTGCTGCGCGACGGTGCCTACGCGGATCGGCCCACGTCGCGCCCGGACGATTGGAGCGGACAGGTGCGCGGCGTGGATCGGCGTCTTGCTGGCGACGACGACAGTGCCGGCGCGGCAATCGAAGACGGAGGTGTCCAGCAGCAGCGCCATCCGGGCCTGCCCGAAGAACGGACCCTCGTCGCCCAGGAGCCTGATCATGGCGATCTGTTCACGCCCGCAGACGATGACTGCGAGACGCTCGCCGACAAGCGCGTCATGGATCGGATTTCCACCGCAGCACGTGCGTACGGCCTCAATGAGGGAATGGGCGACGACAAGGACATCGTGCCCGGCTTCTGAACGGCGCGCCATACGCGGGCGCATCTCAGCGTAGATAACGGCCGTAAGCGATTTCGAGGATCTCGACGATGCTCGTTCCCGTCGCCGGTGCATCAGCGCCGGTCAGAGGAACGAGCAGCATGAAGCCCCACCGCATTCGTCACCAGTTTTTGCTTGAACCCGAGTTGAGCGAGAAGCTGGAGAACCTCAGCCGCAATCCATCGACCACCAAATCGGCCATTGTGGCGCACGCGGTCGAGGCCTTTATCGAGCGGCGTGGGGAGAATGAACTCGACCAGCGCTACGGCAAGAGGCTCGACCGTCTTTCCCGCGACCTCGGACATGTCAGGCGCGATGTCGAGATGATCCTGGAGAGCCTGGCGCTCTTCATCCGCTTTTCGATCACGCTTCATGCTCACACGCCGGTGCCGGACAGGGCCACGCAAGGGATTGCCCAGGAGCGCTTCGACAAATTCGTCGAACAGGTCGGCCGCCAAATCGCTTCCGGGAAACGGTCCCTTGGCACCGACGATCGCAGGGGAGGGGAAGGATGAGTTCTCATCCGGAAGCCGACCATCGCCGCCGCGCCATGCTGCGCACCGCCATGGGTCCGGCGATCACTGAAGCCCTTGCCGATCCGACCGTCATTGAGGTGATGGTCAATCCCGACGGTGCGCTGCGGCTCGACCGGTTGGGTGAAGGCCGGGTCGATACCGGCGTGCACATGCATCCTTCTGAGGCCGAACGCATCATCCGCCTGGTCGCCTCCCACGTGCGCGCCGAGGCGCATGCTGACAATCCGATTGTCAGCGCCGAATTGCCATCGGGCGAGCGCTTCGAGGGTCTGCTGCCGCCTGTCGTGCTGGGGCCATGCTTCGCCATCCGAACGCCTGCGGCGAAACTCTACACATTGGCCGACTATGTCGCCGACCGGGTCATGCTGCCGCTGCAGGCCGATGCGCTGAAGACGGCGGTCCGCGAGCGGCGCAACATCCTGGTCGCCGGCGGCACGTCGTCGGGCAAGACAACACTTGCCAACGCGCTGCTGGCACAAGTCGCCGATTGCGACGAGCGGGTGATCCTGATCGAGGACACGCGCGAACTGCAATGCGCGGCGAAGGATTGCGTTGCCTTGAGGACGAGGCGGGGGTCGGTCACGCTCGCCGATCTCGTGCGCTCGACCCTGCGGCTCAGACCCGACCGCATCATCGTGGGCGAAGTCAGGGGCGCGGAAGCCCTGGACATGCTGAAGGCATGGAACACCGGGCATCCCGGCGGCATCGCGACGGTTCACGCCAATTCGGCGCGCTCCGCTCTCTACCGTATCGAGCAGCTCGCCCAGGAAGCCGTCGTCACCGTTCCCCGCCGCCTCATCGCTGATGCGGTAGATCTGATCGTCTTCATCGCTGGGCGCGGATCCTCGCGCCGCATTGACGCGATCGCTGAGGTCACCGGTCTCGACAGCAGCGGTGATTACGCCGTCACCCCGCTCACGCTTCCGCAACTCCAGCAGTTTTGAAAGGTCACCTCATGCGCAAGAAGCTTCGCTTCCTTTCGTCCACCGCGCTCGCGTTTCTTCTCACCGTCCCGGCCCACGCAGCGGGCTCCGGCATGCCTTGGGAACAGCCGCTGCAGCAGATCCTTGAGTCGGTGCAGGGACCGGTCGCCAAGATCGTCGCGGTGATCATCATCATCACCACCGGCCTGACCCTTGCTTTCGGTGACACGGCAGGCGGTTTTCGCCGGCTGATCCAGATTGTCTTCGGCCTGTCGATCGCCTTCGCGGCATCGAGCTTCTTTCTCTCCTTCTTCTCCTTCGGCGGCGGGGCACTCGTCTGATGGCCACCGGAGAGCAGCATATCGAGGATTTCGAAGTCCCCGTTCACAGGGCATTGACTGAGCCGATCCTGCTGGGCGGCGCGCCGCGAGCGGTGGCGATCCTCAACGGCACGGTGGCCGCGGCAATAGGCCTTGGCCTGCAGCAGTGGATCGCCGGACTGGCGCTCTGGATCGCCGGCCACACCCTCGCGGTCTTCGCCGCTCGCCGCGATCCGGACTTCGCCAGCGTGCTTGTCCGTCATCTTCGCCTGAAGGGGTGGCTTGCATGCTGAACCTTTCGGAGTATCGCGGCAAAGCCGATCGGCTTGCCGATCATCTGCCCTGGGCCGCTTTGGTCGCGCCCGGCATCGTGCTCAATAAAGACGGTAGCTTCCAGCGAACCTTCCGGTTCCGTGGCCCCGACCTTGAAAGCGCGACCGAAGCCGAGTTGGTCGGCATCTGCGCACGAGCCAACAATGCGCTACGAAGGTTGGGCTCCGGATGGGGGTTGTTTTTCGAGGCCGAGCGCGTTGAAGCGCTGGGCTATCCGAGCTCGGCTTTTCCCGATGCTGCCTCATGGCTGGTCGATGAAGAACGGCGCGCGGCCTTCGAGGGCAAGGTCGCGCACTTCGAGAGTCGCTATCATCTGACCTTGGTCTTCATGCCGGCGCCAGATGGCCAGGCGCGGGCGGAAAGCGCACTGGTCGACTCGCATCACTCGGGAGGGGCTAGAGACTGGCGCCAGGAGCTGGCGTGGTTTCGCGACGAGACCGACCGCGTCCTGGATTTGCTGTCCGGCTTCATGCCGGAAGTGCGCGCCCTCGATGATGCCGAGACGCTAACCTATCTGCACGGCACAATCTCGACCTACCGCCATCCGGTCGCCATGCCGGAAACGCCAATGTATCTCGACGGTGTTCTGGTTGACGCGCCGCTTACCGGCGGCCTGGAGCCGATGCTGGGTGAGCAGCATCTGTGCAACCTCACCATCCTTGGTTTCCCGAACGTCACCCGGCCAGGGATCCTCGACGCGCTCAACCATCAGGATTTCGCCTACCGCTGGATGACGCGCTTCATCCCGCTCGACAAGACGGAAGCCACAAAGACACTGACCCGGTTGCGCCGTCAGTGGTTTGCCAAGCGCAAATCGGTCGCAGCCATCCTGCGCGAGGTCGTGACCAACGAACCCGCCCCTCTCGTCGATAGTGACGCCGACAACAAGGCGCTCGATGCGGATGCCGCCCTTCAGGCATTGGGCGGCGATCACGTCGGCTTCGGCTATCTCACCACAACGGTGACGGTATGGGACCAGGATCGCCAAGCCGCCGCGGAGAACCTTCGCGCGGTTGAGCGCATCGTCAACGGACTCGGCTTCACCACAATCCGTGAAAGCATCAATGCGGTCGAGGCGTGGCTCGGCTCATTGCCCGGCCATGTCTATGCCAACGTTCGCCAGCCGCTCATTCATACATTGAACCTTGCCCATCTCATGCCGCTATCGTCGGTTTGGGCCGGTCCGGCGACAAACGAGCATCTCGCGAAAGTCACCCGGATCGAAGCACCGTCGCTTCTTGTTGCCGAGACCAGCGGGTCCACCCCGTTTCGGCTTTCCACCCATGTCGACGATGTCGGTCACATGCTGATCGTTGGTCCGACCGGTGCCGGCAAGTCGGTTCTGCTTGCCCTCGTCGCTCTGCAGTTCCGCCGCTATGCCGGCGCACAGGTTTATGTCTTCGACAAGGGCAACTCGGCCCGCGCGGCGACACTCGCCATGGGTGGAGAGCACCATGGGCTTGGTGCGGACGGTGCGCTTGCCTTCCAACCGCTGCGTAATATCAATGACCAGGCTGTCCGCAGCTGGGCAGCCGAATGGATCGCCGGCCTCATCGCCCATGAGAATGTCACCGTAACGCCGGAGGTGAAGGAGGCGATCTGGTCGGCCCTGACCAGCCTTGCCACCGCGCCGGCGCAGGAACGCACGCTCACTGGATTGTCGGTCCTGCTTCAGTCCAATGCGCTGAAATCCGCGTTGATGCCGTACACGCTCGACGGCCCGTTCGGGCGTCTGCTCGATGCCGATGAAGATCGGCTGGCTTTGTCGGATGTGCAGTGTTTCGAGACCGAAGAGCTGATGCACAGCCAAGGCGCTGTGCTCCCGGTGCTCACCTATCTGTTCCATCGTCTCGAGGAGCGGTTCGACGGACGGCCGACGCTGCTGATGCTCGACGAGGCGTGGGTCTATCTCGACAACCCTCTCTTTGCCGCCCGCATCCGTGAATGGCTGAAGGTGCTGCGAAAGAAGAACGTCTCCGTCATTTTCGCCACGCAGTCACTTGCAGACATCGCTGGCTCGTCGATCGCGCCGGCGATCATCGAGAGCTGCCCACAGCGCATTTTTCTTCCCAATGACCGTGCCGTGGAACCGCAGGCGCGGGCAGCCTATGAGCGCTTCGGCCTGAACGAGCGGCAGATCGAATTGGTCGCCCGTGCCACACCGAAGCGCCAGTATTATCTGCAGTCGCGCCGCGGCAACCGCCTCTTCGAGCTCGGGCTCGGCCCGATCGCTCTTGCGCTCTGCGGGGCCTCTGATCCGGCCACGCAAGCTTTGATCGACAGCGTCCTGTCAGAGCACGGGCAGGACAGCTTTGCCTCCCGGTTCCTGAGTGCGCGCGGCCTCGATTGGGCTGCCGAGCTTCTCCAGCAATTCCCTCAACCAGACAAGGAGCAATCGTCATGATGCGGCGCCGCCTTCTCACCAGCCTGATCACCGTTTCCCTAATCGCAAAACCGATGGCCGACTACGTCCAGCCGGCCCACGCCCTAATCGTGTTCGATCCGTCGAATTATGCGCAGAACGTGCTGACAGCGGCACGTTCCCTGGAGCAGATAAACAACCAGATCCAGTCGCTTCAGAACCAGGCGACGATGCTGCAGAACATGGCGCGCAACCTTCAGCGCCTGGATTTTTCTTCCGTCGGCCAGCTCACAGGTTCGCTCCAACGGATCGACGGCCTGATGACCCAGGCCAGCGGCCTGAGCTTCGATCTCGACAAGCTTCAGAACCAGTGGCGTGTGCAATATCCGGAAAGCTACGACGCCACAATCAAGGTCAGCGATGTGGCGAGCGCCGCGCGCGAGCGCTGGCAAAACGCCATGCAGGCGTTCCGCCAAACCATGAGCGCGCAGTCGCAGATCGTGGAGAACGTGCGGGCCGACGGCGACCTGCTTACCGATCTCGTCAACCGCAGTCAGGGCGCGGCAGGTGCCCTTGAGGCAAGCCAGGCCACCAATCAGCTGATCGCGCTTTCGACCAAGCAGCAGATTCAGATCCAGACGCTGCTCGCGACCCAGTTCCGGGCTGAAGCCGAAGATGCTGCCCGCAAGGCGCAGTCCGAGGAAGCCGCCCGCGAGACGACGAAGCGTTTCCTGGGTACCGGAACGGCCTATCCCGGCAACTGATCAGCAGTTCTTCAAGACAACGAGGAAGGCGGCGACATGAACGACCTCGGCGTCATTGATCGCTTCATGGAGACTTTTACCCGCTATATTGATAGCGGGTTCGGTCTGCTTTCGGGCGACGTCGCCTTTCTCACCACCATCTTGATCGGCATCGACATCACGCTGGCAGGCCTGGTCTGGGCGTTCGGCGGCGAGCCCAATGTTCTTGGCCGGCTTGTCCGAAAAGTGCTCTATGTCGGCGCCTTCGCCTTCATCCTGAACAATTTTAAGAACCTCGCCGACATCATCTACCATTCCTTTGCCGGGCTCGGCATCAACGCATCGGCCGGCAATCTGTCCGCCGACAGTCTCCTGCGGCCAGGCCGCATTGCCGCGGCCGGCTTCGAGGGCGCCTGGCCGCTGCTCAATCAAGCGAGCCAGCTAGTCGGCTTCCCCGAGATCTTTGGCAACGCGCTGACCATCTTCGTGCTGCTTCTCGCCTGGTTTCTGGTCCTCATCGCCTTCTTCATTCTTTCAATTCAGCTCTTCATCACTATCCTGGAGTTCAAACTCACCACATTGGCCGGTTTTGTTCTGGTGCCCTTCGCGCTCTGGAACCGCTCGGCGTTTCTGGCCGAGCGCGTGCTCGGCAATGTGATCTCGTCGGGCATTAAGGTGATGGTGCTTGCTGTCATCGTCGGCATCGGCTCCACGCTCTTCGGCGAGTTCGCTTCCGCGCTGCAAGGCAAGGAGCCGGACTTGGCCGCGGCCATGTCACAGGTACTGGGCGCGTTGGCGCTGCTTGGGCTCGGCATTTTCGGACCGGGAATTGCCTCGGGTCTTGTTTCCGGCGCGCCGCAGCTTGGCGCGGGAGCCGCACTCGGAACCACCGCGGCGGCCGCCGGATCAACGCTCGTTGCCGGAGGTGCGGCGCTTGCCGGCGCGCGCATGGCAACCGGCGGCGGTCTCGCCGCCCTTCGAGCCGGCACGGCCATGGGATCGGCTGCTTCCACAGCTTGGCAGATGAGGCGTGCAACATCGCCCGAGTCCGGCCTCTCCGGCGTAGCTGCTGGACTGCAGGGCGTTGCCGGCGCAGCTGGCGGCGCCGCGATTCGGGGAATGCGACCTGCAACAGAACCATTCCGGCGCAGCGCCGATGCCGGCCGCGATGCCGCCTGGACCGCGACGGGCGGCACGCCGACCGCATCAATGACCGGAAACCCTGCCGCGTCAGGTGCCAATGCCGCGCCGGCGTGGGCGAGGCGCTTGCGTTCCGAACAGACCGCGCGCGCCCATCGCCACGCCGCCACGCAGGCCGTCCGCGATGGCGATCGGGGTGGAAGCGGCGCCAACCCCTCTCTCAACGATAAGGAAGACTAGATGCTCTTCAAGCGACCTGTTCAGCGTTACGGGAAGACGCCCCACCCCGTCACACCATACCAGAAGGCCGCCCAACTTTGGGACGAGCGCATCGGCACTGCGCGCGTGCAGGCAAGGAACTGGCGCCTGATGGCCTTTGGCTGCCTCGCTCTGGCCACCGGGCTCTCTGGTGGACTCTTGTGGCAGTCGATGCAGGGCCGCGTCGTGCCCTATGTCGTCGAGGTTGATCGTTTCGGCGAGGCGCGCGCCGTCGCTCCAGCAATCCGGGACTACGAGCCCACCGATGCCCAGATCGCCTGGCATCTCGGCCGCTTCATCCAGAATGTCCGCTCTGTTTCCACCGATGCGGTGCTGGTGCGGCAGAATTGGCTCTCGGCCTACGACTTTGCCACCGACCGCGGAGCCCTCTTTCTCAACGAGTACGCTAAGGCCAACGACCCGTTCGGCAAGATCGGCACGCGCAGCGTCTCGGTGCAGGTGACGAGCGTGGTTCGAGCGTCCGACAGCTCCTTTCAAGTCAAATGGACCGAGCAGGTCTTTGAGCGCGGCAGCCTCGCCAGCACAACGCGTTGGACCGGGATCCTCACCATTGTGATCCGGCCGCCGAACAATACCGATCAGCTGCGCAAAAACCCGCTCGGCGTCTTCATCAATGCCATCGACTGGTCGCGCGAGCTCGACAGTGCCGCGCAGACTTCCGTTCCCCCAAAGGAGCCCGCCAATGAAAAATAGACTCTCGTCGCTCCGCACTGCGCTGGTCCTGTCGACGTCGGCTGCGGTCATCTCCGCCTGTGCCTCGAAGCCGGTGCCGCCACCTCAGATTTCCTATGATGCTGCCAAGTTCCAACCGGCGGCAATCGAGAAGGCGCCGGAGAAGCCCGTCAAAGTCGTGGAAGTGCCGAAACCGCTACCGCTGCCCGGCCAGTTGCAGCCCGAGCCGGGCAAGGCTGCTGAAGACAGGCGCTCGCCTGAAGAACGTGTCGCCGATGCCAACAAGGCGGCGACGCAGCAACCCACCAAATATGGCTATGTGAATGCGGTGCAGGTTTACCCCTTTGCCGAAGGCGCGCTCTACCAGCTCTATGCCGCACCGGAGCGCGTCAGCGATATCGCTCTGCAGTCAGGCGAGAAACTCCAATCCGTGTCGGCCGGCGATACAGTGCGCTGGGTAATTGGCGACACCGTCAGTGGCTCCGGCGATGACCAGCGCACCCATGTGCTGGTGAAGCCCTTCGCGCCAGGACTTGCCACCAATCTGGTGATCACCACGGACCGGCGAAGCTATCACTTGCAGCTTCAAAGCACGGATAAGACCGCCATGGCGGCAATCTCCTGGACCTACAGCGAGGACCAGATTATCGCGCTACGCCGGCGCGATGCGCAGGCCGAGGCTGCTATGCCAGTGGCGTCGAATGTGGCTCTCGAAAATATTCGCTTCCGCTATTCGATTACCGGCGACATGCCGCCCTGGAGGCCGACGCGCGCGTTCGATGATGGCAGCAAGGTCTACATCGAGTTTCCGCGCCGCATCGATCAGGGCGAGGCCCCGCCGCTCTTCATCGTCGGTGCTGACGGGGACAACCAGCTCGTCAACTACCGCATACGCGGCAACTATTACATTGTCGATCGCCTCTTCGCCGCGGCCGAACTGCGCCTCGGCGCCAAGCAGCAACAGGTGGTGCGCATCACGAGGACCGACGGCAGGCAAGCGCCGCGGCGGATATTGCTCTTTTCGCGTTCCAGCAGGTGAGGGACGGCCCATGACGGATACTTCCCGCTCCGATCCTTCACCGAAACTCGATCCAGAACAGCTCCAGCTGCGGGCCCCGCCCCGCCGCGCTGTGCGCTTCAAGCGCGGCATTATTGTCGCCATTGCAGCTGTTGGTTCCGGCACCGTTCTAGGCATCACCATGATGGCGCTGCAGGGACCGGCACTGCGCATCAAAGAGCAGGCTGAAGAGCTTTACAACACTGAGCGGAAGCCAACCGCGGAGGCAATTGAAAGGCTGCCTAAGGACTATTCCGGGATCAAGCCCAAGCCTCCGGTGCTTGGACCACCGCTGCCCGGCGACCTCGGCCGCCCCATCCTTGAGCACCAACGCCAGCTGGGCATCGCGCCGGGCCAGGAGGTTTCGGCGGAGGAGCAGCGCCTTGCACAGCAGGCGATCGAGGCGCGCGAATCGCAAATCTTCTTCCGGATCGAAAATCGACCCCGGCAAGCGGATGCCGCCGGCAACGGGCAGGGCGGGCGTCCACCCTTTGATGGAACGGCTCCACAATCCGATGCCGCACGCGATTCAGCTTCCGTTGCACCGGCCGAGGGCGACCAAAACAATCAACAGCGCAAGCTCGATTTTGTCAGCCAGCGGAACACAAGTGGAATCTACAATCTGCATGCACTGCAGACGCCGGCTTCGCCGTATCAGCTGATGGCCGGCAGCGTCATCGCAGCGAGCCTGATCACTGGCATCAATTCCGACTTGCCCGGCCTCGTCGTCGCACAGGTCACCGAGAATGTGCACGACACAGTCACCGGCAGCACCTTGCTCATTCCGCAAGGCTCTCGCCTGATTGGCACCTATGACAGCGTTGTTGCCTTTGGACAAAGGCGCGCGCTGCTGGTCTGGCAACGGATACTGCTGCCCGACGGCTCTTCGATCGAAATCGACAATCTGCCGGCGACGGACACCGCCGGCTATGCCGGGCTTGAGGACAAGGTGGATTTCCACACCTGGCAGCTGATGAAAGGCGTTGCGCTGGCCACGTTGCTGGGGGTCGGCACCGAGCTGAGCCTCGGGCAAGACGAAAGCGACCTGGTCAAAGCAATCCGCGAATCCGCTCAGCAGAACGTCAGTCAAGCTGGCCAGCGCATCACCGAGAAGAACCTCAATATTCAGCCCACGATCACCGTCCGCCCTGGTTGGCCACTGCGCGTCATCGTGCACAAGGATCTTGTGCTGCGACCGTACCCGAATTGACTGGAGTCATCATGACCAATCTGAAACTCGGCAAACTTCCGGATCGGACACCTTCGAAGATCACCATAAGCGTAAGTGCAGACCTGAACCAAGCACTGAAGGACTATGCGGCGCTTTATCGTCAGACCTATGGCGAGTCCGAATCGGTAGCGGAACTCATCCCGTTCATGCTGGCGGAGTTCCTGGAGAGCGATCGAGCGTTTGCCAAGGCCAGAAAGGAAGGGCTCCCTGTCGTCGACAAGTCAGAGAAATCGCGGCGGCAGCCAATTTCAGGGTCCGAATAAGTGACAGCGACCAGTGAGTCCGAGGGGGCACCTTTCTAGGCGGGCAAATGCATTGAAGCAACTTGCCGGCGGCAAGCCGAAACACAGGGCACAAAAGACGAGCTGATCTGCCCCGAACCAATGCCGGCTCTGCGCCCGTTGTCGGTCGTTGCGGACTGTTATGCAGGCTCCTAAAAGCAGACGCTACAATTCCTTCGAATCGTCCGAGAGTGTGAAATGGGACTTTCACACTGAGACGGTCTTCTCTAAGGAACGACTCAATTTAGTAGATCGAATTATCCATAGGAGGCTCTTGGGGAACACTTCTACTATGGAATTGATCCAAAGACAGCGCCAGACAGTGAGGGCTTTGTTTTGGGCCGCTTGCAGTCCAACCCGTCCGAGTTTTTCTAGCGTGGCCTTTGGATGGTCGTATAGATCGTAGCTCGCCGACGCAACGATTGCTACAGGGTGAGGGCTCCGCTCTCCGCCTGCCTATGGGCGTACTCGTAGGATTGCAGGAAGTCGTCCGCAGTGCCGACACATTCCGCAAGTCCGAACCGATCGCGCAGGATTTCGTCCATCGGATCACTGGCGATTGACACGTAGAGCCCGGCTCCACTACCGCGCTCTACCAACACGCGTCTCGCATTTTCATCCCGGAGTGAGTGGCCAACAACAATCACTGGTCGATTCCCGATCACTTGGGCGATGCTACTCCAGTATAGACTGTCGAGGCGAGCGTGGGCTGCGTCCTCTTCGGTGACAATCAATGAAGAGGGGCTACCGACGGACCCATCGACCTGAAATATGGTGAGTTGCTCTCCGTCCCCACGAACCTCACCGTTCGATGATCGGACTGTGTAGGGCACGCCTCGTGCGACGCTGGCCCGCTCGAACAGGTCGTCGTAATTAGTGGTGACGATGTGGCGGAAGCTTGAGACCGCCGCCAGATGGCCAAGCGTCGGCGCCACACCTTGCACCATATCGAATGCTTGAACCACAGTCCTTTCCAGCTCCGCTCGGCCGAACCGGCGCTCAACGGCAGAAGCGACGTCCGCGAAGCGGTGCCTCGCGAGGATACGGTCCCCGTCGATGCCAAGCGACAAACGCGCGCCGAAGAGTTCAATCATCACGTTAGCCGTCGGCAGTCCAGCAGACACCGATATGCCTGCGCCAGCTAAGAGCACCGGGTCGAGACCGACGAAGCCGGTAGGAATCGGCATCCTGTCGAATTTCCGTCCAGAGGCCCCCGTAAGTGTCCGGATGCCAGTGAGCCGCTTCTCGGCCATCTCCTTCAAGACCGAGCGGTGGAAAAGATCAAGCAAAGCGTCTCCTACCTTGCGCTCGAGTTCATCAATCCACTCGAACTCTTGCCTGAAACGGCCAGCCTCCCAATCTCCGACCTCCCGGCGAAACGAGTCGCGCGCTATTGCCTCCACCGTGGTGTTGGACGATCCGTACGGGATCTTCTTGAAGAAGGGAAGAATCGGCAGCCCGATCGTTTTGGCGTACAGAGCCTCCATATGCGTTACCGATCGTCCTTCGCCGCCTCCAGGGCCGGTCGGCGGGATCCAACCGTAGCTGTCTCCACTCAGCAAGACGAAGAGGTGAGATGCCTCAATCTCTGCGCGGATGACGTCCCAACTGGCGCTACCATCGGGATGCATGTTTTCGGCATTGACGGGTTCAAGGTTGAGAGAGCTGAGCCGTGCAGACACGGCCCGACGCGCATCGCCGAGATCATTCATCGTGCTACTAATGAACACACGTAACCTGCTGGACACCGGCACTCTCCCATCCGAAGAACGCAATCTGTCACCCGCCATTAAAACGGGCGGCGTCAAGCGCTCTAGTCTCTCTACGCTGCTTAAGTGCCCAGGGCTCTGATTTCCTGTTCTACCACACGATAGCGCTCCCTAACCTCCTCTCCGGAGTAGAAGCTGATTAGATCCTGTTTCGACAGGGTTCCGTCCTTCATGAATTTCGCCAGATACCGGCCGTTGAATTCCATCAGGGAAATGCTCTTTTCTAGCCGCGCCAGAATCGCTTTGGCAGTCTCGATATTGGAAAGGACAAGCGAGCGGATGGCTGCCGCGTCAGAAAGATCCTTCGCAGTCCGGCTAACGATGAGGGCGAGTATTTCCAAATCGATGTCATCGCTCTTGGGTCGCAGAACAAGGTCCCGCGCCAACGCATAGGCGATCGCCAAGTTGCGGTAGTCGCCGCGGGCTGAATCCACAATCACCACAAAACCGACACCGGGAATGAACTTCAGGTCGTTGACTTCGGCGAGCACCGAATTGTCAGCCAAAGTAGCGTCCAGAACGATGATGCCGGCCTGTCCGTCGCGGTTGGCTTGGGTCTCCAGAAGTTGGCTCCAGGCGGTGTCGAAAGACTTGGAGAAGACGTCCTTGGATCGGATGTCGCCGAGCCGAATACCCTTGTCGAACTTGCACTCGATAGCGATGCGCGCGCCCGGACGCCCCGCTATCTCGCACAGGATATCCCCCGTCTTGTTCCGCGGAAGCAGTCCTGTGCTGCTTCCGGTTAGATGCACGGTGTCTTCAAACCGGCGTGATTTGATGAGGTCGTTGAGGAAGTCCGCGATCTCAATCTCAGCGTGCGCACCCTTGGCGGCGCTTTTGTAGAAAAGCTCTTGCTTCATATCGAAGATCAGCTTCAGGCTTTCCAGTTCGGTGCCGAGACTGTTTGCAGTTTGAGAGAGGAACGAAGACAGCCGGTCCTCCATCAGAGCAAGGACACCGATGTAGAGCGCTCGATGCAGCTTTTCATCACGATCGGCTGCAGGCAACCGGTTGAAGAAGGCGAACACCACCTCGTTTGCTAGCTCAAAGGACGAGATTTCGACCCGGCGTCGTTTCTGGTCGAGCGAGACGGTTGCCATGCGGTTGGGGCCTCCAGGGTTCAGACGCGGCTGTAGCGGTAGTGTCCCTTCAAGTTCGCGGCTAGAAAGACGCCTTTTGACTCGGACCGTTCGAACTCCTCAGCCATACGTGCCGGCACACCGTAATATTCGTACACGCCTCCATTATTGAACAGAACCTGCAGAACCTGCGTCCCCTCATCGTATCGCAATGCCTGGATGCTGGAGGAAGTGAATGGTGCAAAGTCTCGGAATGCCATGATCTAGGCCTCGTTGGAGTTTGTGAGGGAAGGATTCTGTTGCCGCCAGACACGAACGAAATCGTCGTATGATGCGTCCGCGTTGAGGTGAATATTCCATCCGCCCGGCGATTGGGAATCCTCTGGCATCTGGACGTCGCAGACCAGTGGATCCTGGCTGTCGGGCCTGCGGTCCTTGGGCGGGGCCTGGATAGTTGCTCGCATCGGCATGTTGACGGCTTCGCCTAGCACTATGGCTTCTCCCGTCCGCAAGATAGGCAACATGTTCGTCAGACCCTCAAGATTGTCCGAGAGCGTGCCGGTCACGTGTGAGCGATCGGTCGCGTTGCTCAGCCGTAGCGCGAAAAAAGTTCCGCACTGAGAGAGGATGGTCGGATCGATTTCGGCGGGGCGCTGGCTGACAATCATTGCACCGATGCCGTATTTTCGCCCTTCCTTGACTATCCGCTGCACGATGCTCGCCGCCAGGCCGTCGTTAGCGCCGTTGAGATAGTTGTGAGCCTCTTCCATGACTATCAGCAACGGACGTTCTCGCCCTCCCTCGGAGAGGTTTCGAGCCCAGAACAGTGCATCGTAGAGGACGCGCAGCACGACCCCGATGATGTCGTTGGTCATGGATGACGGCACGCCGGACAGGTCGATGATGCTGGTGTTGCGAGCGCTCCCAATCCATTGCTTCATCAACTCCATTAGGTCTTTTTCGACCTTTCCGTCCAGGGCAGGATGCCAATCACCCGCCTTCAGAAGAAAGTCGAACCGTGACACCCGGAGCTTGGACCCTAAATTTTCAAGCGCGCTGGCGAGATTGAGAGGGTCCGGAAGATAGCGGATCTTCTCATCGTCCCCCTTGATATCCTTGACCCTGCGGAAGCGAGGAGCGACGCCC
This sequence comes from Mesorhizobium sp. M0991, assembly GCF_040318915.1. Lineage (NCBI taxonomy): Bacteria > Pseudomonadati > Pseudomonadota > Alphaproteobacteria > Hyphomicrobiales > Phyllobacteriaceae > Mesorhizobium > Mesorhizobium sp. M0991. The sequence continues at coordinate 19,141 of NZ_JAMYNE010000018.1, forward strand.
TTCATCGCGTCGCCCACCATATCGTTGCCCGCGCCATCCTTCTCATACATCCACGAGCTCGGATCAGATGGATTGCCGAGCGCGGGATTGTAAGTTCCGAACTCGGCGCAATACAGGTCATACCAGAGTTTGTTCAGAGAGAAGGGAACAGGGCTGTCTCCGCCGACACTGGCTTCGTCAATCCCGGCAAGTGGGTAGGTGCGCAGGAACGCGCCTTTGGCTGCGATCACGCGTTCTAGGATGACGTTCCGCGCCTTGCCGTCTGCCGGTAGAGCCCCAAAGGTCAGGCGGAGCATTTCATCGAAATTCAGAGCCCAATAGGGGATGCGGAGCGGAAGCTCGTTGGCGGCCTTGGCGTTTGGATTGATTCGAAAAATGTTCGCCCGATCCCCCAGCGCTTTTGGGTATTCTCCAGAAGATCGAGAACAACGATCCTTGATGATGGAAACCGGCCTGGATCCGACAGCGCGGATAAGATGCCTGCGACGGTCGTCGACTTGCCCGATCCCGTGGTTCCGACGATTGCCGAGTGGCGCGTGACCAGTTTATTGATGTCGACAAGGGCGTCGATCGACTCGCTTCCCGTAATGTGTCCTACTCTTACGTAGTTGTTGAGCGCGCCCACGCGGCCGTAGATCGCCTGAAGATCGGTCTCGGAGACGAGGTGAACCTCGTCGTCGATGGTGGGGTACTGGGAGATGCCCCGCTGGAAGCTCTCGGACTTATGACCTTCCCCGATCAGCTGCACCGTCATCCACCGATGACTTTCTGCCTGCTCTCCGACCCTGGAGGCAGGGACAGCACTGGCTCCCACCTGACTGACGATTCCGAATAATTCTGTATAGCCGACCGGGATCTTGACGAAGCTGCCGATCTGGCCGATGCGGTAGCCTTGGCCCCTGACAAAGGTCAGCCCCGAATGCTGCCCGGAACCGAGCGTAACGCTCACAGTCGTTCCACTGACGTCCTGAACCGTGCCAATGACCGTCGCGAGGGCCGATTCAGACGGCGTCATCTTCGGTCACCTCACCGGTGAGATAACGGATCAAAAAGCCGAAATGAGCGAAATTACCTACGCCGACTTTTGTCTTTCCGTCGGCCGCTTTGATGACTATGCCCGGTGGTATAGAAGAGGAAACGTCATCAGCGAGGGCCTTCCAGAGCCCTTCAATTCGCCCGATTATAGCCGAATGATCGCCCAAGATGCTCAGGTTCGGCAGCTGAAGTCCGCACTCGCGAGCCTTCTTGTAACGAACATCAGCGGGATCACCGTATATAAGGCCGAAGACCTGGGCGGTCGGATTGGCTTCCAGAGACCTGCAGATGACGTCATTAATGTGCTCATCGCTAAACGAATAGCCCGACATGAACAGGATTGCATTCGGCTGAAGGATGAAGGCCTTCAATCGGTCGAGCATTGCCAGATAGGGCATCTTCCGGCTCTGATCGTATTTAAGATGCGACGGATAGATCAGATACGAGGTGCTCGTGTCGCGGTTGTCTGACCGCACGACTCTCTTGCCATCACCCGTCAAGCGCCAATTGAGCGAGCCGTGTATTTTCCATAAGCGCGCCCAGCGAGCTGGAAGCAGGTTTTCATCTTCTACGGCCCCAAGGTCAAAAAACGCCTTCCGAGTTCCGACGAAGCCATCGAAATAAGGTGTGGCGGACTCTTCGAGCGCTTGTTCGACCAAGAGATCGTAGTTGGTAGTAAATATCTGAACCGGTTTGGCGCGTCGGATCGATCGGGCCCAGATCGCCAAGTCGTGATACGCAGAACTGCGATCCGGCAGGGCCTTATCCACTTGCTCACTGATGACGGCGCAAATCTCGGCATCCAGCTGATCGAGCGTTGTTCGGTCGAGCCCTCTGACTGTACTAGGACCAGCAACGGCGGCCAGTTGCCGGATGTAGCTTAAGATATATTCAATATTATTGGCTCCGCCATCGTCCTCGATCACGGCCGTGAGCAACTTCTTCCATGCTTCCTTGTGCGCCCCGACGGCGAAGGTCTCGCTAATCACTTTGGTTAGGCCGGCGACGTCAGGGATCAAGGCCGAGCCGTCGGCCAACCGGATCGATAGCGGACATCCGGCTCCAATGAAGAAGCCGACCGCTCTCTTGTTTTGGGATAGAGCCTGCTGGATATAATGTATCTGGCGTACAGCTTCGTGTTCCAAGTATTTACCCCCGTCGCCCTCACGACGAACTATTTAGCACCGTATCTGATTGCTACGATTCGCGCCAAGGCAGTTGACGGTCCTATAGCAATTAGTGCGATGAGGGTATTGGCGGCAAGCTAAGTCTGGATGACCGCGCGGTGACAAAGAAGAATCACCTCGAAAAGGTCGGCGAGCTTGACGAGAAATTCGCCAAACTCGCCAAATCGTCGGCCAAGTTACTCAAGTCCACCGAGAGCCGAAGAGATCCGGGTGCAGGTGTAGGGTGCGTAGATGTCGCAAATTCCCTCGATGTGTATGTCGTCAGTGTGAAATACGGTTTTCACACTATCGGACATGCCCAAGGAATTTTGACGTCAGCTCACGGGCCAACAGCGGAACGGCCGCCTCTGAGCATCATCATACTGTGTGCTGCCAGTCCGCTCTCGTGAAGATCCTATGGGGATGGAAGGCGACCAGCGCTCTGCCAGAGTGAAGCCGCCAAACATCACCTGGAGGTCAGCATGCAAGCCAACACCACGGCCGCTATCCGCGTCGATCTTGCCGCAATATTTGTCTCGTTAGAACTGTCTCGTTCAAAATGGCTCGTGACTTCGCTTTCGCCAGGTGGGGGCGAGAGAATGTCGAGACACCTCGTGCCGGGGGGCGACATTCCGGGTTTGCTCGATCACTTCGCAGAGCTGCAACGAAAGGCGGAAGTGCGGACAGGGCGGCGTTTCCGGGTCATATCAATCCAGGAAGCTGGTCTGGATCGATTCTGGATACATCGGGTCCTCGAACGCGAAGGCATCGAGAGTTATGTCGTGGACCCGGCATCCATTGCCACATCGCGTCGCCGCCGGCGGGCCAAGACCGACAGGATTGATGGGGAAGCACTGGTTCGAGCGTTGTTGGCCTACAACCGCGGCGGAGCCTCGGGTTTGCGCGATGTTGCGAGTGCCAACGCCGGAGGAGGAAGACCGTCGCCGGTTGGTGCGGGAGCGGAAGGCGCTGACGAACGAGCGGATCAGGCACGTCAACAGGAGAAAGGGCCTTTTGTTCAGCCAAGGTGTGTCCGGATACGAACCGTTGAAAGGCGATCGACGCAAATGCCTCGACGCGCTCATTACCGCAGATGGGCGTCCACTGCCGCCAGCGTTCATTAGCGCAGATCAGCCGCGAGCTAGATCGCATCGAGTTGCTGATCCAGCAGATCAAGGATGTTGAAGAGGCACGCGACGCCTTGGGGCGCCTGCTCCTGAGTTGGCTTTGGAGTTGGAACAGGAATAGGCGGCTCATCTGTTGGGGAGGTGAGATCGCTTGGCTGCTCTATGGTCGGCAAAGCCACTGGCTCCGGCAAGGTTTTATCCCAGAGACCAAGCTTGATGCCCAGCCCAATCCCGACTGCCGCCACTGCAATGGCCCCGCCTGTCGCCATTCGGCGAATGGCGGTCGCTCGAGCTGTTTTCTCTTGAGCCGCGGCTTGAGCTTGCAGGGTCGGAATTGCCGACCTCTTGACGGCGAGATCGACGGCTTGTTCAAGCAGCGTGGTGTTATGCCTGACGAGCACTTTTGCGGTCCTTCATTGATACCGTCACGAGATCAGCGACCTCAGGCGGCAAATCTTGGTCCAGGGCTTTTCGAAGAACTTCGGGGTCGTCCGTGAAGAGCGGAACATAGAGGATCTCTTTGACCACCTTTTCCACAGGCACCTCAACCCGCTTCTCAACCTCTTTCTCGACCATAACTTCGACTGGTACCTTAATCGTTCGAATTCGGCGCCAACGCCAACTCAGAAGCATTCTGCGGAGCAGCCTGGAAGTCTTGCTCTCTGAATTGTCCTCTTCTCGGGCGGCAATGCGCTGGAGCGCTAGAGCGACCATTGCCGTAATTGGTCCCGCGAGCGCGGCGATGAGCGCGAGCGAGCCGAACCAAATCACAGAGATTATTCAGGCCTGGGCCTCAGTCTCCAGTTCAGGTTTGCTGCCGTACCAGCGGGAGGCAATACGGCGGACCTGATCTGTTCGCGCCATGGGGATCCGCTCCTTCTCCAAACCGCTGAGTTCCTTGGCAATCAGGTCTTGTCTGACCTGGTTTTGGGCCGAGATGTGTGCCTTGTTGGCCTCAGCGGCCTGCGCTTCTGCGAGCCGTTTGCCAGCGTCATCCAATCGGCGCTGCCAAGCCCCGGCATCACTGTCGCGCGTCTGTTCCAACGTCGAGCGTCTATCCATAAGTTTTTGCCTCTGGTCGGCAGTCATAGGAGGGCTGCTTGCCCGCAAACATCGAAACCTGCACGCAGGGCGGCGACCTCTTGGTCGAGCGGCTCTATCTGAGTGTCGAACTTGGCTATAATTTTAGTGCGTGGATTAGCAAGTTTCGCCACTTCTGATTCTAGCCGGCGTGCCGAGTCGCTATCGCCGGAATCGCGCGCCATCTTGATACGTTCAACAAAGCTGTCGCGTTGACGCTCGAACTGATCAACGGCTTCCTTTGCTTCGCCGTCGCGCTGCTGAATCAACGCCAATCGAACCGCGCTTTTTTCCTCCACTTGGTCGCGAACGCGCGACGCTTCTGGAGTAAGGGCGGTCGTTCCCTCCAATTCAGCATTGACCTCGGCAATCTGCGACTGAAAGGTCGCCCGGGATTTTTCCGCAAGAGACGCAAGCTGCTCAATTTCGGAACGCGCCTGTTCGACCTGATCGGATTTTCGGCCAAGTTCGTCGGCCGAGGCCAGCTTCATAGCCTCCTGGGTCCAGCGCGTCGATTTTGTTTACGAGTTCCTCGTAACGCAGTTGGCGCAGAGCACCCGCTCGCTCCATTCCCATAAACACCGTCTCAAAGGTTATGCCTGCCAGAACGAGGAGGAAGACCAAGATCATGGGCTTCCAGAACCAGGACGCACTAAAAAGCAGGGTGGCTATCGGTATTTTGGTGAGCTCAGCAATTGCCACCATGAGAAAGGGCGCACTGGCGAGCGTCAAATCCATGGCAGTTACGGATTCGCTCGCAGAAAACGCCATGGACACCTAGAGCTACGCCTGTCGTAAGGCCAATCGCTGCCGCAGCGATCTTGCTAGCAGAGTGTTTCGCATGGGATCCCATCCTTGTCGCGATCGAGTTTTCCGCCCCATGAGCAGTTTTGCAGGTACCAGTTGGCTTCGTCGCAGGAACCGATCTGCTTGCACGTTCTCCGCGGCTCGCAAGAATAGCCGCTCTGCGCGACCAGCTTACGGCTGATGATGCCCAGCGGGCGACTCGACGGCGCCGCGCCGTCGGCGTGCGCAGCGCGCCATTCCCAGGGTGCCTGAAACGTCCCGGCCCACAGGCCGATCTTTGAGGCTTGGGCTTGCGCCTGCTGCCCCCCATAGGCGCCCTGGCTGTAGTGAGGCCAATCCAGCGCCTGGCCGTGCTTGACCATCCAGGCGGCCACGCCCGCGCCGTCGGCGCGCCGACAATCGCCGACAAAGCGGTGGTAGCGGTCCCACGTCACGAATGTGCATTCGAGCGGCCTCGACGCGGCCAGGAAAGCGTCCAGCGCTTCGGCCGATCGCCGGCCGCAAGGATACTCGGCGCCATTCGCATCGCGGCACAGCTGCCGGCTCTCTGGCGCGTCGATGCCGTTGAAGCGGACGCGCTGGCCGTGGATTTCGATCGTATCGCCGTCAATGACGGAAGCGACACCGGTAAGCGAGGCGGGCGCCGCCCTTCGTGGGCTGGCCTTTGATGCATCGTCGCTACGTTGCGCGCCCGACGGCGCCAGGAAGGCGGCCACCGCCGCTGCCGTAAGACCGAGCATTGCCGGCACGCTCGCAAGTTGGCGCCGCCACAGCTTGGCACCGGTGGGTCTCTGCCACCGATTGGATCGATATTTGCGGTATGGCCTGCTCATCCGCTACGCCGACCAGCCCGGCCATGCGCTGTCGACCATGGGCAGGCCGGCGCAATAGTAATCGTCAAGGAACCGCCCGGTGGACCGGTCGCGGCAGCGCCAGATAACGCTGTAGTTCTGGCCATAGAATTGGTCCCACGCGACGCCATAGGTTTGTGGTGGCGGTGGCCGGTAATATGTTCCGCCTCCATAGCCGTTGTTGGCAGCGACACCCACAGCTGCGCCGCCGACAGCCGCGATTGCTATGCCTGTCGCGACAGCATTGTCGGTTTGCACAAGCCTGGTGCACTTCTCTGCTGTTGCGCCCCTGCGCACTAGAAGGGCCGCTACCCTGCTACGATACTGTTCGTCCGTGCTGCTGGCGAGAACGTGACATAGCGCAACGGTATTCATTGCCGTGAGATCGCTGTCCGACACGACAGCGCTCGTAGAGCAGCTGCTGACGCACAGGGCTGCACTTGCGATGAGTGCTCCAATTTTCATGTGAATCCCCCAAACAAATATTGGGGCGAGTCCGACCTGGAAGTCCAGAGTTTTGTTTTTCACTTTGCTACGATTCACAGCATGCTGCGGCTAGCTGGCATCCACTGCAACCAACCGTTCCGCCGGTCGTTGACTGATGCTGGGTTGATCTCAGCCACTCCAGAACTTGCCCGCTGGCTCAAAACCGGCGGGCTTTTTTTCCGCGACGCCGGAAGGCTCTATCTCGCCGCATGTTGTGGTACATCGGCACGGCGTCATCGGGCCGTGCCGTTGACCAAGGTGGTCCCTCCGCCATGGTCGGCCGGCGCAGCCTTGACCGTCCGCGCGGGCCATCCCAATCAAGCCCGCTGGCTTCGGTCGGCGGCTTTCTATTTGATGCCCGGCGCCGTCGGCTTGGATCTAGATCCTCGCCAGTGCCGGATTTGAAGGTAAGCTGCGGCGGTATGATCGCACTTCGCGCGGACGGACCATTGGTGTGCAGCAAGAGCGCCGAGTTCATTCGGCCAAGATTCTGCACTAGGCCGAGGTAGGTGAAGGCAGATAGCTATCCGGTAATCGACTGGATAAAATTTGGGGGAAACGTCAGGGCGGCCATAACTTTGCAGTCTTCAGACGCGAGGCGGCCTACAACAGCGCTGCCCACCATGCTTGTGGCCCGCGACCCACACGGCTTTTCCCTTCAGATCGTACATTATGCTTCCTTCATGATTACCGATGTCTGCATGACCTTTAGGTCTTCCCGCACCATTTCCGCGGCGAGCTCGCGCACGGATGTCTCATGCACCCAGCCGAGCTTCTCCTTCGCCTTTGTGGCATCGCCCAGGAGAAGATCGACTTCCGTGGGGCGGAAGTAGCGTGGGTCTACCTGGACTAGGCATCTGCCGGTCTCGACATCATAGCCCTTTTCGTCGACTCCCTCACCACGCCATTCGAGCTCGACGCCGACATCTTCGAAAACCCATTCGACGAATTGGCGGACAGGGGTCGTCTTGCCCGTCGCCAGCACGTAATCATCCGGTTGATCCTGCTGCATCATCATCCACATACCACGCACGTACTCACGCGCATGGCCCCAATCGCGTTGAGCATCGAGATTGCCGAGATAAAGCTTGTCCTGCTTGCCGAGGTAGATAGCAGCGGCGGCGCGGGTGATCTTGCGCGTCACAAAAGTTTCGCCGCGCAGTGGGCTTTCATGATTGAAGAGAATGCCGTTGGAAGCATGGATACCATAGGCCTCGCGATAGTTGACCACGATCCAGTAGGCGTAGAGCTTGGCGGCGGCGTAAGGGCTGCGCGGATAAAAGGGCGTTGTTTCGTTCTGCGGTACGGATTGCACGAGGCCGTAGAGCTCTGAAGTCGAGGCCTGATAGAAGCGGGTCTTGTCCTTCAGACCGAGGAGGCGGATCGCCTCAAGAAGTCGCAATGTTCCGATACCGTCGGCGTTTGCTGTGTATTCCGGCGTTTCGAACGACACCTGGACATGGCTCTGAGCGGCCAAGTTGTAAATCTCGTCTGGCTGGGATTCCTGAACTACTCGGATGAGATTAGTCGCATCAGTGAGGTCACCGTAATGCAAAATTAGGCGCGGATCGGGATCGTGCGGGTCTTGGTAGATGTCTTCGATGCGACCCGTGTTGAAGGAAGAGGAACGTCGCTTAATCCCATGAACGACGTAGCCTTTTTCCAGCAGAAGACGCGTGAGATAGGCACCATCCTGTCCCGTTATGCCCGTAACCAGAGCAACTTTCCTGTTCTCGCCCATTTTCTTCCTGCTCTATGGTAGTTGAAGTTTCGAATCTGGCTCGCCACACCGGCGGCCCGCCTCATACCCTATGGTAGGATTTCGACAGATGCGGCGCGGAGCTCGTCATTGACAGTGTCAGCCAGCGAGCACACCTGCTCCGGCTTCGAGGCATAGCAAAACAGAGTCTCGCCGCTAACCTGCCTAAGTCGCACATGCGGCCTGAGTGCCGAACTCAGCTCGCGGGGTGAGCGACATAGATTTCAATCACGTCGCACCCGATTTGCTCATCAATCAGCGAGTTAGGACGCCCTTCTGGGATTCTACATCCGTTCTCAAGCACGCACAGTCGGTTGCATAGCCGCTCCGCTTCTTCCACGAAGTTGGTGGCCAGTAGAATCGTATTGCCCTGCGCCAGCAGGGCACGTAGCCGTTCCCAGATAAAATGGCGAGCATGTGGGTCCAAGCCACACTAGAACTCCACCATCCCTCTTTTGCGCTGACCAAGTAATCTTTGCCTGCTTCAGCGTCTTCTAATGGAAATTGTTTTGATCAGTGAAATCGATTGTTTGGATGAGGTGCATCCATAAAATGGATTGTTTGACAGGCAGCGCGGCACATCGGCGGCACAAAGTCGTGGGCGCGAGGTTTCGCTCCGCGCGAAGACAAAGTTCGTGGCAGTCGGGGGCTTTGGGCGAACCGCACATCTGAGACGGCGGCGAAAAGCCGGGTAGGGCATTACGTATTGACCTCCAAGGAATTTCGGGCGCGCTAGCCCGAAAACGGTAGCTGGGCTTCAACGATGGGCGGGACGAGGCGACCATCAAACTGTGTTTCATACTGTAGGCGATCGCAGTGCGGCGAATTTGAACGGCCGCCTTTGCCAGCCCTCGCCATCGCATCCGGCTACAGGTGCCGAAGATCTTCTCGATCCGAGTACAAATTCTAAGGATCGGTTGGTTCCAGGCGTCGAGCTTTCGGCCTCGTCGCGCCCCCACATAGCGGTTGCGACGATGCGCGGCCTTCCACCCTTGGCGCGCACCGCGTCGCCGAGATGATTGCCTCGGTAGGCGCTGTCGGCAAACACTTCGCCGGGATTGTCGGGCAGAGCATCAGGAACGGCGTTGCCGTCCTCGGTGTGGGCGCCGTGACGGCGATCTCCTCGACAAGGGCCGTCTCGGCGTAGGCACCGAAATGGGCTTTGAAGCAATGAAACGCTGGTCGGCGCTTGTACTTGACCCAATGGCCCTCTTCATCATCTTCGCTGGCCGAGGCGATGATCGCCGCATCGACCGGCGTGCCGATCTTCACCTGGATCGCTGAACTGGCGGGTGATCTCGGCGAACAACAGGGTCATGAACCTCAAGGGCCTGTCGAAAACGGACGAGAGCGGGTTCGCACAGGTGTCGGCTCTGACACCGAGAACCCGCAGAACCGTCGGAACGATCCTCCACATGGCTGCAGACGCCAAAATTCCTCTCCCGGCCATCGTCGCACAGCATCGCGTGCCAGTCGCTCAGTCCAGCCGGCTCGAAAGCTATCCGGCAGGAGTTGCGCCATGTTGGCGCACTTGAAAGCGTCAGAGGGCGCCGTGTCGCATCTTTCGGTGGGACCGACGCCATGATGGCCATAAATGACGTGGATGGCCTGCGCCTGACATTCGACGGCTGGCGGGTCCTGCACATCCGTCCTTCAGGAAACGCCCGCAAATGACATGTTACGTTGAGGCAGTTAAGAATTGGACTGAAAAAGGGACTTTGTGGACTGCCTCGACCGGCTGTTTCGCTTAGCTAAGCGCGGCCCCACGTCAGCAGAGGCTCATGGTCAAGGAACGCCTTAGTATCCATCACATGGATGGGCCACATTCACGCAATCAATTTTACACATGTCGCCGGGCGCATTAGAGAACGCTGAATTTAAACCGGAAGCGAGTGTACCCGGCGTCAAGATTTGCGAGCGTCACAGAAGATAAGGATAGGCAGTGCTGAGGGAGCTCTTCTGCCCCACGCGCAGCCTCTACCAAATCGCCCGGCGTAACGGTCGACTAGTATCGATTAAGAGATCCCAAGCCAGATGCAACCTCGTCTCTGAAACGAGATTTCCGAAAATGCAGGTCAGTGGATTGGTAAAGCGCAGGTTCGTCGTCTCTCAGAGGCGTACGGGCTTCGGTGATTGTCTGTGGTCGCTGGCGGCCGCTTGGCGCTACGCTCAGCGGTCGGGACGAACGCTAGCCGTCGACTGGCGCGGGTCCTGCTATCTCGACCAACCCTTCACAAATGCCTTTCCGGTGTTCTTCCAACCGATCAATGACATCGCTGGCGTACCGGCTATTTGCGACGACCGGATCAACGACTTTTCCTTCCCGGGTCCATTCTTCCCGGAGTGGTGGAATAGGCCAGCGATCGACTGCCTTTACCGCCCAGATGAGCAGATTTTCCAAGAGCGCGACGAGTTGGGCGAGCTCTTTCAGGCCGAACACGATGTCGAAGCGAACACAGTAGTGTGTGACGCTTGCTTAATGTGGCGCTGCGATGAGGATGCCGAGCGGCAGGTCTTCCAGAGTGTCAAGCCTCGGTCTGAAATTCAAACACGCATAGATGCCATTTACCAAGAATGTTTTGAGGGGCACAGCATCATCGGGGTTCATGTTCGACATGGTAACGGTGAAGACATCATGGACCATGCGCCCTACTGGGCCGATCCGGAGTTCGCCGTTCAACAAGTGTGCACTGCGGTTGATAAGGCTAAAGCGTTACCGCACCCCAAGCCTGTGCGGCTGTTCTTGTGCACGGACAGCGCGCAAATCCTGGATCACCTGTCGGCCAGGTTTCCCGATCTTCTCACCGTCCCCAAGCATTTCCGATCCGATCAAGACGGCCCCTTGCACACTGCAGCACTTGGGATGGACGGCGCAATTTCCGCCCTCGTTGAGATGTATCTTCTCGGGCGCTGCGATACCGTTATTCGGTTTCCTCCGACGAGCGCCTTTACACGATATGCACGCCTTTTCGTACCGCGGGTAATTGAGTTCGATCTGAAGGACCCAAGTCGTTTGATTTTGATAGAAGGCAGCCAAAGAATCTCTCATCTTGATTAGGGCCCGCTACCGGGGCAATTCGGCAGATGCAACGAACAGGCATAGAGACATCGACCGCAATTCACGAGAGGCGGGCCATGGCATACGCTAAATGTCCCGCAGCTGCTCAGCTTGATCCGCAGGCTCGAGGATCCGGACACACTGCAGCAGTTCTTGGCTCCATTCGGGACTGTTGCCGACGTTGATGAAACCAACGGCCTTAGGGCACGAATACAGAATGACGAGATCATTCATCTGCGGCCGTCCGGCAACGCGCCAGAACTTCGCTGTTACTCGGAGCGCCGCAAGACCATCCTAGAGCGACGGCGGTCGTGACGCTGACGCTAAGGGCGCGGGCAATGACGTCCAGAGACGAAATCGAGGTTGTTTAATGAAAGTGGTTCCCGTCATCATCAGCGGTGGAGCCGGATCGCGGCTATGGCCCGCTTCGAGGCAATCGCACCCCAAACCTTTCCTTAAAGTAGCAGATGGACATTCTCTCATTCAGCACACTGTGCTGCGCGTCGGTTCGATAAAGGGCGTAGTGGAACTCGTCGCCGTGACATCTGGGGAACACCTCTTCCTTACCAAGGACGAGTTCGACGAACTAGATTCCGTGGTCCTGCCACGCACCTTTCTGCTCGAGCCTGAAGGCCGGGATACGGCCGCAGCCGTTGCGGCAGCCGCCATCCATGCCAAGGCAACGCAAGGCCCTGACGCGATTCTATGCGTCTTCCCAGCCGATCACATGGTTGGCAACCTGCCTGCATTTTTAGACGTCATGTGCCGGGCCATCGAACATGCGAAGCTCGGGCGGATCGCCACATTGGGCATCGCCCCAACCAGACCGGACACGGCATTCGGCTATATCGAAGCGGATGGTGAGAAAGTCGTCCGTTTCGTTGAAAAACCGGATCTGGACACAGCCAAAGCCTATGTCGCGTCCAAGCGCTTCTTCTGGAACGCCGGCATTTTCTGCTTTAGCGCACAAACCATGCTCGACGAGATGGCATCGCATTGCCCCGCGGTGATCCAGGCCGTCTCCGACAGCTACGAGAACGGGCGCTTCAGTCAAGGCGAAGGCTTTGCCAAAATCGAACTCGCGCCTGAGCATTTCGGCTCCGCCCCGCGAATCTCGCTCGACCACGCTGTCATGGAGAAGACGAACAAACTTGCCGTGGTTGCCTGCGACATGGATTGGAACGACATCGGATCCTGGAACGCAATGGCCGATTTGATCGCCCCCGACGAAAGCGGGAACAGGATACGCGGCGATGTGCATATGGTCGACACGACCGGCAGCTATGTGAGCTCCGACAAGCGCGTCATCGGCACGGTCGGTGTCAGCGATCTGGTGATCGTCGATTCCCCGGACGCTTTGCTTGTCGCATCCCGCGACCGCGTTCAGGACGTCAAGAAGCTGTTCGAGGGCCTCAAGGCTTCAGGACATGAAGCTCACCTGGTCCATAGCACGGTACACCGGCCGTGGGGTACCTACACGGTTCTTGAGGAAGGCGAGCGCTTCAAGATCAAACGCATCGAGGTGAAGCCCGGTCGGCGGCTGAGCCTGCAGATGCACTATCATCGTTCGGAGCACTGGGTCGTGGTCAGCGGCTCCGCGAAAATCGTCAATGGCGAGCAGGAGTTGTTCCTGGCGACAAACGAATCAGCCTACATCCCCTGCGGCCATAAGCATCGGCTGGAGAACCTAGGCAGAATTGACCTGGTGATCATTGAAGTGCAGAGCGGCGATTATCTCGGCGAGGATGATATCGTTCGCTTCGACGACGTATATGGTCGAACGCAGATTTCACCCGCGCATGACGAGAAAGGTCAACGTGTCGCTGGCTAATTGCCACTAGGAAGGCCGTCTGCCCACCCAGGACCGGATGCTTGTGGAATCGGGAATTGACCAAGGCAGCGGCGAATGACCGCAATCGGCATCAGGGTGGGACAAATCAAACGGAAAAGACCGGTGAGCGTAGCAACGCAACACAGTCCCACTGTCGAATAAGCCTTTGATATTTCTGACTTTCCAAGCACCCCGCGCCCACCAAAATGTTTAATGTCAATGGCTTATGGCCGACTTCGCTCTGAAGTGGGCCAAATCGGCCTCGCTATCCCCGCAGCACTCAGTTGATTATTTTCGCATGAAAACGAGCAAGGACAGGGGGAGGGCGATCTTGTGCTGGCTTGTATGTCCAATCTTGCTCCTGTTCGTCGTCAGGTTGTGTGCAGCCGCATAGCGCGGCTATCGCGAGGCTGGAAGCCTCCGATCGATAGGTGCGGCGAACGGGGGCAACGAGGTGCGAATAGGATGGGTGAGCGTATGATCGAGAATACCGCAGCTGCGGTCTAGCGCGAAATGCGGCGTCTGTGACTCATCGGTCATTGCAGCGCGATGAACCGGAAATCATGACCCTAAGCCGCCCTTCATCAGCCCACCAGCGCCCAGAAGAAGGCGAAGATCCGTCACAATGCCCACCTGTACCAAGGCTTCAAGCAGTTCACCGCGAATGTGAAGACCGCCAGCCATTGCTTCTTCATTTTCGGCCATTCGCTCGCTACGAATGACGACCACATCCTTAACCGCATAGCGCGTGGCAAGTTTCGCAAGCTCTGTGTTGGCATCTATGGTGAACCAGCATCCGCGGATAACCAGCGGATCATGAACCACGCGAACGAGCTAGCGGTGCAGCGCAACGAAAAATCGCCGCTTGATGTCGTCTTTTATGATGCTGCTACAGTTCATGTCTGGTGTTTAGGGTTAGAAGCGGAATGACTGCCAACCAGGTCATCGAGCCGGAAACTGACCGGCCGGTCGGCCCAAAAATGACATTCAGTTGCCTCCAGCCTTTCGACACGAGCCACTTCACGATCTCGCGATTGCCAGCTAGCGGCTTGTTGCTCGAGCTGCGCGATCCTAGTCTGTGGTCGCTATGCCTCAGCAAGAAGAGTCCGGTTTCTAGCCGGGCGGAGGGGCAACGAGATAGCCAGCTCAGGACAAGGAGAGCAAGCCATGGTCGCATTTACCCTCAATGGCGAGGCGCGAACACTCGACGTCGATCCAGAGATGCCGCTGCTCTGGGCGATCCGTGACGGCATCGGACTCACAGGAACGAAATTCGGTTGCGGCCTTGCCCAGTGCGGCGCTTGCACGGTTCACGTTAACGGCATGCCGACGCGCTCGTGCCAGACCGCAGTCGGCGACATCGAAGGAGCCTCGATCACCACCATTGAGGGCGTGTCTGGCAAGATCGGCGAAACGGTCCAGGCCGTGTGGGCCGAGTTCGACGTACCTCAATGCGGCTATTGCCAGTCTGGCCAGATCATGTCGGCCGTGGCCCTCCTGACAGAGACGCCGAAGCCGACGGACGATGATATTGATTCGGCGATGAGCGGCAATCTCTGCCGCTGCGCCACCTATCATCGCATCCGCGCGGCCATCCACGAGACCGCCAACCGGCTGGAGACTTGAGGCATGTTGCAGTTTCTCCCGAAGCATAATGCCGTGGGGCCCACGCGCCGCCAGTTCCTCCTCGGCACGGCCGTCACCACCGCGGGCCTCGCCGTGGGCTACCGGCTAATGATGGCCGCGCCCGCCAACGCACAAACGACGCCTGCAGCGGTCCAGGCGAACCCCTTCCAGACCTATGTCGAGATCACACCGGAGAACCGAATCGTCATCCACTCGTCGCAGTTCGAGATGGGACAAGGCTCCTATTTCGGCATCGCCACCCTGGTTATGGAAGAGCTCGACGGCGCCTGGGCGCAGGTCCACGTGGTCGGCGGATATGGCAATACCGCGCTCTACGGCAATCTCGCCTGGGGCGGGGCCGCGCAGGGAACCGGTGGCTCCACGTCGATGAGCTCGTCGTGGGAGCGCTATCGCAAGGCGGGTGCTGCCGCACGGGCCATGCTGGTGGCGGCCGCGGCGCAGCGGTGGGACGTGCCAGCCGGCGAGATCACAGTCGCTTCCGGGGTCGTGTCGCACGCCTCAGGGATGCAGGCGCGCTTCGGTGACCTGGCTGAAGCCGCAGCGGGAATGCCGGTTCCCGACGACGTGCCGCTAAAGCCGCGCGACAAGTGGGCCCAGATCGGATCGGACAGCCTCAAGCGCTACGATTCCGCCGGCAAGACCAATGGCGCGCAGACCTACACGATCGACCTCAAGATGGATGGACTCAATACGGCCGTTATGATCCATCCGCCGAAGTTCGGCGCTGAGATCGAGAGCTTCGACGCCTCCAAGGCCAAGGCACTCGACGGCATTGTCGATGTCGTCCAGACGCCGCGCGGCATTGCCGTGGTCGGCAGGGACATGTGGACGGCGCTCAAGGGCCGCGATCTCGTGGAGGTGACCTGGAACGAAGAGAAGGCCGAAAGGCGCGGCACGGCCGAGATCATGGCCGAATACACTAAGGCAGCAGACGATCCGGGCGCGGCCACCGCGCGCGACGACGGTAACACTCCCGCAGCGTTGGCCAGTGCTGAGAAAGTCATCCAAGGGCACTACGAATTCCCCTATCTTGTCCATGCTTCGATCGAGCCACTCAACGCGGCCGCCCGAATCAACGAAGACGGCACCATCGACGTCTGGGGCGGACACCAGATGCCCGACCTTTATCAGGCGGCTGCCGCTCAAGTAGGCGGCACCACGCCGGACAAGGTGAGGCTGCACGTGATGAAGACCGGCGGCAGCTTCGGCCGCCGAGCGGTCTCGGACGCAGATCTCATTATCGAAGCTGTTTCCACAGCGCGTGCACTGGGACCCGGCAAGCCAGTGAAGGTGCAGTGGACCCGCGAGAACGACATGCGGGGTGGGCGGTACCGGCCGGCCTATGTGCACGCAGTCGAGGCGGGGCTCGACAAGGAAGGCAATGTCGTCGCTCTCCATGACCACATCGTGGGCCAATCGATCGCGGGCGGTTCGCCCTTTGCGGCGATGATCGAGAACGGCATCGATCCGACCTCCGTAGAGGGCGCCACCAACCTGCCCTATGCGATCCCGAACCTGAAGGTCGAGCTGACCACCACGGACGTGAACATCCCAGTGCTGTGGTGGCGTTCGGTAGGCTCCACCCACACCGCTTACGCAATGGAAACCCTGATCGATGAGCTCGCCGCCGCTGCGAACCGTGATCCGGTCGACTTCCGCATGTCGATGCTCGGTCACCATCCACGGCATGCCGGCGTGCTGAAATTGGCTGCTGAGAAGGCAGGCTGGGACAAGCCTCTGCCGGAAGGCCGTTTCCGCGGCGTGGCCCTGCATGAAAGCCTCTCGACTTATGTCGCCGAGGTGGTCGAGATCACCTTCAACGATGGAAATGATTTCAAAGTCGACCGCGTCGTCTGCGCGGTAGATTGCGGCACCGCGATAAATCCTGACCAGATCCGCGCTCAGATGGAGGGCGGTATCGGCTTCGGGCTAGGCGCGATCCTCCAGGAGGAGCTGACCCTGACGGGCGGTGTCGTAGACCAAGAGAACTACGACACCTATATGCCGCTCAGGATCGAGCAGATGCCGCGCGTCGAGGTGCACATTGTGCCGTCCGACGAGCCGCCCACGGGCGTTGGCGAGCCGGGTGTGCCGCCGATCGGCCCGGCCGTCGCCAACGCGCTACGGGCGGCGACGGGCAAGACGATCCGCAAGCTGCCGATCATAAAGAACTTGTCAGCATAGCCGGGAATGACACCATGAAAACGGCCGCGATGAAGATCGCGGTCGTAGGTCGTTTTTGAACGCCTCCTGACATGCGATCACCTCCATTCGATCAATTTCCGGCGGCTGCCCGGTCCAATATACGGTTTAGAGACGGTAACCCGTGTTCTGAACGACCGCCGACGGTCGTTGGTGCTGGTAGCACTAAAGAACCGCTTTCGAGACGCAAATGCCGCACGCAAATGTCTCGAAAGGGTCACGCTAGAGATTTTGTACCACCTAGTTGCATGTCTGCTATCGCTTCTTGGCGCGACAAGCGGCCGGTCCTCTGACGGCCCCATAACAGGACATTGATGTCTTCGCGCTGAGCGTCAGCAGTTGGCGCTACCGCGACCTTTCTCAGGAAGGCTGCACACCGACGCGATCTTCCTTTCGCCTTGCGCAAACCTCCCTTCGGAGTGAGGCGTTCAGTGCGTCGGCTTGGTGGACTGAGGCACTTCTGAGTGGGACAACAACATTGAAAAACATTGGAAAAGATTTGAATGCTCTGAAGTCCCACTGATCTCTTACCAATTGATTTTTATGGCTTTCTGAATACCCTCCGGGCCCACCAAAACTGTTCAATATCAATTAGTTATGGCCATCTTCGCTTTGAAGTGGGCCAATTCAGATACGCTATGTTCCCGCTCTCAGTTTACGATACTTGATCCATAAGAGGGGGAGGGGAGATTATGCCTGCCCTTATGTTCCGTTGTCCTCGTGTTCGTCAGTCAGGTTCTTGCAGCCACATATAGTCCAGGCGTTTCAAGGCTGGAAGGCCGTTGGCGGTGTGTGCGGCAAAAGGCGGTAACGGCCTACGAATGGGATGGTCGCCGCGACCTCGGGAGAATGCGCTGTGACTTCTGCCGAGCCGGAACTATGGCTCGAAGCCGGCCTGGGTCGGCCACCGCGTGATGACCGCTTTTGCGCCTACATTCAGCTATAGAGTCGATCCAGAACCCGCACCAAAAGCAGACACTGCGTCAGTAGAGCCAATAGAGATCACTGCCCGCTACGATGGGCGGGGCTGGCATGCTTAAATGACTTGATACTGTTGCATTATCGTTCATTTTATCCGCTCGACAGGCTGCGCGTTTTGGCGTGAAAATCATGGCGAAAAGCGCAGGGCGGTTTACCCTCGAAGTATGATTCGCCTCGATCCCGCGACCGCCTGCCCCACCGCATCGCCGGCCGTCCCGGCCTGGGCGCTCGCCACCGCCGACACGCCCAGCGACGCCGGCGCCGCCTTCCGGGCTCGCGCCGCCCCGGGCGCGCTCGACGGCCTCGCCCCCTTCAACGACGAAGCTGCTGGCGCCAGGAGATACAGCTTTGCCGCTTGCGGCCCGCCCTCTCTCCCGTCTCCCGATGCAAGGCGGCCCGGATTCGGTAAGAAGCGCGCATGCTCATTGCGTCGACGCATCTAGCAATAGGTAATCCGGCGCCCAATCAAAAAGCCGGGCGCCAGTCTTCGATGCCGTGAGTGAGATTCGCGGCTTGGCCAGGTCAGCCACCACGTCAGATTCGAACTCCGAAAAGAGTTGGATCGACCCATCCTGCTGAGGTTGGCCAAAGGCCAAGTCGGCGTCAGCCACCTTCTGCGCTGCCGGGCTAGCAAAGCGTCGCTAAACGCGTCAGATTGTTGCTTATCAGATGCCGCATCGGCGTGCCTCAGGCAGCTCAATGGAAGGTGCCCGCGGCCGATCTAGTGTGGCCCGGAGTCTGACGAATGGAGCCGCCACCGATCGGCCAAGACTATTCAGGCAACAACTCTCAAATTTTGTGGGAGGACGGCGAGCGCATATTCCGTCGCGGCTGGCGAACAACCGACAATGGTCAACACCGTGCTGTCCTCATGGTCGAGCTTGCCGCGAGGCGCCCGTCACGCGCAAGCGTCGATCGCCTCATGCATGAATATGACCTTCGGGATAAGCTCGACGAGGTATGGGCGGTGCGACCTCTGGATTTCGTGCGCGACGGTGGTCGAACCACCCTGGTACTCGACGATGAGAGCAGTGAGCCGCTCGACCAGTTTATCACGGGGCCTATGGAAATAGGTCGCTTTCTGCGCATGGCCATCGGAATTGCGAAGGCTGTTGAGAGGCTCCATCGCCGCGGGCTCGTCCACAAAGACATCAAACCCGCGAATATCCTGGTTAACGCTGCGACTGATCAAGTGCGGCTGACCGGTTTCGGTATCGCATCGCCGTTAACGCGGGAGCGCCAGCCAGTCCACCCTGCTGACACGATCGCCGGTACGTTCGCCTATATGGCGCCAGAACAGACCGGGCGAATGAACCGGTCGATCGACTCCCGCAGTGACCTCTACGCTCTCGGCATTACCTTCTATCAAATGCTCGCCGGAACTTTGCCGTTCACGGCCGAAGACCCAATGGAATGGGTACACTGCCACCTCGCCAGATGGCCCGTCGCGCCTGCTGAACGGTTGGGCGATATCCCGGACATCGTTTCGGCCTTGGTAATGAAGTTGCTCGCGAAGACGGCTGAAGACCGCTACCAGACCGCCTCAGGCCTAGAAAGCGACCTTCGCCGCTGCGCGCAGGAATGGAGGGCGCAGCGCCGGATTGACGACTTTTCGCTTGGCAAACACGACACGCCGGATCGCCTTTTGATTCCGGAAAAACTGTACGGTCGGCAGAGAGACATCGGGATTTTGCTTGCCGCGTTCGACCGGACTGTCAAAGGTGGGCCGCCCGAATTGGTGCTGGTTTCCGGCTATTCCGGCATCGGCAAATCCTCGCTTGTCAACGAGCTTCAGCCGGTACTCGTTCCTCCGCGGGGGCTTTTTGCCTCCGGCAAATTCGATCAATACAAACTCGACGTCCCCTACTCAACGCTTGCACAAGCCTTCGAAAGCCTGATCCGGCCGCTACTCGGCAAAAGCGAAGTCGAACTTGCTCCCTGGCGCGACGCGTTGCGGGAAGCATTGGGCCAAAACGCTGCACTGATTGTCGACCTCGTTCCCGAAATGAAGCTCATTATCGGAGCGCCGCCTCCGGCGGTTGAGCTGCCGCCTCAGGACACGCAACGGCGTTTTCATCTGGCGCTTCGGCAGTTCATTGGCGTATTTGCGCGGCCTGAGCATCCCCTGGCCCTCTTCTTCGATGATTTGCAGTGGCTCGACGCCGCAACTCTCGACTTCCTTGAGGATATGTTGGGCCGGTCCGACCTGCACAATCTCCTTCTCATCGGTGCGTACCGCGACAATGAAGTCACGGCGGCACACCCCCTCATGCGCAAGTTGGACATGATGCGTCCCCTCGGCAGGATTGAGGAAATCAAGCTCAACCCGCTGACGGTGCCGGATCTGGGGGAACTTGTTGCTGCCTCGTTCCATTGCGAAGTCGAGCGGGCGTCCTCCCTGGCCCAACTGGTTCATGCGAAGACGAACGGCAATCCTTTCTTTGCGGTCCAGTTCCTGCACGTATTGGCCGACGAAGGCCTCCTAATCTTCGATCACGAGCAGGGGCAGTGGACCTGGGACCTTACCAGTATCAGCGCAAAGCAATATACGGACAATGTCGTGGAGTTTCTCGCCCCGAAGCTGGCGCGATTACCACCCGACACGCAGAACGCGTTACGACAGCTGGCATGCCTCGGTAACCTTGCCGACATGGCGACGCTCTCGATGATTCTGGAGATGCCCGAGGAACAGATGCATGGCGTCCTCTGGGAGGCGCTGCGCGATCAGCTGATCTACCGCCTTGACCGCAGTTACAGGTTCGCTCACGACCGCGTGCAGGAAGCCGCTTATGCGATGATCCCGAGAAGGTCGCGAGCCAAAGCACATTTGACAATCGGTCGACTGCTCGCATCCGGTATCCCACCGGAAGAGAGAGGCGAGGCGATCTTCAACATAGTCAACCAGTTTGATCGAGCCGCGAGACTGATCACGACCGAGCCGGAACGAGAACAAGTCGCTGAACTAAACCTGATGGCCGGGAAAAGGGCAAAAGCGGCAGGCGCCTCAATGGCGGCGATGAACTATCTCTCGGCCGGCCGTTCCCTGCTTGGGAAAGCAGCATGGGCACGGAACCGCAGGCTCACCTTCGAAATCGAGCTCCAATTGGGGGAGTGCCAGTATCTGGTTGGGCGACTGGCGGAAGCGGAACGGCGCCTCTCAGCGCTGTCGAAGCGCGCTCAAAACCCCATCGATGCCGGCGCTGTCGTCTCTCTACGCGTCAACCTTTACATGGTGATGGATCGAAGCGACGATGCCGTCGCCGTGGGTCACGCCTATCTGCGTCGGCATCAGCCCCGATGGCGGCTGCACCCGACAGCAGAAGATGTCAGGAAGGAATGCGGTCGATTGTGGCGGCAGATCGAGACGTTATCGATCGAGTCGCTGCTTGATCTGCCAGCGATGAGCGATCCGAACCAGCAGGCGACGATGAACGTGCTAACGGCGGTGATTGGAGCGGCGCAGTTCACCGACGTGAATCTTTTTCACCTCATCATCATCCATATGGCTGCTCTCAGCCTTGAATACGGAAACACCGAAGGCTCGTGTCTTGCGTACGCAGTCTTAGGCAGTGTGCCAAGTCCGTATCCGGACCAAGCTCAGGCCGGATACCGGGTGGGTAAAATTGCCCTGGAATTGGTCGAGAAGCGCGGATTCCATCGCAGCAGGGGTATCGCCTACTATGGATTTACACTTTTCACCGCGCACTGGATACAGCCCCTGGCTACCTGTCAGGAACTGTTCCAACGCGCCTTCGAGTCCGCTCGGGCTGTCGGCGATCTGACCATTGCGTCCTTCGCGCGGGTCGACCTGGTTACAAATCTTTTGGCAACGGGACACCCACTTGAGGAGGTCGAGAACGAGGCCAACAGCGCTCTCGCTTTTGTGCAAAGCGTGGGCTTCGGGCAGATCGGCGACGTCATCGTAGCGCAAGTCAGGTTGATCCGGGCGCTCCGAGGACAAACAACTGATCTGAATTCGTTCGAGGATGATGAATTCCGCGAAGGATCTTTCGAGCAGCGTCTTGAAGGTGATGCTCGCCTGGCTATCGCGGCCTCGCGATATTGGATTCGAAAACTGCAGGCCAAGGTCCACGCCGACGACTATGTTGGCGCGCTGGAGGCCGCATCGAAATCGGAATCGCTTCTTTGGACCCTACCGTCCCAGCAAGAGCTGCCTGAATACCATTTCTACACGGCGCTCGCCTGGGCTGGATATCCCGAAGCCGCTATTCCGGATGGCCGGCATCATGCTCTCCAGGAATTGCGCTCTCATCACGACCGGATCGCTGACTGGGCCGAGAGCGGGCCCGAGAATTTCGCCAATCGCGCGGCACTCCTGGGCGCTGAACTAGCCAGGCTTGAAGGACGAGAAAACGACGCGATGCAGCTTTACGAGCGGGCAATTCGTTTGGCCCGCGAGCAAGGCTTTGTACACAACGAAGGCCTGGCTAACGAGTTGGCCGCGCGATTCTGGGCTGCCCGCGGCTTCGAAACGATTGCGAGCGCGTATTTTCGAAATGCCCGTGACAGTTATCTCCGCTGGGGAGCCGATGGAAAGGTGAGGCAACTCGATCGGCTGCATCCTGGGCTCAGGCCTGAGCACCCGATCCCCAGTCCGACCTCCACGATCACGACGCCGGTCGAGCATCTCGATCTCGCGACGATAGTCCGAGTCTCGCAAGCGCTATCGGGCGAGATGGTACTGGAAACGCTAATCGACAGGCTCATGCGATCGGCTATTGAGCACGCAGGCGCCGAGCGGGGGCTTCTGATTTCTCCCGAGAATGGAGAATTGCGGATAGACGCAGAAGCGACCGCGCGAGGTGAGCTCGTCGTCGTGCGAGTACCAGAACAGCGGGCGCCCGGCACGGCCCAGATGCCAGAGACGCTAATTCGCTACGCAATGCGAACCGGAGAGACCGTGATCCTCGGCGATGCTGCGGCCCGAAACCCATTTTCTGGCGATGTTCACATCGTTCAAGGCCATGTTCATTCCATCCTCTGTCTCCCGTTGGTCAACCAGGGTAAGCTGATCGCCGTTCTCTATCTTGAAAACAATTTGATCCGAGATGTGTTCACGCCGGACCGTGTCACCGTCCTGAAGATGCTTGCGTCGCAAGCTGCAATTTTGCTCGAGAATACGCGACTTTATCGCGATCTGGCGGATCGAGAAGGAAAGATCCGGCGCCTCGTTGACGCCAACATTCTGGGCATCTGCATTTGGAGTGACGAAGACACCATCGTTGAAGCCAACGAGGCTTTCCTGCGTATCCTTCATTACGAGCGTAAGGATGTCGTGTCCGGCCGGTTGCGTTGGAAGGACCTGACCCCGGCCGAGTGGCGCGAACGGGATGAACGTGCCATGGCAGAGCTGAGTGCAAACGGTACGTTTCAAGCGTTCGAGAAAGAGTTTTTTCGTAAGGATGGTGGTCGAACGCCTGTGTTGCTTGGCGGCACTCGATTTGAAGAAGGCCGTAACGGAGGCGTCGCCTTCGTACTCGATCTGACGGAACGCAAGCGCGCCGAAGAGGCACTCCGTGAAAGTGAACGAAACTTACGCTCTGCAATTGATGGGATACCCGGCCTCGTTGCGATCTTGGCGCCCAACGGTGAAGTCGAAGCCGTAAATCGCCAAATCGTCAATTATTGTGGCCGGCATTTGGATGAACTGAGAAGCTCGGGCCTGGGCGGAATTGTACATCATGACGACATGTCGCGCCTTCTAGAGATTTTCAACAAGTCTATCGCTTCGGGCGTTCCCTATTCGATCGAGGCGCGCTTGCGACGATTCGATGGCGAATTCAGGTGGTTCGACATCCGCGGCATTCCAGTCCGCGACGCATCGGAGCGCATTACCCGCTGGTACGTTTTGCTGACCGATGTCGAGGATCGCACGCAAGCGTTGGTCCGATTGCAGCAGATGCAGTCGGATTTCGCTCACATCAATCGCGTGAGCACAATGGGAGAGCTGGCTGCTTCGCTATCTCACGAAATCCTGCATCCCATTGCCACGGCGCGCAACAACGCGCGCGCGGGGATGCGTTTTCTGGAGATGGATCCGCCAAATCTGGATGAAGCCAGGGAGGCAATCGGCTGTGTCGTCAGGGACGCCGATCGGGCTCGGGACATCGTCGGCCGTGTACGCGATCACATCAAAAAAGCGCCTCCGCGTAAGGAACCCTTCGATCTCAATGAAGCGGTCCGCGAGGCACTTGTCATGGTACACAGCGCATTTGCGAAAAACAAAATTGCGGTCACTGCTCACTTGCCGGAAGGACGGGTTCCTGTTCAAGGTGATCGCGTTCAGCTGCAACAGGTAATAGTAAACTTGGTTCTCAACGCTGTGGACGCGATGGGTTCGGGGAACGAACGAGTAAATGCGCTAACGATCAAGGTTGAACAAGGCGAAGCTGACGAAGTGGTGCTGGTCAAAGTCGCGGACACCGGGCCAGGCATTAGTCCGCAAAATCTTGAGCGTATGTTCGAACCCTTCTACACCACCAAGGACAGCGGAGTCGGGATGGGGCTGTCTATCTGCCAATCCATCATCAAAACCCACGGTGGCCAGCTATGGGCGGAGCCGAACAAGCCTTTCGGCGCCCTATTTCAGTTTACTCTGCCGCCCCCGCCGGACGACTCATGAATGTTCTCCAAGTGGCTTGGCGCTTAAGGCCAAGCTAAGGCAGTGCTCAAGCTCGCCATCGTCCACAGGCTTGCCAAGGTAACAAACCACGCCGTCTTTCATCGCCTGTTTTTTCGCGGCTTCATCGGGGTATGCCGTCACCAAGATGGTTGGGAGGGCGCACCTCACCTTGACTAGATGTCGATGGAGCTCAATGCCAGTCATGCCGGGCATGTGAATGTCGGCGACCAGGCAAGCGGTCTCAGCCAAGACACGAGAGGCCAAAAAATCGGCAGCTGATGGAAAGGCCTCTACATTGTAGCCCAATAGTGTGACCAGTCTTCGCATCGAGTCGCGAAACGGCTGATCGTCGTCAACAATCGATATCAGCGATGGCTTTGATATGAAGGGATCAGGCACCTTAGCCTCGCTTCGACGGCGCCCCTCGATCTCGCGCCTGCATACACCGTTACAGTGTCAACCGCAGTTCCTTGCGATGCAATGCCGCGATCCCTAAGCGATGGCTTAGGTCGCTCAGCTGTTCGCTTAGATGACAGGTGCTGTTCGATTTCGGCGACTGCCTGTAGGATGAAGCTGATCTCGTCGGAAGATGCGCTCAGCTTAAAGGCAAGTACCGGATGGGTGACGCAAATCCCAGGGTCCTGATCATTGATGACGATCCCGAGTTTCGTGACTCGGTTGCGCGCCTGTTGCGCACGGTCGGCTTAGAGACACGGCAATTTTCGTCCGTTTCCGAATTTCTCAAGGCTGATTCCACGGACGGCCCCACATGCCTGGTTCTGGATGTGAGGCTGCCGGGGCAGAGTGGTCTCGAGTTTCAGCGAGAGCTAATTGCAGCCAATCGACAACTGCCCATCATCTTTATGACGGCGCATGCTGACGTACCGATGAGCGTGCAAGCGATGAAGGGCGGTGCGCTGGAATTTCTCACCAAGCCTTTCCGCGATCAGGATCTACTTGATGCCGTTGAGGCCGGCCTTGCTCGCGATCGGGCCCACAAGGATCGCGACAAGATGCTGCGTGCGCTTCGCGAGCGTTTCGACTCACTTAGTTCCCGGGAGCGTGAGATCTTGGTCGAAGTCGTTGCCGGCCGCCTGAACAAGCAGATTGCCAGCGATCTCGGGATCTCCGAATCCACCGTCAAGGTACATCGGACAAATCTGATGCGGAAAATGAGGGCGCAGTCGCTTCCCGAACTCAGCCGAATGGCGGGTGCGCTGAACTTGGTTTCGGACGAGCCTAGGCATCAGTAATCGGGCAATTGGCGTCATCGACGTCAGCTTTACATGGACATTTGTCCATGTGATCGGTGCTTTGGCACGGTGAATTCAGAACGCGTCGGAAGAGACGCATGCCCTCCTCCTAAACGATAGCTTATTCCAGTCGACTAAAAGAGAACCATCGAGTCCTAGCGGCCAATAGAGCACGGCCGATGAAATCGTCATTTTAGTCACCAAATGAGAGCCCTTCATCGCTCACGATAACGACTACGGCTTAGTCAGGATAGACCAGAACCACGATCGCTCGCCCTGGACCAAGATGACAACCCGAAAGCCCTATGATCTCGAACCGCGGCCTGGCACGAGACCGCGGCCAAAGGAACCGGCTCCAGGAGATGGCTCGGACCGGCTGGCATCGTGCCGAGGGTTTGATCGTGCTTTCTTGGGCTGTTCATAAAGAAACTACTTTTGGACTCCAGCCAACCAAAGCCGTCGCACCGTGGTGCCTGGAAATGGTGATCGGACTGTCAGGTGCGGTCATCGGCGAACTGACGTTTAGGCCACAAGACGGGTTCGACGATGCGAATGCTCTCACGTACCACCCCTGGCGAGATCAACCGAACAGAGAGGGTTGCACGAACAAAGCCAAAGAGGCGTCCGATCGAGCCTGCCGATAGCATTTGGCTACAGGCGCGGTGGGCGTTGCCGCGGCAGAAGGCAACCGCAAGAACGGCTTGCGGATTGTCGTGGCAGTTTCAAGAGGACTGCAGCAATGGAGATTGATCAGAGCGAGATATTGAATGCGTTTCCGGTCATGGCGTGGACAACATTGCTGGACGGATCTGCCGATTTCATCAATCGACTCTGGTGGGAGTACACGGGCTTTCAAATGGGCCAAAGCGGTGTCTGGGAATGGCAGGCTGCGGCCGAGCCGAGTGATCTGCCGCAACTGCTTGAAGAGTGGCAAGTGATCCTGAAATCCGTGAAGCCAGGTGAGATGGAAGCGCGCTTGCGGCGCTGGGACGGGAGATATCGCAGGTTTCTTATGCAATTCAACCCGTTGCAGGACAAGGCCGGACGACTCGTCAAATGGTTGGGGGTAGCGACCGACGTCGAGGATGTTCGGCGCGCAGAGCAAAAGCTGCGGCGACGCGACCTCGACCTGCAGTTGATTATCGACAGCATCTCCGTACCCACGGCGGTGACGACGGCCACCGGCGAAGTCGAGGGCGTCAATCGACCTGCTCTGGAATTTTTTGGCAAGACATTGAACGAACTGAAGGAATGGAAAGCCTCCGAAGTCGTCCATCCAGATGATGTCGAACAATCGATTGCTGTCCAATTGGAGGCGCACCGGTCAAGGAGCGCATACAACATGGAGAGCCGGCTTCGCCGAGCCGACGGGGTGTACCGCTGGAACAACGTCCTCGGCATGCCTTTGCCGGACCAGCCAGGTAACATCCTACGTTGGCTCCATTTGCTCATGGATATCGATCAAAGGAAGCGGGCCGAAGACGCGCTGGCCGCAAGCGAGCGCAATCTGCGGCTCACCATCGATACTATCCCGGCCTTGGCATGGTCCGCGCGACCGGACGGTGCGGCCGAGTTTTTGAGTAAGCATTATCTCGACTACATTGGAGTGTCGGGAGAAAAAGCTCAAGGCTGGGGTTGGTCGTCAGCTGTCCACCCTGACGACCTGGCTGGGCTTAGCGCAATCTGGAAGTCTGTGCTCGCCTCGGGATTGTCGGGCGAGGCCGAAGCGCGGCTTCGCCGCTTTGATGGCGAGTATCGATGGTTCCTCTTCCGCGTAAGTCCGTTGCACGACGACAGTGGGAACATTGTCAAATGGTATGGTGTCAATACTGACATTGAGGACCGGAAGCACAGTGAGGAAAGCTTCCGCGCAATCGTCGAAACGACGCCCGAATCCGTGAAAGTGATTGCACGCGAGGGCACCGTGCTGCGTGTAAATTCCGCCGGCGCGGTCATGACTGGCGTTTCGTCGGCCGACGCGCTGGTCGGCCAGAACTTCTTTGACTTTGTCGCTCCCGAGCACCGCGAAAAGTATAGGGCATTCCACCACAGTATCTGCGCCGGGCAAAAAGGCTTCATCGAGTTCGACCTGATCAATGCGCTGGGCGTTCGCCGTCACATGGAGACCCATGCGGCTCCCTTGCGCAACGGAGACCGATCAGTCGCGCAACTGGGAATCACACGCGACATAACCGAGCGAAAGCAGATGGAAGAAAGGTTGCGGCGCAGCGAGGCATTCCTGGCAGAAGGCCAGGATCTGGCTCGAATGGGGAACCTTTCCTGGCGTGTGGTGAGTGGCGACATCGTCTGGTCCGAACAACTCTACCGGATCTTCGAGTTCAAGCAGGGGACTAGCGTAACGCTCGATCGGATTGCCAGCCGGATCCATCCTGAAGATGAGCCGCAGTTGCAGGATATGGTGGCGCGGGCCAAGCGCGGTGAGAGCGATTTCGAATACCAGCCTCGAATCGTGCTGCCTGACGGCTCCATCAAGTACCTACGTTTGATAGCCCACCGTGCTCGCGATCGTGAAGATCAGGTCGAGTATATCGGGGCAGTGCTCGACATTACGCAACGCCGGCGCTCTGAGGAAGCGGTGGAGAAGCTGCGATCGGAGCTTGCCCAGGTCACTCGCGTAATGAGCCTGGGCGCATTGACAGCCTCGATAGCTCACGAAGTCAACCAGCCGCTCGCGGGCATACTCACCAATGCCAGCACCTGCCTTCGCATGCTCGCAAGCGATCCACCCAATATCGAAGTCGCCCGAGAGACAGTGCGACGTGCGATACGTGACAGTAATCGTGCCACGGATGTGATCGCGCGATTACGTGCGCTCTTCAGCAAGCGCGAGGTGACCAATGAGCCGGTCGATCTCAACGAGGCCGCGCGAGAAGTCATTGCACTGTCGTCGAGCGATTTGCAGCGCAACCGCGTGATGCTCCGTGCCGAACTGGCTGACGACCTACCGCCGGTCGCCGGCGATCGCGTGCAACTGCAGCAGGTGATCATGAACCTTCTGCGCAACGCCTCGGACGCTATGAGCGTCGTCGACGATCGTCCACGGCTGCTATCCGTCTGCACAAGCCGCGATGCCGATGGCCAGGTTCGCTTTTCTGTACGCGATGCTGGCATCGGTTTCGGGACGGAGGGCACGGAACGGCTTTTCGAGGCGTTCTATACTACGAAGAGCGAAGGCATGGGAATCGGACTGTCCGTCAGCCGATCGATCGTCGAGAGGCACAACGGTCGCCTTTGGGCGCAAGCCAATGACGGTCCCGGGGCGACATTCTCGTTCTCGATACCAGATTGTCGCTGAAATACTCTCCCTCATGCAGAATCATGGAGCGGCAGGCATCCGATCGGGCTATCGTCGTGCCATCAATTGATGTGCGATGCGAAGCTCAAACCCTCCTGCAATGCCCGTGAAGGCTCGAAAGCCGCGGCATCATCTTTGCAGTCGACACAAGTCCTCGTGATCGCTTGACGCCGGCGCACAAATTCGCTCGCGGATCCGGTTCGTCATGCCGAGCGTGGCAACATGCAGCATACGCACCCGGTCGGTCGAGGCTATTCAAATGCCGTCGACCAACATTCAAAGGGAGGTCCTACTTTAATAGGCCCTGGGCGAAGAGCAGGCCCTCATCCCGCGGAAAATCACATATCCCTATTTGGCGCTCGCCGCATCCTCGATCAGCGCGGCCACCTCATGGGGATGGGAGACCATTACCAGGTGCGAAGCGCCCGGGACGACCACGACCTCCCGCGCATGGGCGCGGCTGGCCATGAAAGCCATAGCAGCGGGCGGGATGTTGCGGTCTGCGGCGCCGTAAATTGACCAGGACGGGATCGTTTTCCACGCCGCCCGAACCGCTAGGTCGGTCAGGGCGGCCTGATTCACAGGACGCTGGGCGGCACCCATCAGCCGCGCGTCGGCCTCGGGCAGATCGGCGGCAAACTGGGCCGGAAATTTCTCCTGCTGGATGTATAGGTCTTGCTCGCCGTTTGGCAGATTGACTGGGGGCGCGAGGGCGGAGCCGAGTGTACTTCCCGGGAATTTATTGGTTAGTTCCAGGCTGCTCTCGCCAACGTCCGGCTCGAAGGCTGAGACGTAGACCAGTGCCTTCACATTAGATTCCGACAACGCCGAGATCACCGCTCCGGCGTATGAATGGCCGACAAGAATGACCGCCCCCTTGACCGAACCAACGACGCTTGCGACGTGGGCCGCATCGCCACCGACGCTTCGCAAAGGATTGGCCGCGGCGATCACCGGGAACCCGTCCCGGATCAAATCCGCGACCACGCCGTTCCAGCTGGCTGACTCTGCAAAGGCGCCGTGGACCAAGACGATGGTGGGCTTCGGTTCGCTCGCGATTGCCGCACTGATAGCTAGGTTGAACGCCCCAACGATTGCGGCGGTCTTGATGAAGGTTCGCATGGCCTGGCCTTTCTCAAAAAACTGACTTCATCAGAGCCGCGCGCTGACGACAAATCTATTGAACGAAGGTGTCGTCTATACCTTGGTGTCTATGTGGTTTGGCTTCAACAGCGCGATCCATGACCGGGACGCGAGCCGCCGGCTCCGCACCGTGCGAGGTTAACCCACCATCAAAACATGAGGACAGGGATTTTCATCAAATATGCAACCGCCGACTGGATTTGACGGTCCTGAGGGGATGTTGTGTCGACCCCAACCTGCCCAGAGTGACCAAAAAACCTCGCCGACCATGGCGACCAGAAATGCGCGGCGGCATTGAAGGACGGTGCGCAACGAACAGATAGGGCTTCCCCCTCGCAGCACTATCAAGCCGAACCATGACCGATACTAAGGTCCGATTTATCTCCGGCCTCGCGGATCCATTTAAAACGCAACGGGGCTTTGCGTTGGAGGTACCTATGAACGATGTGCAGGTCGAAGGGGAAAGCTATCGGATGCCGCCGCAGGACGGGTTTAGCGTTGCGCATTTTTTAACCGTGGCTGACATTGAACGATCGCTTCGATTCTATGAGAGGGTGTTTGGGTGTCGCATCCTGAGCAGAGGCGATGCGCAAGGCGCCCCTGGGTATGTTCAGATGGCCAACACCTGGCTCATCCTCAACGTCGGAGGCGGTCCTACTCCGGACAAGCCCTCGGTGACACTGGGCATACCGGCGAGCCCGGATTCGGTTAGTAGCTTCATGAACATCCGCGTTGCAGATATTCAAGAGTGTTATAATCTTTGGCGCAGCCGCGGAGCTGATTTTATCACTGAGCCGAAGGACAAATATGGAGAAACTCGGTGCTATATCCGAGATTCGGATGGTTATCTTATCGAAGTAGGTCAAAGTAATCCGGACTTTGCCTCCAGCTAGGGTGGCGGCTCTCCTGACTGCTTACGAGGCGTCAGCGTTCGATAGAGCCGTTCAGATGCTCAACGTTGTGTTGCGGATTGCGGGTTCGGCGTAGCAGGCAGGCGGTTTAGAAAATGTTTGAGCGTTCTACACAGCCAAGTCCCGGGGAGGGTGGAGGGGGTCGAGTCCGATCGTCGGCCGCCAAAACGAATGGCTGTAGATTTGCAAGAGAGGCCCCAGGCACGCGCTTTCTGCATTCAAGTCAAATGGCGGCTGAAATCAGCGTCCGCAAACAGGCTCATACAAGCCGTCATCGCCGCGGAATTATACCGGATCACTGCTCTCCCCGAAAGACCGGCAATAAGGCCCTTCGACACGCCGAAGAAGATGCCTCGCGTACTAACGGTTCAAATGCGCTTCAATATTGTACCTCGGAGACCTCAGCCGAATGTGTAATGCCTAACGCTCAGATTACAGCCAGAGGCCCCCAAGAACTCCAGAAAAGCCCCTTTCCTCAAGGGATAACCGGTTCCCCGGGTCGATCACGACTGGTGCGTTACCCCAGCCTGACAAGTATCGGCATAGGCTCGCTATGCTGTCGTTGGCGGCCGTGGCTATCCGTACGGTAGCCGTGTCGCCGCGTATGTTCCGCGCCTATGCCAGCGCGCCAGCTCGATGGCGCAATGGTTCGGCTCTACTATCCATGACAGAAGCTGAGAGAACCAGCATTCAGGCGACCGCTCGGCTATGCGAGCGCACAACGTTTGGCCTCGCGCGCCGCCTGACACGCGGTTCAAGGTCCGCGAAAGGTTACCAAAGATGGTCATTGGCTCCTCCACGGAATTGCTGACGACGCGCGATCGTGATTTGAGATGAAGGCGAGCAGGTCGGCGTTGATCTGATCCTGATGCGTGGCTGTGATGCCGTGAGGCGCGCCAGGCTTGTAGCCTTGGCGCCCTTGATCAGCTTCGCAGACTTCCGCGCCGTGGACGACGCTCGCCCCGCAGGCCGCGTAGCTGCCTACGCTGCGCACAGGGTTGGCGGCCACTGGATAGCCGTCGCGGGTCAGGACCCCGTTGCAACCGGCGGACTCGGCAAAGGCGCCGTGGACCAGCACGACGGTCGACCTGATGTTACAGGTCCGCGCCCACGTCAAGGTGGCCACGCTCATGGCCTCAGTCCGCGCCGCTGCTCTGATAAGTTTGCCCATGGCGATTCCCTTTCGGAAGATCGACGTCACCGCCGAAGTATGGATTCACCGCAATCAGACCCGCACTGCCCCACAAAATCCATTGGACCCAGGTATCGCCGATACGTTTGTACCGACGAGGACGGCGTGGGTGCGCCCGCCCTTGGCGCTGTGCTGCCGCAAGCGCCTCAGGCATCAGCCCAGAGGTCACGTGGCGGAGCCTCGGGGTTGCGGTGAGATGCGCTTGACGCGGGAGCATACCAAGGTATCGGCGATACCAACGTCCAATAGAGCCGACCGGCACTTACTGGCCTCATGGGTTGATGCTGTCTCGAGGCGAGCAGCTTTGACCAAATTATGAGGAGGTACAGATGTCACCATTATCTTCAATCTCCACCCGCCGGGAAGTTCTCGCGGCATCCGCCGCAGGGGCTATTGCAATGATTACCTCGGCGGGTGTCGCCGGGGCGATTTCGACGAGTGGCGGATCTGCCGCCATCCGCCCGTTCCGTATCCACGTTGCGGACGCGGATCTCGTTGACCTCAAGCAGCGTCTCAAAGTCACGCGCTGGCCCGAGCGCGAGACGGTGAACGACACCACCCAAGGCGTTCGGCTCGCGACGATGCAGGCACTAGCGCACTATTGGGAGAGCGAATACGACTGGCGCAAATGCGAGGCCTACCTGAACGGGCTGCCGCAGTTCGTTACCGAAATTGACGGGCTGGACATCCACTTCATCCACGTCCGCTCGAAGCACGCGAACGCGCTGCCGGTCATTGTCACCCATGGGTGGCCCGGCTCGATCATCGAGCAGTTGAAGATCATCGGTCCCCTGACCGATCCGACGGCCCACGGGGGCAGCGCCACCGACGCCTTCGACGTGGTTATCCCCTCACTGCCGGGGCACGGCTTCTCGGGCAAGCCGACGGTGCCGGGGTGGGATCCGATCCGGATCGCGCGGGCCTGGGGCGAGCTGATGACCCGCCTTGGGTACACGCGGTATGTGGCGCAGGGCGGCGATTGGGGGAATGCCGTCACCGAGCAGATGGCCCTGCAGACGCCGCCGGGTCTTGTCGGCATCCACACGAACATGCCGGCCACCTTGCCGGATGAAGTCTCGAGTGCGCTCGCGGCGGGCGGCCCAGCGCCGTCCGGCTTGTCGGCCGACGAACGCTATGCCTGGGATCAGCTCGACTTCTTTTGGAAGCATGGGCTTGCCTACGCCCAGGAGATGGCGAACCGGCCGCAGACGCTGTACGCGCTGGCCGATTCACCTATCGGGCTGGCAGCCTGGATGCTCGATCACGATGCGCGCAGTTACGACCTGATTGCCCGCGTCTTCGACGGAAAGTCCGAAGGTCTGTCCAAGGAAGACGTCGTCGACAACATCGCGCTCTACTGGCTGACCAACACCGCGGTCTCGTCGGCGCGCCTCTACTGGGAAAGCAAGCTGGCCTTCTTCGCGCCGAAAGGCGTGCCGCTCCCCGCCGCCGTGAGTGCGTTCCCGGACGAGATCTACATGGCGCCGCGGAGCTGGACCGAGAAGGCCTATCCCAAGCTGATCTACTACAACCGTCTCCCGAAGGGAGGTCACTTCGCAGCCTGGGAACAGCCGCAGGTTTTCACCAACGAGCTTCGGGCCGCGTTCGGGTCGTTGCGTAGCGCCTGACCCCTGCCAGTGCAGACCTGCCCGCGCCCTCAGCTCAGGGCGGGTCTGCGCGCCGACCCGCCCCCCGTAGGCGGGCTGCCGCTTCTCCTTCATGATGTCATCGTCGATGATCGTCATGCGCGGACGCTTTATTTTTGAAATCTCCGCCGAAAATCGGGGCCTTGCCTCCGCCCAACGACCGACGTTAACAGAAAAAACCCTTAGACCGATACCAAGGTGCTATGGATTTTCGGAATGGGAGCGGGCAGCGTCCATTGGTGCGGCATCAAATCCTGCGGGCTTGGAGGGGAGTTAGGTGGCTACGCTGGCGCAGCCTATGCTGCTTGAGCGCGCTCCGCAAAGCGCTCTCGCCGCGAACTGTAAGCTGACCATGAAGCTCGAGGTTCTCCTTTCTGAGAACAAGTGGCTTCAGCGCTACCTCAGCAGATTTGATCCCCTAAGGCCCGAGGAACTCTTTGGGCAATTCTATACGACCAAAAGCAATGAAATGGGGCATCGGTCTTTCCGTCAGCAAGACCATAATCGAGAATCACCAGGGCCGCGTTTGGGCCGAGCGTAACGACGGCCCAGGCCCTAAGGCCTGCTTTCTCCGCTCCTCCCTGATTATGGGGTATCGGCCAACAATTTTGATCATGCCCCGCCAAAGTTTCCCGGATAGTACTGGAAATGCATAATGATACGACGAGCATACATCGCTGTAATCGACGATGATGAGTCCATTCGCGAGTCGCTTCCGGACCTAATCAGCATGTTCGGCCATGAAGCCGAGGCATTCTCCTCGGCAGAAGAATTCCTGGCTTCGAAACTGATCGATCAAGCCAAATGCTTGGTCCTTGACATCGCAATGCCTGGTATGTCCGGGATCGAGCTTCAACGCGAGCTGACGCAACAGGGTCGGCAGATTCCGATCGTTTTCATTACAGCCCATGGAGATGAACAGGTCTGTGGGCGTCTGCGTCGGAGTGGGACAATCGAATGTCTCCTAAAACCGTTCACGGATACTGCGTTGCTTGATGCGCTCAACGCTGTTCTCCGCTGACGGGTTGCGATCCCGGACCGCTGACGAACGGACTCTGCCTGACATAGAACCGTAGGAGTCGGTCCGCATCCGGCGAAATGCCGATCCTGGTGCTCTGCCCGATTTCGCCGGGCTCGTCGTCCTCACCATGTCCGAGCCACAGGGCCTTTCCGGCAAAGATCGAGCCCGTCGAGCGAGGCGAGCCTTCCCGGTCCTCGCGCCAGGTCGCGCAAGCGCTCGATGCCTCGATTTGCCCGCATGATCTCGATGCTTTCGAGCGGCTCGAGCGCCCTGATCAGGACGCCGGTGCCGGTGCCCGTCGTCTCGCTGGAGACGTTGAGCATGTAGGAGATGCCGTAGGCGAGATAGACATAGGCGTGCCCACGCTTGAGGAACAGCGAGCGGGTGCGCGGCGTCATCCCGCGATAGCCGTGCCCGGCGGCGTCGCCGACGACATAGGCCTCGGTCTCGACGATGCGACCGCTGGCGACGCCTTCCGGCAACTCGCGAACCACCAACTTGCCAATGAGATAGCCGGCGAGGGCGGCAGTATCGTTCGGCAGCTCCGGGCGGGCGAGTGGGCGGCGGATGACCATCCTTATGGCGGCCAGGGTTCAAGGAATCCGCTCGACCCATTCCGCACGCGAAGGCCCTGGCTCGAACGGATCGCCGAAATACTGGGTCTCGCGGGCCACCTTGCCATCGAGGAACTCCATGATGCTCACGGTGTAGGACGGCCGCCCGTCATAGGTCAGGACAAATTCCGTGACCCAGAGGTCGCCCGTGCCGATGATGCGCCGCACCGTGAAGCGTTTCTTGTTCGGCTGCGCGGCGCGGGACGACTGAATGCTTCGCCGTCCGCGAATGCGCTCGCCCGATTGCGGATAGTCGAGCACCGCGTCCTCCCGATAAATCTGATGTTCCGCCTCGAGATCGTTCGCATCGGAGGCGGCCCAGTGGCGATCCAGGGCCGCTCGTATCTCCCGGTCTTCCATATCAAATCTTCTTAACCCCCTAAGGCCCAAACCTCGCACAGCGACTAAAGCTCGTCACCTTGCCACCCCTCTCTCGCGCACCGACAATCTTGAATTCATTCCTTTTCGCGAAGTGTTTGAGCGCGCGTCTTTCCATAAGGATAGAAAAGCTCCTTACGACCCGTCTGCCACGCAGCCTTGAGTTCCGGCCTGGTGATGTCCCAATCCGGTCGGCATTTCATGGTCACCGCTCGCATATCCTGCCGCAGTTCCTCCACGGTGGGTCGCCCGAAAAACCAATACCCATTGTAGACCTTGGAAACGATAAGGCCGGGTTCCATGACGATAACGTGAGGGATCATGGGGTTGTGCGCGGGATCCGTGTACTCGGCGATGTCGAGGTCCTTCTGGATCACGCGTCGCGGGTCGGAAAGAAAAGGCCAATGAGCGCCAGCGCTCAATCGATACTCGTTTGTCTCTAGGAGATTATCCGTGGTGATGGTGACGAGCCGGCAATAACCCACTTCCATTTCGTGATAGAGCTGAACAAGCCCTTCAGCCTGCCGTCGGTCCCTAGGACAATACCCACCTCTGCCCAGAACCAGGACCATGGGGTCTTCTCCCTGCAATTCGGAAAGCCTTCGCCGCACGGCGCCATGATCCGGTAGCTCATAATCCGGAAAAATCGATCCTGGAATGATGTCGGAGCGCATCTGAAAGCCTCACTGAGTGTCCCGGAGGTTGAGAACCATTTTGGCCGGACGGACCATAAAAAGCCGGGAGAGGTATCAAAATCCATTATGCGATGGTGTCGCCGATACCATGGAATAATGGTTACTCCAGCATCGAATATCGGTCGCTAGGCTAAGGCCGAGGTTGCTGAGCCCTAGCAGAATCCGCCGCTTGCCAAGGCAAAGGCATTCGGCGTCGGCCGCCGGCTTGTTCAGGGTTTGCTCCCTTGATGGTGAATGCCATCGCGGGTCGCAGACATTGCCTGTCATTGCCTTGAAGCGTTTGAGTTGGCTTTTTCCCATCGCGCATTTCGATCTCCGTCACCAAAATCAACACCAAGGCATAATAGACGTTCGTGTTGTCCGGGGGCATGGTCTGCCAGAACGTGGACCCGTTCTGTTAGGCGACAACGGCCATGAAGAAAACCGGCGCATCCGCTTCCTTCGCTGGATGTTAACTCGGCTAAGTGGGTCATGCCTGTGTTTTCTTCAACGGCGACGGTGAGGCCTTTGACGTGAGCGCCGCAGATCAGAAGAAGCACTGTGCAAAAGCGAAGAAACCCTCGTGACAAGCCAGCACAATTTCAAACTCATCATCGATACCATTCCTGCGATGGCGTGGTCAGCTCGGCCAGACGGGCCCATTGAGTTTCTAAGCCAGCCCTACCTAGAGTACACCGGGCTCTCCATTGAGCAGGCGAGGGGCTGGGGCTGGACGGCTGCGGTCCATGCTGACGACCTGGATGGGCTGATCACCATATGGCAGACAATCATAGCCTCGGGTAAAGCCGGGGAGACCGATGCGAGATTGCGCCGATTTGATGGAAGTTATCGGTGGTTTCTTATCCGCGCTAACCCGTTGCGGGATGAATCGGGCAACATCGTCAAATGGTATGGGGCGAACACTGACATCGATGAGCGGAAGCGGGCTGAGGACAAGGCGGTCGAAGCTGAGGGCGAGCTACAACGGACTGTCGACGGCATACCGGCGCTGGTTGCGACCTATGGCGCGGATGGCTCGCGAATTTCTATCAACAAGCGGGGGCGCGAGTTCACGGGCCTCTCTGCTGAGGATGTGACGAATGGTAGTTGGAGGGGCGCAATCCACCCAGATGACATCGAACTTGAAGAGAGCATATGGCGCGCATGTGTCACGACAGGAGAACCGTTCGAACATGAGTACCGAGTGCGAGCGGTCGATGGTACGTATCGCTGGCACATCGCCCGTCGCGTGCCGCTCCACGACGAAGCCGGTAGAGTGATCCGCTGGTACGGCATGAGCCATGATATTGAGGGTCGGAAGCAGGCGGAAGCTTTCCTCGCGGGCGAAAAGCAACTGCTGGAGATGATCGCGTCGGGTAGTTTGCTTCGCGATGTTCTAAGCGCGTTGTGCGAATTTATTGAAGGGGCCGCGCCTGATTGCTTATGTGATGTTCATCTGATCAATTGGAGCAGCTCGACATTTGAATATGCTGTGGCTCCTTCTCTACCTTCTGCCTACAGCGACCCGATTGCGGGGATGCCCGTCAGTGGCGAGCTTTTGCCATGTGGCATAGCGGCTTTTCAAAAGATACAGGTGGTAGCGGTGGACATCGAATCCGATCCGCGCTGGTATACCTCGCCTGTTCGGTCCCATGTTCTGCAGCACGGATACAGATCGGTCTGGAGCACGCCGGTTTGTTCCAGGGAAGGGCGGGTGTTGGCCACTTTCTGCATCGTTCAACGAAAGCCAGCGACCCCATCGCCGCACCACCAGAATCTCATTGCGCACGCCACGCAGATCGCCAGCATCGCTATCGAGCGTTCCCTGATCGAAGCAGCGCTTAAGCGGACCGAAACTTTGCTCTCGGAAGCTCAACGTCTGAGTTCAACTGGTGCCTTCTCGTGGCGCGTGGACACAGACGAGATCGCATTTTCCGAGGAACTTTATCGTATCTTTGAATTTGACCCGAATGCCCCTGTGACGCTCGAGCAGATCAGTGGGCGAATCCACGCGGACGACATTCCATCACTGACTGCGCAAATGGCTCGGGTTCGCAGCGGTCAGAGCTATCTGGGTTACGAGATCCGGCTACGGATGTCGGACAACAGGGTCAAGTATCTACGCACTTTCGGCAGGGTCATCCGTCATCAGGATGGCCGGATGGAATGTCTTACGGCAGTTCAGGACGTCACAGAGCGCCGGCAAGCGGAGGAAGCCCTTGGCAAGGCTCGGTCTGAACTCGCACATGTCAGCAGGGTTACGAGCCTCGCAGCGTTGACCGCCTCGATAGCACATGAAGTCAATCAGCCGCTGTCGGGCATTATTACCAACGCCAGTACCTGCCTTCGGATGTTGGCGGCCGATCCGCCAAATGTTGATGGGGCACGCGAGACCGCACATCGCACGATACGCGACGGCAACCTTGCCGCCGATGTGATCGCGCGATTGCGTGCGCTCTTCAG
Source organism: Mesorhizobium sp. M0991 (assembly GCF_040318915.1). Classification (NCBI taxonomy): domain Bacteria; kingdom Pseudomonadati; phylum Pseudomonadota; class Alphaproteobacteria; order Hyphomicrobiales; family Phyllobacteriaceae; genus Mesorhizobium; species Mesorhizobium sp. M0991. The sequence goes on from NZ_JAMYNE010000018.1 coordinate 58,425, forward strand.
CAAGCAAGCCCCTATGATCGAGCCGGTAGATTTGAACGAGGCTGCACGCGAGGTAATAGCATTGTCGGCGGGTGACCTTCAGAGAAGTCGCGTGGTTCTAACCCCCCAATTCCCTGAGGGGCTTCCGCTCGTCGCCGGCGACCGAGTCCAACTTCAGCAAGTGATTCTGAATCTGCTGCGAAATGCTGCGGATGCGATGAGCGGCATCGAAGATCGGCCCAAGCGGTTGGTGATTAGAACTGAACCCGACGGAGGGGATTCTGTGCGTCTCTCGGTAGAAGATGCAGGTACGGGGTTCGGCGCCGATGGTCCGGAGCGGGTCTTCGAGGCTTTCTACACAACCAAGAATGAAGGCATGGGGATAGGTTTGTCCGTCAGCCGCTCCATTATCGATAACCATTGCGGGCGCCTGTGGGCGGCAGCGAATGATGGCCCGGGGGCTACGTTTACGTTTTCCGTACCCGAGTATTCCAAGTGCCAGTCGTCGGCAGGGGACGTGGCTCTAAGCGCGGGTGTCCGAGGTCGGCGACGCTCAAAGATCAGTGGGGGTTAGATGAAGCTTACGCATGCACTCGTGTCGGTGGTCGATGACGATCAATCCGTACGTGAGTCCCTACCAGATTTGCTGCAGGAGTTCGGCTTTAGCGTGAAGGCATTCTCTTCAGGGAAGGAGTTCCTCGCGTCTGATGCCGTCGATAAGACCAAGTGCCTCATTCTCGATGTTGCCATGCCTGGCATGACGGGACCCGAGCTGCAAGTGGAGCTGGCACGTCGCAGAAAGATGATTCCGATCATCTATATCACCGCGCAAAGGGATAGCACGATCCGCCAGCGTCTCATCGAACAGGGTGCAGTGGAGTGTCTGTTCAAGCCGTTCAGCGATCAGGTTCTTCAGGACGCGCTTAGTTCGGCGCTCCGTGATCCTTGAACCTGGTGGATTGTTAATGCCATCTCAGGAGGATAATTTGCGATGTACTCTTATCTATCGGTTCAACGAGACGGTGCGGCGAGATCGTCATCCATGTCGGACGAAACACCTGTCGTATTCATTGTCGACGACGACGTTTCAGTACGCGAATCGTTGGAACTACTCATCTGCTCTGTGGGCTGGCGACCAGAGACGTTCGCCTCAGCAAAGGCATTCCTCGAGCGGTCACGTTCGCTGGTTGCGAACTGTCTGATCCTCGACGTGAATCTTCCTGATCTGAGTGGGCTCGACCTGCAGAAGCTCATATCTGTCGACCGTACCGACATGCCCATCATCTTCATAACCGGCTATGGCGACGTACCGATGACGGTTAAAGCGATGAAGGCTGGGGCTGTCGAGTTTCTCACCAAACCATTCAACGACGAGGAACTTTTGGGTGCGATTAAGCTGGCACTCGAAAGAAGTAAGACCGCACTTGCTCTGGACTCTGAGTTGCACGCCCTTAGGGATCGTTATGTATCGCTCAGCCGACGCGAGCAAGAGGTTATGACACTGGTCGTCTCTGGTCTCTTGAACAAGCAGGTCGGCTTTGAGCTTGGCATCAGCGAAATCACAGTCAAGGCACATCGTGGCCAGGCTATGCGGAAGATGCAGGCCCGCTCGCTGCCCGAGCTTGTGAACATGGCGTCCCGACTCGGCATCGCCGAGTAGAGGCTTCTCTGCGCGCCCGAACTATCGTTCAATCGCCGTCGCGCGGTGAGAAGCCTCATCAATCCGAAGGTATTGGCGACACCATCGTCCTATCGCCTTAGCGACGATGTTCCTGCACCTATAACCATAGTTTCGAAGTGAACGTGGAATTCTTGGCAGGAGTGCTGGCGAGAAGGTGCTGTGCTTGTGAACATTTTCGAGAGAGATGGCGTTTGGCACTGTTAATTATGGTAACCGCCCGATTGTCACCGCCTGCCTGACATCGTCGTGATGGCCTATGACACGTGTTTAACGACGTCGTTTGCGACGTGTCTTGTGCGAGGTTTGCGATGCGTGTCGAGATTCTTGGTGCTGAACGACGTCGTCGCTGGGGTGATAAGAAGAAACTCGACATCGTCATGTCGGTTGGAATTGAGGGGGCGACGGTGACTGAGGTTGCCGAGCGGCATGATGTGACGCGGCAGCAGATTTACACCTGGCGGCGAGAGCTGAGGAGGAAGGGGCTCCTGTTGCCGTCGGGGGGTCCCATGTTCCTTCCCGTGGACATGCCCGTGGGGCAGAGCGAACCCCGTATGGGCAAAGGCACTGACAGATTGTCAGCGTCGCTGGTTGAGTTGCAACTATGCTGTGGGCGGAACCTGCGCTTTGACAGAGAGATCGATCTTGCCACTCTGACCCGGCTTATCCATGCGGTTGAGGCAGCATGATCGGACCGGGAACTGGGGTTCGGGTGTACCTTGCCTGTGGGTTCACGGACATGCGCAAAGGGATCGAGGGTTTGGCTGCACTGACGCAGGATGTGTTGCGCCAGAAGCCGACGGGAGGCGCGGTCTTCGCCTTTCGGGGAAGGCGTGGCGACCGTTTGAAGCTTCTTTATTTTGATGGCCAGGGGTTCTGTCTTTATTACAAGGTCTTGCAGAAGGGTCGCTTTCCGTGGCCGTCGGCGGCCGGCGGGACGGCCAGGCTGACGTCAGCGCAAATGGCGATGTTATGGGAAGGAATTGACTGGCGACGCCCCAACTGGGGTGCGCCGCCGGCGCGTGTCGGATGATTTATCTCTCTGAATCTAATGGTTTTTATGGCTACTCGCCCTGACTTATGGTAGTCAGGTGCATGTCGAATGTTGCCGAAAATCTTCCAGACGATCCTGCCTTTCTGAAGGCGATGATCGCCGCCTTGCAGGCGGAAAATGCGAAGATGTCGGCGACGTTGCAGGCGCATGACCAGTTGATCCAGGCCTTGCGGCTGCGCATTGCCCGGCTGAAGAAACAGGTCTTCGGCAAGTCTTCGGAAAAGATCGAGCGGGAAATCCAGCAGCTGGAACTGGCCCTGGAGGATCTTTTGATCGCCGCGGCGGAGAGCAATGCCGGGCCAATCAATGAGGCCGACGAGGCAGCGTCTGTCGCGCCCATGACGAACGCGCCCGAAAGGATCACGCGCCGTCGTCCGCGCGTATCGCACAAGGCAGTTCGCGAGCGCAGGGAGCTCGATCCCGGCGCCTGCTGCCCCGCCTGTGGCGGTGAACTGCGTCTTGTGGGCGAAGACACAAGCGAAATCCTCGACCTGATCGCCGCCCAGATGAAGGTCATCGAGATCGCCCGGTTCAAGAAATCCTGTCGCTGCTGCGAAAAGATGGTGCAGTTGCCCGCGCCCAGCCGCCCGATACCAGGCAGCATGGCTGGCGCCGGCCTTCTGGCTTACATCCTGGTCTCGAAGTTCGACGATCACCTGCCATTGTATCGCCTGAACGAAATCTTCGCCCGCATGGGTGCCGACATCCCCGACAGTACGCTGGTCGATTGGTGCGGTCGCGCAATGCAGGTGCTTCAGCCCCTGATCGAGCGGATCGGAACCGTGATCATGGCCAGCGACCTTCTCCATGCTGACGATACCCCGATCCGGGTGCTGGATCGCTCCATGCAGGACAAAGGGCTGGGGAAAGGCGTAAAGAAAGGCAGGATCTGGACATATGTCCGCGATCAACGCCCGTGGGCGGGCGGCGCTCCGCCTGGCGCGGTCTACTACTTTGCTCCGGACTGGAAGGAAGACCACGTCCTCCGCCACCTCAGGCAGACAAGCGGCATTCTCCAAGCTGACGGCTACAAAGGCTATGGCAAGCTTTATGAGCCTGGAGCCGATGGAACATCCCGCTTCCGAGAAGCGGCATGCTGGGCGCATTGGCGACGCGACTTCCATGATATCTGGACCTCGAACAAATCCGAGATCGCACGCGAGGCTCTCGACCGTATCGGTGCGCTTTATGACATCGAGCACGGCATTGCGGGTCAGCCTGCCGATGCCCGCCTTGCCGCACGTCAGAAGCATAGCAAACCAAAGATCGGAGCATTCCGTGTCTGGATCGAAACGCAACTGACCCGCATTCCAGGCAAGAGCGATTTGGCAAAAGCCTTCCGTTATGGCCTGAGCCGCTGGCCATCATTCTGCCTGTTCCTCGAAGACGGCCGCGTCGCCATGGACAACAATGCCGCCGAGCGAGCCCTGCGCCCGATTGGAATCGGAAGAAAAAACTGGCTATTTGCTGGCGCCGACACCGGCGCGGAGACCTTGGCTCGCGCCATGACAATCATCGAGACGGCCAAGATGAACGGCATCGATCCGCAGGCATATCTCGCAGACGTGCTCGACCGCATTCACGATCACAAGATCAATCGCCTCGACGAGCTGCTTCCCTGGAATTGGTCACCTATCACCGCCATCTCCGCCGAGGCTGCCTGATGGCAACGGTGACCCATGTGTTCAGCATCGACTACGTCGCCAAATTGCTCGATGAAGATGCCGAACTCCTTCAGGCGATCGTCAGCAACGATGACAACCTGAGCTACGGCAGCATCATCAGCGTCTACACCGGACAGGACGAGGCAATAACTTCGCTTACCCGCGACGGAATGGAAGAGCTGGAGCAAATGCTTGCCCATGCGCGCCGCACCGCTGACGAATGGAATGACTTCCTCGAAGCCTTCGTCGATGGCCAAGAACTCATCGCTCGCATCAAAGCGAAATCTCCGCGGTAATAACCGGGCGATTACTAATTATGTATCGGTGTTGAAGCTTAATCTCTTGCAAAGCTGTAGGCCTTGGCGATCAATGAGGTAAAAATAGTTATGGACAATTCTAGACTTAAAAAATCAGTGATGCTGTTTTCCATTGTTGCGGCGCTCTACTGCTCTAGTGTGTTCGGGCAGAATTCAAAGCAATCCAGTGATGCTAGCACGCCGCTTGCAGCGACACCGAGTACGAAGACGGCGAAGATCCGCCTGACACGTAAGAGTGAGGCCTACTGGGAAGTCACTTTCAACAATCCGCCGCTCAATATAGTTGGCCCGTCCGAAGTGCGCGAGCTTGCAAAAATTGTTGGCCAGATCGAAGCCGATCCGAGGGTCAAGGTTGTAGTGTTTGACAGCGCGGTGCCAGACTATTTCATCGCTCATTACGACCTTTTGAGTCCCCTTAAGGACTCCAGCGGTATGAAGCCGGGGCCAACGGGCATGCATCCCGTGCCCGACATCATGGTGCGCCTCAGCCGCCTGAGGGCAGTGACGATTGGTTCAATTCGTGGACGGGCGAGTGGCATCGGCAGCGAGCTTGCGCTAGCGGCAGACATGCGCTTTGCAAGTCGGGAGAAGGCGGTCGTGTCGCAGTTTGAAGTTGGCGCCGGCTTCGTCCCCGGGGGCGGCCCTATGGCGCGACTGCCTCGGCTGGTCGGCCGCGGCCGCGCTATGGAGATGTTGATCGGTGCCGAGGGCTTTGATGGCGAACTTGCCGAGCGCTACGGTTATGTGAACCGGGCGCTGCCCGATTCAGAATTGGACGGTTTTGTCGACGCCTTAGCGACGCGCATTGCTTCGTTCGATGGGCAGGCGATTGCCGACACCAAGAACCTGATCAACCAGGCTAGTTTGCCCCCGGACTCCGAAATGCAGCCGGGCTGGGACGCATTCATCACTTCTGTACAACGACCTGCGGCTCAGGCACGTGTGAAGGTCCTTGTCGATGAAGGGCTGCAGCAGCCTGGGGACGTCGAGAAGAACCTGGAGCAATATACCGCCAAGTATCAGGAGTAGTTTGCGAAGCGTGGAATTCGATGGAGCGACTTGAGGCGTTGTGGAAGGACTGATCATGATGCAAATGCGCAAGGAGACCGATAGTCTGGGCGAGGTAGATGTCCCAGTCGATAGGCTCTGGGGAGCCCAGACGCAAAGGTCTCTTGATCATTTTTCCATAGGGAAGGATTTGATCCCACGCGAGATGATCGCGGCTTATGCCGTCCTGAAGAAAGGCGCTGCCAATGCAAACCACACAGGTGGGCGACTCGACGATCAGGTCCATCGACTGATCGTCCAGACATGTGACGAGATCCTTGCCGGGCGACATCAAGACATGTTTCCCCTGCATGTCTGGATGACGGGCAGCGGCACCCAGTTCAATATGAATGTCAATGAAGTGATTTCCAACCGGTGCTGCCAGTTGGTCGGGACGGTCCTTGGCAGTAAGACACCGGTACATCCGAACGACCATGTCAACATGGCGCAGTCGTCGAACGATTCATTCCCTTCCGCGATGTACATCGCTACGTCGATCAATGCCAAACAGCGACTGATGCCGGCGGTCAAGCAGCTCTACGAAGCTCTTCTTTCCAAATCGGAGGAATGGAAGGACATCGTCAAGATCGGCCGCACCCACATGCAGGATGCGACGCCGCTGACCTTGGGCCAGGAATGGTCGGGATATGCCGAAATGCTCGCCGACGATCTGGATCGCCTCGAGGCTTCGCTGGATGGCGTCTATCGCCTCGCCCTTGGCGGTACGGCGGTGGGCACCGGGATCAATTCGGCGCCAGGTTTCGCAGAAGCCGCCGCGGCCGAAATCGCCAGGCTGACCGAGCTTCCCTTTGTAACGGCGCCGAACAAGTTCGCCGTTCAGGGCGCGCACGATGCGCTTGTGCAGTTTTCTGGCACGATGCGCACGCTGGCAATTTCCCTGTACAAGATCGGTAACGACGTCCGCCTCATGTCGTGCGGGCCACGGGCCGGCTTCGCCGAACTCATAATACCGGCGAACGAGCCGGGCTCGTCCATCATGCCCGGCAAGGTGAATCCCACCCAGGCCGAAGCGCTAACCATGGTGGCTGTGCAAGTGATGGCCAATGACGTCGCGGTCGGATTTGGCGGGGCGAGCGGCTATCTCGAGATGAACGTCTATAAGCCCCTGATCATCCACAACATCATCCATTCGATCACGATCATGACGGACAGCTGCACGAATTTCCGCAAGTTCCTGGTCGAGGGCACGCAGCCCAACAAGGAGAAGATCGCCCAATATGTGAGCGAGTCCCTGATGCTCGTGACCGCCCTCTCGCCTGTTGTCGGCTATGACAAGGCTTCGAAGATCGCGCACTATGCGATGGACAACGATGTCACGCTCAAGGCGGCCGCGCTGAAGCTCGGCATTGTTTCCGATGCGGTGTTCGACCGCGTGGTTGACCCGGAGAAAATGGTCAAACCTTTCGTCGCAACCTGCGCCTAGGAGCGCGTCAGTTCGTCCGACGCGGGGATTTGGATCCGCTGCCGGCCTCGGCAGAGGCGGTCATCACTTCAACCCAGGATTTCTAGGAGGACCCATGAGCATCCCCCCTGTCGTGTTCGGCGAGGCGGCACTCGCGTTGCAGATTGGCCAGCCTCGATTCAACGCCAACTGGAAAAGTCCCGAGCATCGATTTCGGCGCCTGCTGTCCGAGTTCATCGGTACGGCAGGATTGACCTTTGTATTGTCGGCCGGCGCGGCCATCCTCGTACTGTACGGCGGAATAAAGGTTGAGCCCATCATCGCTGCATTCATCCTATCGGCGATTTCCGCGCTTTGGCTGGTCGTGGCCATCTATTTCCTCGGCGATATCAGTTCGCACTTCAATCCTGTCATGACATTTGCCTTTGCATTGCGCGGCGACATGGGTTGGCCGATGTGCGCGGCCTATGTCGTTGTGCAGTTACTCGCCGCCGCAGCCGGGTCATTTCTTGCCCGCTCGTTCTTTGGCATCGAAGGCAACCTGGCAGCCACCGTCCCGCAAGCTGGGCAGGCCATGCAGGCGGTTTTCTTCGAGGCCATCCTTACATTCGGCATGGTTTTGATGGTGCTTTCGATGGCAAATGGCCCAAAGCTTAATGGCCAGTTCATCCCCATTGCGGTGGGTGCCTACGTGATGTCGCTCGGGACGTTGGGCGGCCCCTACGAAGGAGGCGCGATGAATCCCGCCCGCGCCTTCGGGCCCGACCTGGCCCGGGGCGATCTGTCCACTTGGTGGGTCTATGTTTTGGGACCGGTGACCGGCACGATTGTTGCCGTTCTGGTTGCCAACGTGCTCCGCGGGCCGGCCAAGGCTCAGGAGGCCCAAGCAGCAATGGGAACGCCGCGGGGTGAGGCTTGAGCACTCGGTGGATTTAACCTTCGCCACCCGTCGACGATAGGATGTCATAACCCGTAGGGGTCTTTGAGCAGATCTGGATCCCTTGACGTCTTCGCTAAGATGAATAGCTCCTTTGCGGACTGGGTGATGTTGGTCGCGGAGCGCGTTCTCGAGCGGGAGCATAACTCGGCAAAAACGGACCTTTTCTGGCCTCGAGGCGCCCTGCCGTTCGTCGTCGCCGGTGGACCGCAATCGGGATTACTCCGACCACGAAACCGGACATTGAATTCGCTTTCGTGGATTTGGCCGATCGGCCGGCAGCCTGGAGCGTGCCGTGAACGGCACCAAGGCGGTCTCACAGGCCACTTCTAAGTGCGAAACCTCCTCGAGGCGTAGGAGCTATTGACCCGACGCTTGGCAGCGATAGCGGCCTAAGCCGTCGCGCTTGAACGGATTCAGGCGACGCGCTTTAGGTTCATGTTTTTATACATGTCGTCATTACAAAACCGCTGCGCGCTTTTGCGCGACATGCATCAGACCCTCGATACACCTACCCGGACTGAGGATCGAAGGCCAAGCAACCTCCTGGAGAGGATAAGGCAAGGCGCCGCGAACAAGAACAACAGCACAATCGCCAAGAAGGCCTCGTTGAAGGAAATGGTGACGGCCTGCCTGTCCACGGCCTGCCGCAGAACCAACAGTGCGCCTTTACCAGCAGCAACACTGTCGAGCCCCCTAGTTCCAAGTTGGCCCGCCACTGCCTTCAGGCGCTCTTCGAGGACAACATCGCCAACATCCAGGTGCGATGCCAGTACCGTCCGATTATAGGCAAGTTGTCGATCGAGATAAGTCTGCAGGAGAGCCGTGCCAGCCAGACCACCAACCTGCTTGCCAAGATCGAAAAGACCGATGCCGAAGGGCAGCGCTTTGGCAGGAAGTCGCATGAACGCAACCAGCGTCAAGCTCACGAACAGGAAACCCAGCCCAAAGCCGCGCAAGAGCAGTGGAAACTCCAAATCCACAGCTCCGCTGTCGCTTGTCGAACCCGACATGAGCCACATTGACGAGGCGAAAAACACGATACCGACAGGAGCCAGAGCAAACGGATTTATTCCGCTTTTTTTTATGCCGATTCCCGCAATCAGCAGCGAACACCCCAACATCGCTCCACTCGGCAGAAGAAGAGTTCCAGCATCCGTCGCGGTGAAGTTTAGGACGTTCAGGGCGAAGGCCGGGATAAGAAAGGCGCTGCCGGACAGGGCAAATCCGGCTACCAGGCTGGCAACAAGAGCGAAGCAATAGTCGGGATTACCCAAAGGCGACGCGGGAAGTATCAGACGATCCGATGCAAATCGGAACTCCCATAGCAGCAGGAGGATGACCGCCAGCAGGCCGGTCAGGGTGAGAAGGATGATGTGCCCGTCGAACCAATTGAACCTGCTGCCTTGCTGCGACACGTAGGTCAAAGAGGCTGCGGCGATTCCAGCCAGCGCGATCTGGATGTAGGGGATGCGGATTCTGTGGCGGACCGTTTGTCCGCGGTCCGCCGCGAGCATGACGAGGGCGACGATGCCCACCGGCACGTTGCTCAGGAATATCCAGTCCCACGACAAGTGGTCGACAAGCCAACCTTGGAGCGCTGGTGTCACTGTCGTTGGGGCCATGACGGAGCCGAGGGCCAAGAGAGCTTGCACAATCGGTTGCTGACGGCTCGGGAAACGAAGGAACAGCAGCGTCTGGCCTGCCACGAGCACGGTCGCGCCGGCAAAACCCTGAACGATGCGGCAGACGTCAATCCAGGCAATATCGACGGAAGAGATCATTGCGGCAGACGCCAACAGAAGCGCGACCGTGCCGGCGCGCAAACAGGACGTAGGCTTTAGCGCTGCAACAAGCAGCGGCGCGACCAAAAAGCCGGTCAGCTTGGCCGCGAGAAATGCGATGTCGAAAGTCGCAAATTCGTCAGTCGTGGCATGTATGTCGCCCAGCATATCCAGGCGCCCAATAGAGAGCGCCGTGCTGGCGATCGAATCCATGACGGCGGTCAGTACAACTCCGGTCAAGACCAATGCGGCGCCGAGTACCTCGGGCTTCGTCAGTAACGGTCGCAGTTCGATCTGACGGCTCATTGTGCCGTACCGGGCCGATTTTCCGCAAGGTCGCCGACCGGGTTCGAAGTGGTGGTCGCGGGATCGGTTTCCCTGCCCACCCGGACGGCAATGCGGGCTGAAAGTCCAGGAACCAGCCGACCAGGCAACGGATTGTGTGTAAGTCTTATCTTGACTGGAACGCGCTGGACGACGCGGATGAAGTTACCCGTCGCATTGTCCGGTGGCAGCACGCTGAAGGCAGCCCCGCTACCCGGGGCGAAGCTGTCGACGACACCATCGATATGAACGTCAGGGTACTCGTCGATGACCACCTGAACAGGCTGTCCAACCTCCATTCGACCAAGCTGGGTCTCCTTGAAATTGGCGACGACCCATATATCCTTGACCGGAACAACGTCCATCGCCGGGGTGCCAGGCGTGACGTAGCGTCCGACGCGAACTTGCCGGTTTCCGATGACGCCGTCGATCGGCGACTGGATGACGGTATTGGCGAGATCCATCCTGGCCAGGCTGACAGATGCTTTCGCCAGAGCCATCGCTGCTTGGGCACCGGCGAGTTGGGCGTCTAACACCCCAAGCTTCAGCCTCTGCGCCAGAGTATTGGCCGCCTCGGCTTTGTCCCCCGCCTCGGCTCTTGCGAACGCGGTCTGCGCATCCTGGAGTTTCTGTTCGCTGGCCGTCCCACTCTTTCGGAGAGCGGTGTAGCGGTCAAGATTGGCTCTCGCCAACAGCAAATCCGCTGAGACCGAGCGCTGCTGTGCCACCGCTTGTTCGATCAAGGCATCTTGCAGTTTCTGCGTTGCTTCAATGTTTGCGATCTCGGCCTGTCGGGTGGACAGAGTGGCAATGGCTTCGTCGAGTTTCGCCCGGTAATCACTGTCGTCGATGCGAAACAGAAAGCTCCCTTTGCTAACGTCGGCGTTGTCGCCAACTGCAACTTCCACCACATAGCCGGAGAGCTTGGGCGCGATACTCGTTATATCGCCGCGGACATAAGCGTTGTCGGTAGTCTCTTCGGAACGACCGTGGAAATACCATTCCCAGGCCCAGGCTGCCGACAGCGACATCGTTACAGTCGCCACCACTAGAATAGCGGTCTTTCGACCCCAGCTTATTGGTGCTTCCGTTGATTTTGGCGAAGCCACCAGGCCGAACACGGGAGACGCCGCCGGTTGCAATTCCTCCTCGCTCCTCAACGCCGATTGCGTGGGTCCTTCAAAGCCTTCAACTCGGAGCATCTCAACGATCCAATCTCCAACATGCGGGGGTAGTCAATCTTGCGAATTGTTTGGCCATGTCTGAGGGTTGCCGGCTAGGCGCAGGGTTGGTCGACTGCTCCCAGAAGACCCTTTGGACCACACTTCGCGCCGCCTCTGAGCGGGACCGTCGCATAACGACGATCCCGTCTGAACTCTCGGGTTACCAGGCTTTCAGTCGATACGAAGGCTCTGCTCCATCGCGTAGCACTGGTCCCAGATGAACACGTCATAACCGGCCAGTCGGGACTGCCACTTGGGCGTGACGGCATTGACGCATTTCACAACGACGCGGTCGATGTAGTTGTCGTAGACGGCCCAGAGGTTGGGCTTGTCCTCGGCTTCCATTTCCTCGCCTGGGGGCGTTGATTTGAGGGCAGCAGCGGCAGCTGTCTTCAGGTCATTCATGAATTCGAGCTGCGTACGTACATCGGAATGAGTGCCCACGCGATTGACATGGCCTCCGACGAGCGTTTCGAACGGCAATGTGTCGATGTACGCCACCTGGTCGAAGTAACCGGGGATGTCCTTGGCAAGCGCAAAGCGACGCCAGGGCATCCAGCCAGGGAAGATCACGTCGACCACCATCAGGACCTTCTGCTCGGGAGCATAGATGAAGATGTTTCCTGGCTCATGGGGGCTGCTGCCGGGATAGCTCAGGTCGAGAACCTGACTGCCGACCTTCAGGGTGTAGTGATCCTTGAACGTGACCGTAGGCACAGGGCGCCTCGGATCCTTGGCCCGTTCGAGCAGCCGTAGGGTCTCTTCTTGGGCGATGATGATTGGATGACCGCCGAGGTCGATTACGCCGCCAATATGATCTACGTGCGCATGGCTGTAGACGACATGTGTGATCGGTCTGTCGGTGACCTCGGCGATAGCCTGGCGTATGTGGGCCGAGTATCCCGGAGGTGCGTCGACCACGACGACACCGGTTTCGTACACCAGGAACATCGACTGGTAGCCGTTGTCGGTGACCATGTAGAGGCCACGGCCCAACTGTTGGCTCCGGTATCCCTTCTTCGGGTCGATGGCCGGGGTTACGTCTTCCTTGGGAATCGGAAGATAGTGGTCAACGCGCGTACCTATCGGCGCCAGCGATGGCATACTCTGGTAAGGGGCGCCAGGCTGTCCTGGCAAGGTCTCGGCGCGGGCGCTCTGGTTAGGCGCCGACCCGAGTCCGATGGTGATCGCGACAGAACCGACCTTCGCCGCTGCCGCCAAAAGATTCGAGCGGAAGAGAAACATAACAAACCTCCTGGTTTGACTGGTGTCTGCAGGGACATTTGTCGATAATTCGAAGATTGGTTATTATCCTTAAGTGTCGCGGATACCATGGTATTAGAATTACCCTGCGGCCCTCGCCACCAGCCACGCCTTCGAGCAATCGCCCTGGTATGGTCTTGAGTGTGTCGGGGCGGGTGCGGCGCGAGAAATCTCACCTCTGTCGCCTCCTTATGGGTGTCTTTCGTATGGCCCAAAATGTGCTCTGGCTTGACGTCAGATGGCTTGGCCTCTTCACCGGCGGGTTAACCTTGGGCCCCAAAGCCGCCAGCGTTTCAATGATCGTTCTGATCTGCCGACCTGCCTCGTCGTCGAGTGGCCCAAAGTATTGCCGAGACTATCGTACAATAGATTTGCCGCTACTGCGGGTCGATCTGGGCTCTACCTGATAGGGCAAGATCGACAAGGAGCAGGCGATTGGATGCCACCGATTTCTTGACCGACCGGCGGGAAATTCTCCCCACCGCGAGCCTGACCGGGCCGCGAACCGCCCATTGCGGGCACTTGGGAGGAAGTCATGTCACCGACATTGCAGGGTCGGAGGATTTGCGCGGCATAATGGCAAAATATTCGGGACACACAGATACCGGGCGGGACAGTTTTCCTACGATTCTGCCAAGTTTGAGCCAATGGCAGAAGATCTTGCGCGACGCCACAGCAAAATCGGAACCAACAGAGTGCGCGACAGAGAACAGTGTGAGCCAAGCACGGTGGATCCTGGTGCCGCTATTTGGGTTGTGGATTGCGTTCGCCGCCGCGGGTGCGATTTTGTGATGACCACGCGGCCTGATCCCTCTCCGGAGGCACGCTAGCGGAGAGCCACTGGGAGGTGTCAGCGCAGAACTCGGCGTAGGGTTTGCTCATGGTAGCGTCCTGACATTCTCGCATCATCATCTCGCGCTTGGTCTGCGGCATTGCCATGAACGCTACCTTGAATTCAGACATCGGTTTAAGCGTTTTCATGCTGGCATCGGTGTAGAAGGGCCGAATGTTTTTTCCATCGCGTCCAGTGCGCCGGCAAAAGCCACGCCACTGGCATCGATCAGTGAGACAAAATCGGCGGGTGCGGCCCCTCGGTGGGAAATGCCGATCCGAAGTATTGCGGTTGCCGAATGCCGAGGAGTAATTCGGTCCGATCGACCGATCTGACTCAGCTTTCCAATCGCTGGTCGGCGATGCGCAGGGAACACTGCCAACCCTGCCGATACCAACGTGCAATAGACTAATCTCCACCGAAACTGGATGGTCCGTTCGTACGAATGGAGCGCGCAGCGTGATGCCAGCAAGATCACTAACGGCCACACAACGTGAGTTGCTCGCCGCGACGGCGATTGTCGGGATCATCGGCGCGCTTCCGGGCACGGTTGAAGCATGGCGTCGGGACGGCTCCACAGAGGTGGCGCCCCGCATGTCGATAAAAGCCGAAGCCGTCGCAGTGATCAATGGAAAGTCATCCGACGATAGCATCGAGTAATTGACGCGGTCGCGTGGCACTGCTCACGCACATGTACCTGGGCATGCCCTGCCGTCAAACTAAGGAGCTCGACATGAGAGATGATGTAGTGCGTAGCGAAACTGCGAGAACGCCGATGATCGACCTGAAGCTCGAGGCCGTGGTTATCCCCGTTTCGGACGTCGATCGCGCCAAGCGTTTCTACGGCGGCCTGGGTTGGCGGCTCGACGCCGACTTCCCCGTCGGCGACACGTTTCGGGTCGTACAATTCACGCCTCCTGGGTCACCGAGCTCGATCCACTTCGGCACCGGCCTGACGTCAGCTGCGCCCGGCTCGGCACAGGGACTTTATCTCATTGTGTCCGATATCGAAGCAGCGCGCGCCCAGCTTGTGGCGCGCGGGGCCGACGCCAGCGAAGTGTTCCACCGTGCTGGTCCTGGACAGCCGGCAATCAGCGGCAAGGATCCAGAGGGGCGCAGTTACTCCTCGTTCGCCTCGTTCAAGGACCCGGACGGCAACGGGTGGTTGTTGCAGGAAATCACTGCGCGGCTGCCGGGACGCCTGGAGGCCGGCGACACGACATTCACCTCGTTGAGCGAGCTTGCAGCTGCACTCCGGCGCGCCGCGGCCGCGCATGGCGAGCACGAGAAGTGGACAGGCGGACAACGCGATGAGAACTGGCCCGACTGGTACGCCGAGTACATGGTAGCCGAGCAGGCCGGCAAGCCGTTGCCGACCTGAGCGGCGGTATCGCTATCGGGTGCGTACGGGGGTGGTGCAGTCCGCAGTGGAAATGTTCATGACCAGCCCCGACCGCCTTCTACTCGCCAACCAGAAAGTATTGCCGATACCTTCGTGTAATAGATTTATGCGGTTCGGATGTAGATCCTCAAAATCGTATCCGGATAGATGAGGTTGATCGAGGAGGAAGCAATGTCAGCAATATCGCTATCGCCAATACGGCGCCATGCCATTGTTGCGGCGGCCTCCGTTGGGGTCGTCAGTTTGGGGCCTGAGGCGCTGCGCGCCGGGGCCGGAGATGAATCTATCCGTCCTTTCCATATCCATGTTCCGACATGGGCGCTTGCAGATCTCCGCACGCGCATCAAAGCCGTACGATGGCCGGATAGGGAGACCGTCAACGATCGCTCCCAAGGTGTTCAACTCGCCAAGCTCCAGCCGCTCGTTGAGTACTGGGGTACCCGGTACAACTGGCGCAAGGTCGAGACGAAACTAAACAAGCTGCCGCAGTTCATCACCAGCGTCGACGGGTTGGATATTCAATTCGCGCATATTCGCTCGCGGCATGACGGGGCGATGCCGTTGCTCATGACGCATGGTTGGCCGGGTTCACTCATTGAGCTTTTGAAGGTGATCGACCCGCTGACTAATCCGACGGCGCATGGGGGGCGGGCGGAAGATGCCTTCCACCTCGTCCTTCCAACAATGCCCGGCTACGGGTTCTCGGGGAGGCCGGCGACGACCGGATGGGGCCCGGCACGGATGGCTAACGCGTTCCATGAGTTGATGATCAGGCTGGAATATACGCATTACGTCTGTCAGGGAGGCGACTGGGGCGCGATCATCTCGGAGCTGCTGGCGGTTCAGGCTCCGAAAGGCCTTCTTGGAATTCATATCAATATGCCCGGGACTGTACCTCCCAGCATTCTCCGGCACCTCCGCAATTTCGACCCGGCGCCCGTGGAACTTTCGGACAGCGAGAAGGCTGCATACGATCGGCTACTGCACTTCTACCGCGACGGTTTTGGTTATGCGGCGATGATGAATCAGAGCCCGCAAACGATCGGTTATGCGCTCTCCGATTCACCGGTCGCCATGGCCGCGTATTTCTACGACAAGTTCGCGGAATGGACCGATAGCGACGGACAGCCCGAGACAGTTTTTACGTATGACGAGATGCTCGATGCCATCTCTTTCTACTGGTTCACCAATACGGGGACATCATCGTCGCGGTCGTATTGGGAGGGTGCGCAAGCTGGCGGTGGGCCCTTCGATGCCTTCGACATCCCGAAAGTTCCCGTAGCGGTCACAGTGTACCCGGCTGAGATTTACCGCGCACCGCGGAGTTGGGGCGAGAAAAGCTTCGGGAATCTCATTCACTGGAATGAAGTGGATAGGGGTGGCCATTTCGCGGCGTGGGAGGAGCCTCAAATCTTTTGTGCCGAGCTCAGAGAAGCGTTCAGGCCGTTGCGCCGTTCAATCTGAGGCGAGTGAGGCGATTCTCCCCCATCGCCTCCGCCCAGTAGCGCGGCCGGGTCGCCCCTCCACCCGGCCGCGCATTTGGGTTTCCGCGCGGCACCTTTGAAATCTAGCAAAGAACCAACGGATCACAGTCGAGGAGACGAAAAATGGCCTGTGCGTCACAACAGATTGATCACGATCGCCGCCGCTTACTCGGCACCGCGCTGGTGGCTATCTCCGCCTTTGAGTTGGGAACGGACAAGCTGGCGCAGGCGGGTCCGTCTGTGAACACTCAGGGAAGAAACCTTGTGGGCAAAGCGGGTCGCCAGTCATTCGATTCGTTGAAGCAGATTGACGCCGGATTGCTCACTATCGGATACGCCGAGACCGGCCCTGCCACTGGCGAGGCCGTCATCCTGCTGCATGGCTGGCCCTACGACATACACACTTATGCCGACGTTGCGCCCCTCCTGGCCTCGAAGGGCTACCGCGTGATCGTGCCGTATCTGCGCGGCTACGGCACGACTCGCCTTCTTGCCGACAAGTCGATGCGCAACGGGCAGCAGTCGGCGGTCGCCGCGGACGTTATTGCACTGATGGATGCTCTGAAGATCGAACAGGCGACAATCGCTGGCTGCGACTGGGGCGCCCGAACAGCCAACATAGTCGCTGCACTCTGGCCACAGCGTTGCAAGGCCATGGTTTCAGTGAGCGGTTACCTAATTGGCAATCAGCAGGCAGGCCGGCAGCCGTTGCCGCCAAGCGCGGAATTGCAATGGTGGTACCAGTACTATTTTGCGACCGATCGTGGTCGCGCCGGCTATGAGAAATACACGCGTGACTTCGCGAAGTTAATCTGGCGTCTCGCTTCGCCGCGCTGGAATTTCGACGATGCTACTTTCGAGCGTAGCGCGGCCGCCTTTGACAATCCTGATCATGTCGCGATCGTGATCCACAATTACCGCTGGCGTCTCGGTCTGGCCGAAGGCGAGCCTGGGTATGAGGACCTGGAGAAGCGGCTTGCGCAGGCGCCGGTCATCACCGTCCCCACGATCACGCTGGAGGGTGATGCCAATGGTGCTCCCCATCCGGAAGCCAGCGCCTATGCGAAGATGTTCTCGGGGAGATACTCCCATCGTCTGATCACCGGCGGCATAGGGCACAACCTACCTCAGGAAGCGCCGCAGGCTTTCGCCGACGCAGTGATGGAGGTCGCCGCGGCCACGTAATTGCCGCGCTGAAATCGAGTGAGACGTCATATTTCGCCACATCAGAGATCAAGAACGACGTCACCCCTAGGCTGGGAGCAGCAGATCAATGTGTTGCCGGTCGCGGGCGGATCGATTGGATCGGGCCGGTAGGCGACCGTTCCAGCCACAAGCCCGGTCTCGCAAGTGTGACAGACACCCGTGCGGCACGACCATCGCGTCGGGACGTCGCACGCTTCAGCAAGTTCAAGCAGGCTCTGGAACGCAGAGCCCCAATGGACGGTTAAGCCACTTCTCGCGAACGAAACGAGAGGTCCCGTACTCGAAGGTTCGGCGGGTAGATGCGGCGGGCGGCTTGGAGTGGTGGCAATGCCGGGGGTATTAGAGGGACCTGGACCGAACAGTTCTGTGTGGATTCGGTCTGCGGCGACACCCCAGGCTGCAAGCCCTGCGCTCAGGTCGCCCATAAACCCCGATGGCCC
This sequence comes from Mesorhizobium sp. M0991, assembly GCF_040318915.1. Taxonomy (NCBI): domain Bacteria; kingdom Pseudomonadati; phylum Pseudomonadota; class Alphaproteobacteria; order Hyphomicrobiales; family Phyllobacteriaceae; genus Mesorhizobium; species Mesorhizobium sp. M0991. The sequence goes on from NZ_JAMYNE010000018.1 coordinate 76,482, forward strand.
GCAGATATAGAAGTCAGCGTGGCGCGGCACATCCAGTTCTCGAAGCACCCCGATGTCCAAATGTCCATCAGTATCGAAATCGATACCTAGCCTATCCTCGTGATCAGGCGAACTGTAGCTTATATGGCTGTGACTGTGGGCCAGGGCTTTGAGCAGGTTCCGAGCCTCTTGGGCAAAAGGATGATCACGGCCACATCGGGCTCCGTGAAGCCACCAGACTTCCCGTGTCGAGCCGTTGGCCGCCAGTGCGTGGAGCATTGCAATGACGGGAGTTGCGCCCACCCCAGCACTCAGGAGGACGACTGGCGCATCGTTGGGCCGAAGAACGAAGCTACCGCGTGGTGCGCTAACGTCCAACACGTCGCCGATCTTGACCCGGTCGTCAATGTAGGCACTCGCCACACCATGTGGTTCCCGCTTTACGCTTATTCGGTAGTAGCGGTCACCAGGTTCACTCGACAAAGAATAACTGCGCATCAGCGCCGGCGCATCGGGCGCTAGCCGCAGGCGCAGCACGACAAACTGGCCTGGAAGAGCTGGGGCGAGGCGAGAGTCATCCGTGGGCTCTAGCACCAATGACATTACGCTGCTGCTCTCGCGGATCTTGTGCACCACACGCTGCGGGCGAAATCCTGTCCACGCAGGAGGCGGCCCGGACGCGGGATCAAGCCCGGCATTTCCGGTTGTCGCACCGCCACTTTCGTTCTGCAAAAGTAGCGCTTGGAACGATCCCCGCCAGCCAGGGCTCAGAGCCGGGATTCGCAGCGCCCGTTCCAGCTGGCTGCGAGGGTGACCGGGCAAGTATAGCAGTGCATTGACCTCTGACACTGTCATGTGCTCGGGGCCCATCCCAACCTGGACTATCTCATCTCCAGCCTCGACCTGGCCTTCTTCCAGGACGCGCAGATAGAAGCCGGGCCTCCCACGCGCAACCAGCAGCGCTGCCATTTGCGGCTCGTTCATGCGAATACCGACCCGGTAGCAAGTGACGCGCGGTTGCGTCACTTCGAACAGGGCGCTCCCGATCCGGTAACGATCGCCGATACAGACCTCATGATCCGGCAGCCCATCGACCGTGAAATTTTCCCCAAACTGTCCGTAGGTAAAGTCGTTGCGGTCTAGCTCGCTTCGCCAAAAGCGATAGGAATCCATCTGATAGACCAAAACCGCCCGTTGCTCGCCGCCGTGCCCCGCCACGTCTCCCTGCCTGTCGCCATCGACGTTGAGCCGGCGGACCTGGCGTGGGCCTTGAACTGGCGCTTTCCAGACCGCGGTGTCGACGGTCTTCCCTTGCCATGGAATGCCACGCGGCAAGCCCACATTGACCGACAGCAAGCGAGCCATCACTGCGTCCTTTCGGCCAGCCACTGCCAGCCAGTTCCACTCAGCGAGCCGTCACCGAGGGATGCTCAGCGTCAGCGCTTACCGGTGGAAACTAGCACGTCGAGGCATCGATGCGATCGACACCAAAGTATCGGGAATACCATCGTTTAATATATTCCGGCTCTGACCGCTGTCAGTACTTAATTAGTTGGACGCTGTTGATCGGCATCGGTGCGTCTGATTTTGGACGATGCAAGCGCCCATCACGCCGGGTTTGGACCGGGTCAATCAATTTTCCGCTGAGGAGCATATGACGATGTCACATCATTATTCAGGTCCTAACTTCGGGTTCCCGCAGGCAGATGCGCGTTTGGATCTCACCGATCTCTATGCCTTTCCGAAGCCGGGGGACGTGGAAAAGTCGATCCTGATCATGAATGTGCATCCGTCCTCTACTGTAATCGATCCGGAGCCCACCACTAACGAACCGTTCTCGACTGACGGCCTCTACGAGATCAAGATCGACACAAATGGTGATGCGGTCGCAGACATTGCGTACCGTGTACGCGTTTCGTCGTTACCAGGAGCGATGCAGATCGCCACGGTACGCCGGGTTGAGGGTGCACTGGCCGCTGGGACAGACGACGGTGGAGAGCTTGTCTTTCTGGAGGCTCCAGTGTCGACAGGCCGGGGTGCGCAGGTGACCGAGGCCGGCGACTACCGTTTTTTTGCAGGGTGGCGAAGCGAAGCATTTTTCTTTGACACCTTGGGTGCCGTGAATGATCTGCATTTCACCGGTACTGATTTCTTTTCTGACAAAGACGTCTGCAGCATCGTTCTGGAAGTGCCCAACTCCGCGTTGGGGACCAAACCGGTTGGCCTGTGGGCACGCACACTGCACAAGCAAAGTGAGGGCTGGGTGCAGGTCGAACGGGGTGCGCGCCCTCAGCAGGCCGTATTCCTGCCCGGTGAGGAGCAAGAGGCTTATCTCGCCGGGGAACCTGCAGATGACGCCCGGTTTGTCGCAACATTCGCACACGCGCTTGAGCACACGGGTGGATATCGGCCGGATGAAGCCGAGCGGGTGGCAAGGACATTGCTGCCAGATATCATGCCCTATGACCCGAGACGGCCTGCGTCCTTTCCGGAAAATGGCAGGACACTTACAGACGACGCCGCGGATGCTTTTATGGCCATCCTTACGAACGGCAAGTTGGCGGGGGACGGGGTTGGGGCGCATGGCGACCTGCTTGCTGAGTTCCCTTATTTAGGCCCCCCCCACGATGCTCACGATTAAGGGCAGCTATTCCTTGTGATGCCGACGTGCCCCTTTCTGCAAGCAGACGCGTTACGACTTTATATCTGTTGAACCGAAGGAGACTACGATGAGATTGATCTCGACTTGGATAGTTCTAACCTTAGCCTTCGTGGTGCCGGCCTCGGCGCATCCGAGCATCGGTTTGGCCGTCTCCTTTGCAGCCGGCGTCGCACACCCGTTAAGCGGGCTCGATCATATCGCCGCCATGACGGCAGTCGGCCTATGGGCAGCTGTCAAAGGGGGTCGCGCTCTCTGGGTGTGGCCATTGACCTTCGTCGCAATCATGTTGGTCGGCGGCTCGCTTGGCCTGGCGCAGATTGCCTTACCCTTTGTTGAGGCCGGCATTCTGGCCTCAGTCGTCATGCTGGGGCTTATGCTGGCATTGGTGGTCAATCCGCCGGTATGGGTCGGCGCCGCGATCGTTGGTGTTTTTGCGCTGCTGCATGGACATGCTCACGGAGCCGAGGTCGTCCATAACGTGAATGGGCTGGAATACGTCGCGGGGTTTTTGCTCGCAACGGCCATCTTGCATGCGGTCGGCATCGGTTTGGGGCTCACTTTGCAACGCGTGGCGCCAGGTCCGGTCAATCGCATTGCTGGCGCGATCTGCGTGGCTATCGGCGCCGGACTGTGCGCGGGAGTTCTTTGAACCCGACCTTGAGAAGAGTGCTTCTGGCATCCAGTTAGACTGCCCTCAACCACGACGGGCGCGACGGTGTGTGTACTTCGTAACGCGAGAACTGTCGACCGAGCAAACGGAGGAATGGAATGTCGGGTACAGAAATAGATGAAAGTGTATTTGCCGCCGGGAGGAATTTTCCCCAGGATCGTCTGGCCTTGCAGATGTCGACCGCCGGCATCGTTCATGACCTGGGGAATCTCATTCAGGTCGCCTCGTCCGCGTTGAACCACCTGGGTCGAGACCCGAATATCGCAACGGCTCCGGGAGCGGGACCGTAATTGCTGGTGCCAAAACCGCTCTGGAAAGAGCTGGTTGCCTTGTCAGGCAAACCATCAGGACAGCTAGAGAGATCGAAGGCGTGATTGCGCACGCAAACGTGGCCATTTGCTTGGCCGACGTCCATTCTCTGGTTCGAAGCGCCTGGAATGAGAACATCCATCTCGAGGTTTGCGTCGGCTCCGACCTTCCTTTGGTGAGGTGCGATCGGGTTGGCTTGCAAAATGCAGTCCTCAACCTTCTGTTTAATGCGCGCGATGCCATGCCTGACGGCGGTTTGATCTCAGTTCACGCCTCTGTATCGGAAAATTCCAACCAGGTGGATCTTCGTGTTGAAGACCATGGAATTGGAATGACCAGCGAGACGATGGTCCGGGCATTTGATCTCTTCTTCACGACGAAAGGCGACGGCCTAGGCGGCGTTGGATTGCCGATGGTGAAACGCTTCGTTGAAGAATCGGGAGGGAGCATCGATCTTGAAAGCATCCTTGGGTCAGGCACAGTCGTGACGTTGAAATTGCCCGCGATGCGTTAGGGGCTCGATGGGCATAGGGCGTGCGATCAGTCGCCCATATCCGTTAGACGTTGGTTGGAAGGCTCTGCGATTTCGGGCAGATTCGTGAGGTGCAATTATGAAAGAGTGGTCCGAATCTGACGGCGTCGCGCAAGTGAGTGGACTGCGTCCCGGAGGAATGGTGGCATTAGAGCGTCAGCCCGTGATCCATCTGCCGACAGAGCGATCTCTAATAGCCCGGTTTCCGGCCTCGTTCTTTGCCATCGGCCTCGGGACAAGTTCTTTTGCCGTCATGTGGCAGGTTGCGCATCAACTGTGGGCAGCTCCGCAAGGAATTGCTGTAGCGGTCGTGATATTGGCCATGTGCATATGGGCAGCTCTTTTGACCCTTTACGCTTTGAAGTTGTGGTTAGCACCATTGGCCGTGCGAGCCGAACTCGCGGATCCCGTTCAGAATTGCTTTCCTGGTCTGGCGGGTGTCGGGATTATGCTAACCGCGGTGAGCGTGCTGCCGTTCAGCGCGACAGCGGCCACCATCCTCCTATGCATCGGTGGGGTGCTCGCGGTTGGATTTGGGCTTTGGCACTCGCAAATGATCTGGAAAGCGACAATCGCTCTATCGGACGCGACGCCGGCCTTGTACCTGCCTGTCGCCGCGGCGTCGTTCGTCCTTAGCATTGGGCTGTCGACATTCGGGCATTCTGAGTGGGCCCAACTGGCTTTGGGTGCCGGGCTCTTCTCGTGGCTTACAATCGATTCCGTCTTGTTCTATCGGCTCTATTTTGGTGAGCCGCTCAGAGACCAGATCCGGCCGACCCTTGGGGTCCAGCTCGCTCCTCCGGCGGTTTGCTCGCTAGCCTATGTTAACCCGTCGGGCACCTCCGGAGACGTTTTTGTTCACTGTCTCATCGGTTACGCAATCCTGCAGGCAGTTGTCCTTGGCGGCGTGCTTCCACGGATCGTTCGCCGTTTTTCCGCCGGTCTATGGAGCGTCAGCTTCGGCGCCACGGCATTGGCGACAACGATTGAAAAACTGGCCGTCCGAGGCGACACGGGCTTGGCTGGCGTCTTGGCTCTCCCAATTTTTGCGGCCGCAAACCTGCTCATCATGTGGCTAGCCGCGAGAACCATCATTCTGGCCACGACCGGCTCGTTATTGCCGGCTCCTCTAGACGGGAAAGAGAGGCAGTAGCCGGCTGCACATCGATGCGGTGGAGCCACCCTCTTGGATGCATACAGAGGTTCGCTGGACAGGGCCCAAATTTCTTGACGGTATCGACGGGCTCTACGCTAAATGTCGTCCGGCGGTGTCGAACAGGCAGACGCGGTCGGCCTGTGGCTGCAGCCAGATGGTCTAGTCAGGCTGTACGCTGATCCGGTCGTGAAACATCGTCACCACAGTCCGTGTGCCTACGGTCACGGTTACCTGCGTTTCGGGACCGAGCGGCTCGACGACCACGATCCGGGCCGGGATACCGGAACCTGCCGGAGAGATGGTGAAATATTCCGGCCTGATCCCCTAGAACCCTTCCGTGCCGGAAGACCTGGAAACGCTGCCGGGTAGCGGCAGCACGATGCCGTCATTGGTCTTGAAGACAGACCGGCCGGTCGCGCCGTCGAAGCGGCCTTTCAGCAGGTGCATCGACGGCGAGCCGATGAATTCGGCAACGAACATGCTCTGTGGGTCGTCATAGAGGTCGAGCGGCCGGCCGACCTCTGTTCGATACGGCCGCCGTTCATAACCACAATCCGATCGGCCATGGTCACGGCTTCGACCTGGTCGTGGGTCACGTAGACAATGGCCGTGGCCAGCCTGCGGTGCAGGGTCTTGATTTCGGCGCGCATGGCCACGCGCAGCTTTGCGTCGAGATTGGAGAGCGGTTCGTCGAACAGGAAGACCTGCAGTTTGCGCACGATCGATCGACCAATGGCCACGCGCTGGCGCTGGCCGCCTGAAGGCTGGCGCGGATAGCGATAGAGAAGCGGCGCCAGCCCAAGTATCTCAGCGGCTTCGGCAACCCGCTTCTGCTTCTCGTCTTTCGGGGCACCGACCAGCGTCAGTGAGAACGCCATGTTCTCGGCCACCGTCATATGCGGATAGAGCGCATAGTTCTGGAACACCATGGAGATGTCGCGCTGCTTGGGCGGCAGGTCGTTGACGACCCGCCCACCGATGCCGATCGTCCCGCCGGTGATGTTTTCAAACCCAGAGATCATCCGCAGCAGCGTCGATTTTCCGCAGCCGGACGAGCTGACGAGCACCACGAACTCGCCGCCGTGAATGTCGACCGAGACGCCATGAAGCACCTTGAGCGGACCATGTGCCTTGCGGATCTCGTCGATCGTGACGTTGGCCATCAGACGGCACCGACGCGGATTTCGTTGGATGACAGGGCGCCTTCATACACCAGCAGCGCGGTGCCGCCGTCGTGGAAAGCTTCGGGGCTGCTGTCTTTCGCAAAACCGATATTCCGTCGGGCTCGAAGATGATCCGGTCGCCCTTGGCCGAGGCTCTGGCGAATTTGCCCGAAGCGTGGTTAGCGGACAGCAGCCTCGACGATGGCAACATCCTCTTCTGCGGTGCCGCCGCTGACGCCGACACCCGCATACACCTTGCCGTCTTCGTCGACCAGAGGAATACCTCCACCCATGGGGCAAAAGCGCCCGCCGCCGACCGTGGGCAACGCATACAGCGATTGCCCCGGCTGTACGAGCGGCAGGATGTCAGCCGTGCGCAGGCGCACGAGGGCCGAGGTATACGCCTTGCGCTCGGAAATCTCGAGCGCAAAGACAGGCGCGCCGTTCATCCGGTGTTGGAGCACCAGATTGCCGTGAACGTCGATGATGCATACTGCGACAGGGACGTCGGCCTTTGTCGCCTCTGCCTCCACACGTTCGGCCAGTGTCTTCGCTTTCGTGAGCAGATCCATGGGATTGTTCCTTCTTTGAGGGGGTGCCATCTACATCGACAGCGGTCTACCGCGGTGGCAATTCGCCCAAATGGAAAGCCAGTCGATTCTCGACATCTCCCGGTGCCTGGAAGCCCTTGGCGGTCAGCGCTTTGATTCCCTCCTGGGCGGCGGGTCGGCTCAGCGAAGCTATGCAGGCTTCCCAGCCGGCGCCTAGCTCGACATCCGGCGTAAGGCTGGTATTGACCAGGCGCTTGGTCTGCGCGATCGCCCACTTGTCGAACCTGGAAATCCGAGTGGCGAGCGCATCAACGTACGCGTCGAGATCTACGTCGGGCAGGGCCTTGTTCACGTAGCCATACGCCTCGGCCTGTTCTCCACGGATGTCCTCGGAGGTCAGCAGGACCTCCATGGCGCGATTGCGACCGATCAGGTGAGGCAGGCGGGCCATCGGTCCGCCGCCGGCGACCATACCCACGCCAACCTCCCACTGGGAAATGATGGCCTTTTCCTTGCTAACGAAAGCCATATCGCAGGCAAGGGTGATCTCGCTCCCGTTACCCGTAGCGCGACCTCGGATGAGGGCGATCGAGGCCACCGGCGCGCGCGTCAGCCGCACAAGAAAATCCGGCCAGGGCGGCAGGCCCGTCGGCCCGGGTGGCAGCGCGAGCATATCCTCGATCCGCGCCTTGAAGTCTGAATGGTTGAGGAAGTATCCGTCGACGCTACTGTCGAACACCACGACCCGAACGTCTTCGTCAGCCTCAATGGCGTCAATCAGATGTGTGAATTCTTGCACCATCTGTGGACCCATAACATTGAGCGGGGCATTGTCGAACGTGACTCGCCAATAGGTGGGCGTCCGGCGTGTCAGGCGAATCTGCGAGGTAGTTGTCTTGGCGTCCACTGGAAGCTCCTTCGATGTTTATATGCTCGATGCCTCGAAGATGAGGCATTGGCTTCTGGCCCGCGATTGGACGAACGTATCGCCAAGACCATGGTGTCGGTCTGGCAGGGCAGGGCCGACCGCTCGGTGATCAAACGGGCTGCCGACCCGTCTAAACAGAGGCCGTGCCGCCCCCAATCGCGCGCAAACTTCTGGTCTAACAGACCCTCCCCCGGGATAAGCGCTGCCTCAGGCGAACTGCGTGGTCGTCGCGCAACATAGGGATGTAAGGGGCGGTGACGAACCGAACAGACGATGGCGACGCCCGGCGCGATTCTGAATATCGGTCTATTGCTTGCGGCGGACAGCAGCCGGCGGCGGATCGATGGCGCCGGCCCTGACGCGAGCAGGTTTCAGCGCCGGTGCGCCGGAATCCTTGACGATCGTCAACGCGCGCGGAAAGAACTGATTGTTGTGCTGGCCGCGCCCGATGTTGATGATCGTGGCACCCTTCAGATGCTTTTCCAGCAGCGACAGCACCCCCTTGAGCGACGAGCCATCGAACGCATCCATCGCTTCGTCGATGATCACCCATTTCGGCTGCCGCAAGGCAAGCCTGGCCACGCCCAGCAAGCGCTGTTCGTCATCGCCCAATTCATGGTCCCAGCGCCCGACGCGGTCGAGTGACGACGACAGCCGTTCAAGCCCGACCTCGGCCAGCACCGCCGCAATATCGGTATCACTTGCGGGCGCATGCCCGTTCGCGTGATTGAGCACCTCGCGCAATGTGCCGGCCGGCAAATACGGGACGCGCGGCACGAAGATGAGTGTTTCTCCAGCCGGCAGGCCGATCTTTCCGCTGCCCCAAGGCCAAAGCCCGGCAATGGCGCGGAAGAACAGCGTCTTGCCGGCACCCGGCTCGCCAGTGATCATGACGCGCTCGCCGGGATGGATTTCGACATGCTGGTCGGCGAGCCTGGTGCAGCCCTCCGGGGAGGCCACTTCGAGCTTCTCGAAAGTCAGGCTGCCATTGACGTTTTCGCCGAAGGCGATGCGCCTTTCCGTGCCATGCAGCACATCGGTTTCATCGAGCGCGATCCGGAAGTCGGCGACGCGCATAAGCGTGGCGCGCCAATCGGCGATGCTGCCGATGTTGTTGATGAACCAGCGCAAGGACGAGTGAACCTGGTTGAAGGCGCCCACCGCCATCATCAGTCCGCCAAAGCTGATATCGCCTGAGAAATAGACCGGCGAAGCAACCAGTATGGGCGCCACGACGGTGATCCAGCCATAGGTATCCGTGACCCAGGACAGGCTGATCTGGGCGGTATAGATGCGCCGCATCGCGCCCAGCACCGTGCCAAGGTCGAGTTCGAGCCGCCGTTTGGCATCGGCTTCACCATGGTAGACCGCCATGGCATCGACATTCTCGTTGACGCGCACCATCGAGGAGCGCAGCTCGGCTTCACGCGTGTAGCGATCGCTGTTGAGGCGGATCAGCGGTCGCCCGACCAGCCAGCTCAGCCAGGAGGCGATGCCGGCATAGATGAACGCCGCCCACACCATGTAGCCCGGTATCGCTAGCGACCAGCCATTGATGTGGAACACGAAGCCCGACGAGAGTTGCCACAGCACGCCGACGAAGGACACCAGCAGGATGAAGGATTGCAGCAGCCCGACGCCGAGGTCGGTCGACAGATCGGACAGATGCGCGGCGTCCTGCTGCATGCGCTGGTCGGGATTGACGCCGATGGCGCCGGCATTGGCCAGCCGAAAGGCGCGCGCGGGGCGCATCCACTGGTCGATCAGGTCGAGCGTCAGCGCTTCGCGCAGCTTCAGCCGGACCATCTGGTTGAGCCAGGTCTGGCCGACATTGAGCACCAGCAGCCCGCCAGCAATGGCCGCAAAGACAAGAAGCTGGTGCAGGAAGGCCGCCATGTCGCGGCGCGCGAGCGCATCGTAGAAAGGCTGATTCCAGCGGTTGAGCAGAACCTGGCCGATCGAGGTCGCGATGATGACGGCCATGATACCGACCGAGGTCCAGACCAACCATTTGCGGACCGGCGATCCCACCAGCGCTCGTTTTATCGTCGCCACATGGTCATGCAGACTGCTGGCCTCGATGGCCACGGTAATCGGCTGAACGGTGGCCTGATTGTCCATTTGATCAGTCTTACCGAGATCCTTGCGTTCATGTGCGATGCTGTACCAAATGAAGAGAGCCGACGGCCGCCGCTCCCCAACCAGTCCGCCAGCCCAGAAGGACAGACACGTCGGGTAAATTCCGGGCAAGGCAAGTTTCCAGCTTGATCACGAAGGTTTCACCTGGCGAGACGATGCTGCCGCGCCTCCGGCCTCGACCCGGCGGCCGAGCGCCGTCGGCGACAGGGACTTCGGTCACTTGGATGTCGGTTCAGCCATCGATACACGATGCCCGTACTGCCCGACACGGTCCATAGCACCTTGGTGTCGGTGGCAGGTTGAGCGCCGCCATCCCAATGCGGTAAGTTTTCAGGCGCATGGTTTGACGGTGATTGCGGTCAAATCCGGCTTGCGTCAATTCGCTCGTGAAGGCCTCACTAAGATGCAATCGCGTCCCTGCGAGCGCGCCTATACCTTCGTCTGATTGGATCAGAACACGGCATTTCGTATTCTGACGTATCGAAAAGACGCCGGTGCGCCGCCTGTAGAGGGACCTGGGATCATGACGCAACAGTTAAGCAAGACAGCCGGTTCGGATCGCTTCCTGCGCACTCCGACAGATCTTGGTTCCGACGCGACCCGCGACATCGCTGCCGGCCTCGCCGGCCTGCTCGCTGACGTCTTCACCTTGTATCTTAAGACCAAGAATTTTCACTGGCACATGAGTGGTCCGAATTTCCGGGACTATCACCTCTTGCTCGACGAGCATGGCGACCAAATCTTCGCGATGACCGACGTGATCGCCGAGCGCGCGCGCAAGATCGGCGGCACCACGATCCGTTCGATCTCCGATATCGCGGGACGCCAGCGCATCCTCGACAACAATGCCGACTATGTTGATCCGCAGGACATGCTCGCCGAGCTTCACGGCGACAACAAGCAGTTGGTGGCCGAGCTGCGTCGCGTCCATGAGCTGTGCGATAGCTATTCGGATTTTGCCACCGCGAGCCTGATCGAAGGATGGATCGACGAAAGCGAACGGCGCAGCTGGTTTCTCTACGAGATTTGCCGCGCCTGAGCGAAAAAGCGGGCAAGGCGGCGGACGAGATTCTGCACGCCCGGAACAACCGCCGGTAAGGATCGCGCATTCGGTTCTGATGCGACGTCCTCCAGTTGGGGTGCAAGTCGGTCGCACGGGGGCAGGATGCTGACCGCTGGTCGGGTGGCATTGATTCGCATCGGCTTTCCTGCCCGAAGTTGGCTCAACCTCATTGGTACCGCGCGCGTTCTGATAGGAGCGCAGACCGCGTTGCTGGCAGTTTTGGGTGCAGAAGCTTTCGCGTGCTGAAGCTAAGGCGTGATCAGCGGGAAACACACACCCGCAACCGATCCGCGCTGGGTAAATCTCCATTCCACCGTGCCGCCAAGTTCTGCGGTCAGCGCACGTATCAACCGCCCTCCAGATCCCTCGGGCAGATCAGAGCCCGCGCACCCGTCGTCGCGGACGACGCACGAGACGCTGCTGCCACCCTTGCTCAGTGTGACACGGATGGAACCCTGGTGATCCTTCAGGCCATGGCGTGACGCGTTCCGGACCAGTTCGGAGACGATCAGACCGACACGCCAGCATCGCGCGGCGTCGAGCTGGATCTCATCCGTCGCAACGGTCAGCTGAATGCCCCGCTCGCCGAGGGACGCGCGCGACAGGCTGGAACACAACTTCCCGACATGATGACCCAGGTCGATGTCTTCCTCAGCGATCGGTACGAGAAGGGATCGATGCGCCTCCGCCATCGCCTGCAGACGGTCCGCTGCGCGCCTCAACGCCGGCGCAGCCTTCACCTCTCCCCGGGACGCGGCCAGCGACAGGATCGCTATCGCTTCGCTATATTCGTTGATCACCCGGTGGCTGATCTCTTCGACTAGATGCGATGCCAGCGGCTGGCACGATGCGGTTGATGGATTCGCACATCCTGTTAGCATGGCCAGATCCTCCGGTAACGCCGCCCCGCCACGAGAGCGCCGTTCGCGATGTTCTGCAAAGACCACAGCAGACCCCGCCGAAACATTCTATTGCGCCAAGGTGTCGGCAATACTTAAGACGGAGATACGCCGTGTGGATTGGCGCCCTGAGTATTGGCGGGCAAAGCCCGTGCGGATGAATGATCAACAATCTCCGTCACATATTGGTCGGCACTGTGGAGGCGCCACTCGATTACCAACAATGTGGGGATAGGGCACGTTATAACCGCCGATACCAAAGTATATGCGACACCATTGGACGATGGTTGCGAGCCTTGATTGTCCACATCTTCAAATCCGGAATAGGCGCGGCGCGGCTGGGTCGGTGGCGCCCAAAATCATCGAGGTCTGTCATGGAAACTGAACAAAAAGTGGCTGTCATCACCGGCGGGTCGCAAGGCATTGGCGCAGCGCTGGTTGAGGCCTATCTCGGCCGGAATTACCGCGTCGTCGTCACCTCTCGCTCTATCAAACCTTCCGACAGATCGGACTTGCTCGCGATCGCAGGCGATATCGGCAACCCCGCCACAGGGCCGAGCGTAGTCGAGGAAACATTGCAGCGTTTCGGACGGGTCGACACGCTGATAAACAACGCCGGCGTCTTCCTTGCTAGCGGTTTCACGCAATATTCGGCAGAGGATTACGCCCGCGCGGTCGCGACCAACCTGACCGGTTTCTTCTTCGCCACCCAGGCCGTGATCGCCGCAATGGAACGTCAGGGCAGCGGCCATGTCGTCAACGTCACCACCAGCTTGGTGAAGCAGGCCAGTTCGAAGGTGCCATCGGTGCTCGCTTCGCTGACAAAGGGCGGGGTTGACGCCGCGACCCGTAGTCTGGCGATCGAATATGCCCGCAGCGGAATCCGGGTGAACGCCGTGTCGCCGGGCGTCATCAGGACACCGATGCATGCGCCGGAGACGTACGAGGCGCTGGCGGCCTTGCATCCGCTGGGCCGCCTGGGCGAGATTTCCGACATCGTCGGCGCGGTCCTCTACCTGGAGGATGCCTCTTTCGTGACGGGGGAAACGCTTCATGTCGACGGCGGCCAGAGCGCTGGCCACTGATTCACCGTTCAAGGGAGAGACCTTCATGCCTATTGTTACCGTCCAGCTCACGCGCGAGGGCACCGAGCCCGGTGTGGACCATGTTACAGCGGAGCAGAAAGCAGCCATTTACAAGGGCGTGAGCGAGGTGCTGCTCGACGTCCTTGGGAAGCCGCTGGACTGGACCTGGGTGGTGTTTGAGGAAGTGGAGATGGAGAATTGGGGTTGGGGCGGGATGCCCGTCGCCGAATACCGCAAGCTGCTGGCTGCAAAGGGGGTTTGAGCCCCATTGCGTCTCCCCGAAAAGCATACTGGAGCTTCAGCTCACATGGTTTCGTCTTCGACGTCGGCGACCTTGACGTATCGCACAGTCGAGGTGGATGGGTTGGGATTATTTTACCGTGAAGCAGGCCCGCGCGATGCGCCGACCCTGCTGCTGCTCCACGGGTTCCCGTCGTCATCGCGCATGTACGATACGCTGCTGCCGCTGCTGGCCGACCGCTATCATCTGGTTGCGCCCGACTATCCTGGTTTCGGCCATAGCGATGCGCCCTCGCCGGACAGTTTCGCTTACACCTTCGACCATCTCGCCGAGGTAATCGAGGGATTTGTTGAGGCGCTGGGCCTTCAGCGCTACGTCCTCCTCCAGCAGGATTATGGCGGCCCCATCGGGATGCGGCTGGCGATCCGCCATCCCGAACGCGTGCGGGCGATTATCATCCAGAATGCCGTGTCGCATGAAGAAGGCCTCGGATCATTGTGGGATGCGCGCAAGGCCTTCTGGCTGGACCGGGCCGCGCACGAGGAAAAAGTGATGACCACTTTTACCTCAATCGAGAGCGCGCGGCAGCGCCATCTCGGCTGCAGCCCCAGGCCTGAACGATACAATCCGGACAGCTGGACCGACGAGGCCGCGATGCTCTCGCGTCCGGGACAGGGCCGCATCCAGTCCGACCTGTTCTACGACTATCAAAGCAATGTCGCTGCCTATCCAGTCTGGCAGGCGTGGCTGCGCGTGCATCGGCCGCCGATGCTGGTGGCCTGGGGACGCTACGATCCGTCCTTCACCGTCGCTGGCGCGTATGCCTATGCCCGCGACGTGCCAGACGCCGAGATCCACATTCTCGACGCCGGACACTTTGCGCTCGATGAAAAACTCGACGAAATCGCGACATTGGTCCGCGACTTTCTCGATCGTCAGTTCGAACAGGGAGCATGACATGACCGCGTTCGAGCAGTTCCCGGCCACTATGACGGCCATAAGGACCCGGCCACTGTTCGTCTTGAATGTCAGGTGAGCGGGCTGCATAGGCGTCGCCCGCGCCGGCTCAGAGACGGATCGATACCAAAGGCCAACTTAAAACCCGTGTCAGCGAAGCCACATTAAAACCTGTCGGCGCGCGCCATGGCGGCCCGCGAAGACTTCGACAACTCTCTCAATAGGAGTCGCGGATGCCCCAAGTACGAGTTGAGGATGAAATCTATGCAATGCCCCCGCAGCATGGCTTTACCATCGCGCATTTTCTGACAGTCGCCGACATCGAACGCTCGGCACGATTCTATGAGACGGTCTTCGGAGGCCGCATCCTGAGCCTGGGCGATAGCAGTGGCGCGCCGGGATACGTCCAGATCGCCAACACGTGGCTCATCGTCAACATCGGGGGTGGTCCCACACCTGACAAACCGTCGGTGACGCTCGGTGTTCCCCCCGATCCCGATTCACTCAGCAGCTTCATGAATATCCGCGTTGCTGACATCCACGGCTGCTATGAACGCTGGCAAGCCCGTGGCGCTGAATTCATCACGGAGCCGATGGAAAAGTACGGCGAGACTCGCTGCTACATTCGCGATCCAGACGGCTACATCATCGAAGTGGGTCAGAGTAAGCCGGCTGTCGTTTACGGTTAGCCCTAGAAGGACGCACGGTCCGCAACGATCCGCTTTTCACTGTAAAAGAGGGGGAGGGCGATCAAGCCCGAGATCAAAGAGGCGGCGGAGCGCGTTTCGGGCAGTGGCTCCGAGCGCAGCCACGGTTGAGGGGTCGACTGGCGACTTTCTTCCGCGGAGCCTTGAGATCCTCGGGAACCCGCGAATTGGCGCACATGGATTGCCACGTCAACCTAGAGCACAATAAAGCCCACGAGTCGGCTCTTCCTACGCGAAGGCGCTTTCGGGATAGAGCCGGCAGGCCTTCTCCTCGAGCCAGGCCTCGGCCTCGGCTAAGATGCTGAGTCGCTTATCGCGGAAAATCGGGCGGGAGGACGTTACGGGAAATATTTTCGGTAGATCGCCTGAAACGCCTCGGTCTGCTTGAATTGCTTCAAGGCGCGCGAAAAGGCGTCGACCAAAGCGGGCGAAACGCGCGCCTTGGTGAAGCAGACATAAACACCTTCTTCTTTCACGCTGCGGGACAATAGCGGCTCGATCTTTCCGGATAATCCCATCTTCGTGATCTCACTCATCCCGTAGGTGAGGCTCGCGACCGCATAATCGACGCGGCCGGCTGCCAGCATGCGGAGGCCGACGGGGGTGCCGTTGGTTGCGACCATGTTGTGATGCTGGCCCAAGAAGCTCCACAACTCGGGCGACACTTGTTCCGATACCTCAGGGACTGCTTCCCGGATAGCGACGTCGTGTCCAATCAGATCGTCGAAAGACGAGAACTTCAGCTTCCCGATGTCGGCCGTGCGCACGAACAACACCCACCTATCTTGGATTAACGGCTCGTCAGAGTAGGAGCAGAACCGCTTTCCCTCGATGGTTCGAAATGTGGCGACCATTCCGTCGCGCTCGCCGCGGACCACCATCATCCAAGCACGCTTCGTGGGGAAGCGCTCGAAGGAGACTTCCCGTCCCAGGCCGGCAAAGACCTGCCTGAGGACTTCGACCCCTAATCCCGACATCTTGTCATTCTCGTAAAGAGTCAAATAATCATCGTTGACGAGCCGCAGCGGGTCCGCCAACAACGGTCGTCCGCTGAGCGCCCAGGCAACAACGATAGTCCCGCATAGCAAGCGCCTGAAGCCGGCCGATGTCGCCATTTGCGGGCATCCCTTGCATTCCACATTCGCACGATAGTGTAGGAACGCGATCTATGCGATGGTACAGGTTTCCATCTCGCGCGAGCCGAGCCTAGCAGTCCTACTAACATGAATTGTGCGAGCTTGTCGCCGCAAGGATGAGTTTTGCAATCTGAATCGACATTCGCGAGCACGGAGGGCGGCAAATCCGATCGCGAATCGCCGAAGCTGAGGCGCAGCGCGTCTGCCTGGCGCTTGTTGCCAGACCTTCTCCGCGGCATAGGGGGGCGCCTGCTTGTCCGCGTCTTCTTCTTCAGCTCGGTGATCACGCTGCTTCTGACATTGGCGCAGCTTTACCTCGACTATCGCAGCGACGTCCAAGCAATAGATCAAAAGATGTCCGAGATTGACAGCAGCTATCGGCAAAGTCTTAGCGAAGGGCTCTGGGAGATGGACGGGCGCCAGCTTCAATTGCAGGTCGAGGGGATTCTTCGCTTGCCTAATATCCGCTACGTCGAACTGCGTGAGGCCACCGATCAAGCTGCCCCCCTCGTCATAACCGCCGGCTCCCACCAGGCCAATCCACCCGAGCGGCACGAACTCAGAATTTATTATTCCAAACGCGACGCCAAGCAGTTGCTTGGCATTCTCGTGATCGAAGCCACGTACGACGAGATCTATCGCCAGCTTCTCAACACCGCGGCGACAATCATGGTCAGTCAGGCGATAAAGACGTTCATGGTTTCCTTTTTCATCCTCCTTACTGTCCACCGGCTGATCACACGTCACCTCACAGCGATAGGAACGTCGCTCAGGGGGTACGATCTTCGCGGTTCGCGGGCACCGCTTCGACTCGAGCGGCGTCCGCCTCGGCCAAGCGACGAGCTTGACGTTCTCGTCGGGGCATTCAACCAGATGTGGACAGGGCTGCAACAAGCGTATGACGACCTGCAGCTCCAGGTTGGATTGCTCCAGCGGCTTCCGGTATCCGCTTGGACGCTCAAGCCCGATGGGACGCCGGATTTCGTGAACCAAGTCTGGCTCGAATTTGCGGGTCAGACCCTTGACTTCGTCCGGTCGCATCCCGAGGCCTGGATGACTGCGATCCACCCCGATGATCGGGAGATGGCGGTCAAGAGCTTTTGGGATGGGGTACATTCGGGGCAGGATTTCGCAATGGAAACCCGGTCTCTCCGCGCTCGGGACGGGACATATCGTTGGCATCTCCAACAAGCCGTGGTCTTGCGCGATTCCGAGGGGAAACTCCTCAGATTCGTCGGTACGACAACCGACATCGACGACCTGAAGCGGGCCGAAGAAGCCTTGCGCCAAGCGCAGAGCGATTTTGCTCGCATTAATCGGGTGACAACCATGGGAGAGATGGCAGCATCCCTTGCGCATGAAGTCAGTCAACCGATCACCGGTGCCCTCACCAATGCCAACGTCTGCCTGCGAGGACTCGATCACGACCAACCCGATCTCGACCAACTGCGCACGGCTGTCACCAGAATCGTAAGAGATGCACAACGTGCCGCCGACATTCTGAGACGGATACGCTCACAGTTCGAAAGGGGCAACCTGGATCGGGAGGTTCTCGATGTAAATGAGATCAATCGAGGAACCGTGGCCCTCTTGCGCGACCAGGCAGCGCGATACAACGTATCGGTACGAACGGAGCTGGCGACCGATCTTCCTCAGATCGCTGGAGATCGCGTGCAATTGCAGCAGGTCGCGGTGAACCTGATCGTCAACAGCATCGAAGCGATGAAGAACGTCGAAGGAATACGAGAGGTCGTCGTCAAGTCGCAGCGAGTCGAAAACGATATTCTTATTTCTGTCAGCGATACCGGCCCAGGGTTCCCGCAGGAACTCGCGGAACAGATATTCGACCCGTTCTTTACAACGAAACCAGACGGAACGGGCATGGGCCTTCGCGTCGCCCGTTCAATCATCGAGTCGCATGGTGGGCGCATGTGGGCGATCGGTTCCCACGGGAACGGCGCAACCTTTCACCTGAGCCTACCCGCCGCGATTTCAAGTCAATTATGAACCAGCCTGTGTGCAGCGATTAGTAATGAGTCCGCTTGCTTCACACGCTCATCAGCGTCGGTGCCGGACAGCGACGCCTCTCGAGCAAGCCGGAGGTCGGAAAAGCGTGGGAGTAATTCGCGATCCGGACGGCCACATGATCGAAAGTGGGTCAGAGCAAGACGGGGTCGTGTGCGGATAGCCCTGCAAGAACGCATAGTCAGCAATGATCCGCGGCGGTACAGCCGCCCCATGATCGCGCAAGAGTGAGCAGAGTAGCAACGAGATCGCAATTCCGTTGTGCTAGCTCGAGGCGATCAGCGAAGCGGGCGGGCGATCAGCGCGATAGCTGCCATGGACGGCAGGGTTGCAGGACTGGTGTTCTCCAAAAAGACCGTTGGATCGCCAGTTCGTCGAAAAACAGGCGAGGGTGGCTGGGAACACCCGATGACCACTTTCAATCGGGCATCGTAGCGCTCCGCTTCGCGGTGAACTCAGCCGTTTGTTCCTCAGGTATGCGCGTCAAAAGTTTGAAGGTCTACGAAATTCGCCGTACTAACTTTTTCAAAATGTCTCAAGAAAGTACGGCGGATTTCTCGCTAAGCCTTTGAAAACGTGGTGATCCCGACAGGTGACCTACAGATTAGGAATCAGAGGGGGTTCGGAGCTCTTACCAGGTTCGCCACCAATGCGAGAACATACGAAGCATATGACTGGGCAAACCAACCGCTAATTAGCTGATATTGGTGAAAGACAACTCCGTTCGCGCCCGCCACATTGGCCACTACTATGCGGCCGACGTTGTCAAATCCACCACCAGCGAATGTCGGTAGTTGCATGTCCGTGATATGATGCTGCTAGCCAACAAGCCTCAGGCCGCGTGTTTGATGGTCTTTTTGTTCAGCAGCTTCACGACGAAGGCGTTCCATTTCTTCATGGCTGCGCGTTTTTCCGGCATATAGTTCCAGCGGTCATAGTTCTTGGAGCTGACATCCTGGAGTGTATGGTTCTGGATGCGGTCACGAATCTCTTTGGAGATGCCAGTCTGGCCGGCCAGCGTCTTCCAGGTCCGGCGAAGGTCCCGGTTGGTCACGACAAGGATCACACCGCGATCGCGCTGCCGCCACATAAAGCTGTAGAGAGTTCCAGCGCTCACCGGCTTCGATGGATCCATGGCGGACGGGAAAAACCAGCCCTTCGAGGCCGACCCGTCCATCGTTAGTTTTGTGCAACATTGTCCTTGGGGTAAGACGTTCGGGCGAACAGCGCCCAGTGGCATTAGTAGGTGGGACAAAAACATCGAGAGACATTAGAAAAGATTTGGAAGTTCAATAGTCCCACTGCTATCTAAGTATCTGATTTCTAGTTCTTTCCATGTATCCTCCGGGCCCACCAAAACATGAATTTAAGCAATTGATTCTATTAGATTTTTTGTAAAGCGCTCATAACATGGACTCGAACCCCCGGAGCTCTGAGCTTGGAAAGCTCAGGGTGGATCATGGCAATCGTTTCGAGAACGAGCCCCGGAAAGCTTGCCAAATCGGTGGTGAGGTCGTGGGTCAATCCATCAGCCAGTCGCAATTGCCGCTCCGGTATTTGCTGTGCTTGCGCCTCGACACCATGCCTTCGAGCCCCGCCTGGTCTATCAGGTGGGAAGATCGCCTTAGCCTCGCCGGGAAGCGCCTGGCTGAATTGGATACGGCCACCGTCCGGGATCATCTCGGCAAGGATCTCGCGGCGGTCCTCCAGCGCCATGTCGCGCAGGTCGTGACCATTGAGATGCAGAAGATCGAAGGCGACGAATAGAGGTCGTGCTGGCGTCGGGTGATGGCTTTCCGCAAGGCTCCGAAGTCAGACAGGCCAGTCTCGTTCAATACGACGATCTCACCGTCGATGATGGCGCTTTCCACGTCCAGTTCAGCGGCGGCCTTTGCGAGGGCGATGCCGATGGCGAAACTGTCCGAAGGCGACACGATCACGATGACTGGCGAGGTGACGCTTGTTCATGATGACGGGACCGTCACGGTTCGGCTTCACGGCTACGACGTTCCGGTGACGACGCGCGGGGAACGCCTCGCCGAAATACCGGACCTCTCCACCGCGTCCGCCCTCGGCAATCGCAACAGCATGCTTGGCTTTCGACACATCGACACCGACGTAAAAAACGTTATCTTGCTCCATGGCTCGTCCTTTCTTCGCTTGGGGCTCGGCTCGGCACTCCCGAGCAACCCCCGTTTGCTTAACAGCTGCAAAGACTAAGGGCGGGCCGCCGCTCAGACCACGGTCATAACGTCTAATAGCCATCGCAACCTTACCCGCCAAATCGTCCTTGTTGCGCCAATATTTGACGAGCTTCTTTTCATACAGCTTTCGGAATCTCTCGAGTTTGGCCTTTTTCTCGAACTCGACCTTTTCCGCGGCCCACGTCTTGCGAGCACCGCCTTCGAGCAAAAACGCCACGGTAGACACGCCTTGGGCGACGGCGTACTCGTACTCCATCTGGGTGTAGCTCTTACCCTTCAACTCTGAGCCGTACCACTCTGCTACGATGAGTACGTAGTAGTCGCTGTCATCGATGCGCCGCTTAATGTAATCCCATTGAGTGTCGTCGCTGGCTTGGAATGCCTCCATCCCCACAGGAATATGCCCGAGGTTAAGACGGACTCGATGACCGACCGTCTTTCGTCCACCAAATCGGCGTAGGTCGAGCTGACGAAGATTTGGTATTTAACGTCATGCGGCTTCACCCTTCGATCCGCCCTTGTAAGTCTGCAAGCAGGCTGGGGATAACGTTCCGTGCCCGCATCAAGAAGCCGAGTCATGATTCTTGCAAGGGGTGAAGCGATCAAAGTCCGATCCGCGCGCTGGCACGCTAGGTTGCCCGGTTTGCCGGAAGGAATAATCACTTGCGGCCGAGGAGTATGAAACGTGCGGTGCCCCCCGCCGCAGCGACAGCCTTCGCTATTCCTTCTTGTCGACCAGCGCCCGTAGTGCCGAGACGTCATGCAGCAATAACCTGCTGCCGCGCTTTTCGATCAGGCCTCTCTTGGCGAGGTCGCTCATTTCGCGCGAGACCGCTTCCCTGTGCGTGCTCATCGTTGCCGCCAGCTCGGAATGCGTCGGTGCCGGGCTTATGGACACCTCGCCGTCCACGAGTGCGGCTTTCTCCGCCCGATGCAGGAGCTCGACGATCAGCCGTTTTCGCACGACCAGAGTGCTGTATTCGAATACCCGCTCGGTCATGCGCCGGAGCTGGGCAGACAGATGCTCAAGCAGCATCCAGGCAAAAGTCGGGTGGGTCATCACGATATCCCGGAATGCTGTGCCGGACAGCCGTGCAGCGCGGGTTGCCTCCAGCGCGACTACGCTGGCAGAGCGTGCAATCCCGTCAATGCCTCCGAGCTCCCCGAAAATGTCACCCGGTTCGACATCGCGATACGCTATCTCCCTGCCGTCCGCTGAAACCAGTGTCACGCGAGCCCGTCCTTCCAGCAGGAAGAAGACATCGCGACCAGTGTCGCCGTGGGAAATGATTAGCTCGTTGTGTCGATAGCTGCGCTCGTGCCACCGTTTGGTCAGCGCGGCGAGGTCGGCATCGCAAAGTCTTGAGATGAAGGCCAGAGAGCCTGTCACAACGGTCTCTTGTTCAATCAAGTGTACTTCACCTTACTCCCTATCCAAGGAAATTTGATGGCCGCAGGCCCCGCTTTCCGGGATGCAAACTGGGAGCGGATTTCGCCAATGTTTTCCCCGGTGTGGGAATTCCCACAGCCGAGCCTGGTTCGACTGTCATATCCTTGTTGCACGTCAGGCCCGCCGGCTCGTGTGCAAGCCGGCGAAGGGAAAGGGAACAGTCATGAAATTCTTGGCTCCCGTCACAAAACTTGCTGCGGGGTTTCGCAAATTCGTCGCGCCGCGCTACCGCCCGGAGCTTTATTACATGCGTGGCCCGGGGCCAGCCACCGCCCGCCGTATGGGCACGCCGCGGCAAAACCAAT
Organism: Mesorhizobium sp. M0991; assembly: GCF_040318915.1. NCBI lineage: Bacteria > Pseudomonadati > Pseudomonadota > Alphaproteobacteria > Hyphomicrobiales > Phyllobacteriaceae > Mesorhizobium > Mesorhizobium sp. M0991. The sequence continues at coordinate 98,643 of NZ_JAMYNE010000018.1, forward strand.
CCATCGACCACTACGCCTAATTTGCCTCGCGGACGGCTGACGCTCTCGCCCGGAGTGCCGTTCGCGCCGTTCCGTACCGGTCAATTCAGATCAATGAAGGGACGATCTGATCATGGTTATAATTCATGCTGCCGCCATTGGTCCATTTCGCAGGTGGTTACGCCTCCGCGCCGAGCGAAAAGCTCTCTTGTCGGCAACGGACCAGTTGAGCCGTTTACCCGATGACGTTCTTGGCGACATCGGCATCTCACGTGACGAAATCATGTGCGATTTGCGAAGCCGCGCCATCCGTCATGCGGAGGCAGGCGCGGCCGGCACGACGATCGAGCGCACCAGGATCGCTTCGGCCTCGATCCCGAAACGGTTGGCCGCCGGCAGTGGCTACGCCTCGGCCGAGATCCCCTTTGGCTGGTCCACGAGCGCGCGATCGAGCCTTACATCGCGGCTTCGACAAGCAGCGGCGCGCGGACGGGACCTTCGAACGGCACTACACCTGCGACCCCAAGGACTGAATGTTGACCGACGGGAGCTGGGGAGGATCTCAAAATGATCATGTCAGTTGTTAAGTCCCTCGCGCCTGTGACGCTCGGCACCGTGCTGATCGCAATCAGTCCGGCTTCATTGTCGGCTTCTGACGCTCAGGACCTCGCGTTCGCTCACGCTGACATGCCAATCAAACAGCTGAAAGACGTCTATTTGGATTGCGAGCGGGGAGGCCGCCGGTGCGCTGGGGACGGAAGACGTGATGTACTGTTCGATGCGCGAGTTCCGACTAGGCGCGCGATAGCAGTTTGCGCATAATCAACGATGCATGGCCTTCTGCACCGTGCGACGCGGCCCTGCGATCGACCACTTCGAACCATGTTTGGACCGCGCACTTCGCCGATCAGCGCAGTAACCAACCCGCGGAGTTCCGCGAGCGACAGCCTTCAAACGAATCAGTCGGTGGTAGCGTCACGCATAGGGTGAATCACGAACGCGCTCGCCTGCAAACCCCTTCGCCCGGAAATCTGTCCCGGTTACGCGGTTCGCCAGCAGACTGACAAGGAGCGGCTTCAGCCGATCGCCGATGCTATTTGTTATCTTTGTGCCGAATGGCAGCTTTGCGCCCCGATTTCGGCCGTTCGACTATATCGTTCGAACTGCCGAAAGCTTTCGGGGCTCCGGCCCTCTCAAACCCTCCGCCGCCGTTGTCGCGCATGTGCCGCATGCCACCTGCCGTGCTTTTAGCGAGCCGACCTTACCTCCAGTCTGGAACCTAGCAGTCGCCCAACTGGTTCAACCTTCCGCCACGGCCGGGCAGGGGAGGGCGTGCAAAACGGTAGGCGCGACCTAAGAAACGGTCGCGGTTCGAGTCGGTAGAGGGATACCGCCGAGGGACGCTTTTCCAAGCGCGGAGTTCGAATCCCTCCCTCTCCGCCATACGACATTGTTTACGTTGATAAAAATACAAGAATAGGTTGCGCGTCCGCCATAAAGCCCGCCAACCGAAAAAGGCGTATTCGCGGCACGTCAGCTTACGACACAAATATGCGGGGTTGATGCTTCGACCTTGTAGATGGCAGAGATCAACTTCGGCTTCGCTAAGCGAAGTCGTGGGGTTCATGCGACAGCGGAATCAGGATATGCGACGAGCACCCCGTGCCGGGTCAACCTCGCCGTCGGGAAGTACCGATCGGTGCGGAACCAAGCGGATTCACGCTTGTCGGCAGCGGACGCCGGCGGTGGCGGTCAGCACCCGAGCAGGCTCCCAATTAGCGAGACAAACGTCCAGAGCGGAGGCCAATCTTGGCACGCGACTTCGCCAGCCTGAACGACCGCTCTCCTCGGCTTAGTCAAGCATACCTACGGAATGATGCGCCTGGCCGGTGACAAATGAATCTCTGCTGGACCGCCGATGATATGGGGAGGCGCTCGCAAATCGCGCCCTACGCGCGGGTTGATCGGTTGATCAACATCAAAGCTTGAATATGAGAAATGCGCTAACTGTGACGGCGGTGGTCACCGTGGCTCGAGTGTCAGCAGATGTGGTAAGGTTGAGTGTCGGCGAGTAGCAGAGGTCCAGCAACAATGACTTTGAGGCGAACCAGAGCTTACGGCGCATCCGGCTTGGTTCTAGCGGTTTGCACTGTGTTTGCTTGGCAGAACGCCACTGCTGCTCACAATTGCCACGCAGCCGCGACGCCTGGCGTCAATTGGCACGAGTGTGACAAGAAGCTTCTCATCCTAGAAGGACAGGACCTGAGCGGGGCGAACCTGTTCGGTGTTGATTTCACTTCGACCGACCTCAGGAACAGCAATCTCCTTGCGGCAAATCTTGAGAAGGCAACGCTTGTGCGTGCTTCCCTGGCCGACTCGACCGCCAAAGGCGCCCGGTTCGACAGAATCGAGGCCTACAGGACCGACTTCAGCCGTATGGACGCGCAGGGCGCTGTGTTTGCGAGCGCGGAAATACAGCGCTCGAATTTCCAGGGCGCCAATCTGACCAATGTTGATTTCACAAAGGCAGAATTGGGGCGTGCGCAGTTCCATGACGCCGATATCAGCGGCAGCCGCTTCTCGTTTGCCAATCTCGCACGGGCGGACTTCCGAGGAGCGACGTTCACCGCGCCGATAGACTTTGACCGCGCCTTTTTCTTTCTGACCCGTATCGAGGGCGTCGATCTTTCCAATTCGGCGGGTCTGTCCCAGTGGCAGCTCAACATGGCTTGCGGAGACGCCCGGACCGAGTTGCCTTCTGGCTTGACGAGGCCTGAAGATTGGCCCTGTCAATTCCAGCAGGAATAGTTGTCGGCAAGCGAACTGTGCAATGCTGCACCCGACAGGATTTGAACCTGTAACTTCTGCCTTCGGAGGGCGCAGATCCTCCGCCAAGGTGGCACGTTTCTGCGGTATTGCTATTGGCGAAATCGCGGCCGAAGGGTGTTGTGCCCCTTCCGTTCACCGCTACCGGTTCAATCGAACCGGTAGCTCCTGTCCGAATAAGTGGCAGCAACTCTTGTATCGTCGAGAATGACTACCATCGTCGTGATTATCATTCAGAAGCCTGGCACCAACGCGTCGATCATACTCGCCTCGCAGCACTTGAAATAGGCCGCGGCATCTTGGGGGGCTTAAGCTTTCGTCGGTCAAACGCCTGTCGAATGCATCTAGAGCGTTCATTCAGCAGCTTGGTGAGTCCGTTCGACCGGCGTGTACTCGTTTGTCGAAGGTTCAGGAATACAGTCGCAACGGCCTCACTATGTGATCTGGAAGGTCAACTGCTGATCCTCCCGCTCAACTCCTAATGAACCAGCGGATGCCGGGCGAATGGCGCTCCAGGCCGCTACTTGGGCGACGAATAGAGGCATTCACTCACGACCGCTGCGGGTTCTTCGACGACCCGCTGTCGTATGACTTACCTTGCGTAGACACAGCTTGTGAAAACGCGCGATAAGGTCGGCCTGCGCTAGATTCAAAGATGGCCGGGGCACCAGAAGATGGCACACCGAATGTGCAACGCAATGCTTGGCTTCGCGGCACTTGCCCTAGCCGCGTGCCAATCGGCTCCTGAAACGTCGCAACCGGCCACTCTCGAACCTGCGTTAGAACCTAGTGCCATTCCTCCCCAACCTGCCTTGGTTCCTTCCGGCTCAGCAATCATGCATCAAACCGTGGCGGTCACTCCCCCTGGCAAGGGCGTTCCAACAAAGTACGCTGCTTTTTCGGGTCTATGGGCCGGACGACTGGATGGGATGTATGACGCCAAACTTGCTGTTCAGACGATTTCTTCCGATGGGAAGGTGACGGTCACCTATGCGTGGGGAAATCTGGGCGACAACTATCCGGGGGAGGCCGCCGGCGCTGGAAGAATTGTGGGGACTACGTTGAAGCTTGAGCGCCTACCGAATGGCGCGGAGGTCAGTTTTGTTATGCTGTCCGACGGAGCCCTCGCCGGAACCGTTAGGCTTGCTGGCCAGACCTACACGGGCGCGTTCCTCAGGCAATGATCAAAGACGCATCTGAAGGGCTATGGAGAGGGCCAAACGACTGTTCCAATTTTGCAGCCTGTTGTTACCGGAGTGGGGGCCGTGCAGGTCGTGATCCCCAGATGAGCCACAACTCGATGCAAATGATCGTCGAACTTCTTGCCCGCCGCCTTGACGGCAAGCGCGGCCTGATCACCCTTCGCCTCCCGAATGACGGCCTCGATGCTCTGGCGGTTGATATGCGAGAAATAGCTGTCGCCGGTCGACTCGAACCATTTCGCCATTTTCACCTCAAGAGCCTATCCAAGCCGCTCTGCGTGCTCGAAAGCGCCTTTACGGTCATAGCAATGAAGCGCACAGCGTTGACGGAATGAGCCGCCGCAAAAGGGGCGGCGCCGATCCGCGGATGCGGATCCGCGTCGATCCTGCACGGAGCGCGGCGCTAGCAGCGCGGAGGAAGGACGGGGAGACCGAACTTCGCCATGCTGGCGCTAATGAAGCCGCGGCTGGGACCGCCTCACTTGGCGGAGGCGGTGCGGATCACGACCAGCCGGTCGGCCCCAGATTCTGGCAGCCAAACCTCTCCGCGGCGGCCATTGATCTGGCGGACATCAGCGTTTTCCGTGGACTTGGGGTACGTCGTAAACTTGTCTGTCTGCGGATCGAACGCGTGCACGGCATTCCCTCCGAAATCGGAGAGCCAGACAATGTCGCGCTCGTCCACATAGACCGCATAGGTGCGAGGAAGGTCGCCGGGCAAACGCCAAGCGTTCCAGCCGCCGTCATGGGGGTCGTAGACCGATACCTGTCCCGCGTTCCATTCCGAAATCCAAAGCCGTCCCCGGCTGTCCGACCACACGCGGCGCGCCCCCTGGTCCGGGGTCGGAGGCTCGATCACTCGAGCTTCACCGCTCTTGCGGTCGATGCTTGCCAGATAGCTGCCGGCGAGCGACACGAAGTAGACGTCTCCGTTGGGGGTCGCAGTAATCCCGTAGGGGCCGCGGCCCTCTGGAGCGTGGAAAATTTTCATGTCGCCCGTCGCAGGGTCGAGCCTTCCGTAGATTCCGCTCTGCCCGGTGAACCAGAGGAGGCCGTCGCCGTCGAACGCGGCAGTATTGAGATTGGCGTAGCCGACGTCCTGCGGAAGCGCCCACACCTTGATTTCCTCGGTTGTCGAGTCGAAGCGCACGATCGCGTTGAGCCCGCCATCGGTTATCCACGCGTCACCGTCCGGACCCTGGATGACACCGTGAGGGCTGGATCCTTCGCCAAGCGGTACTTGGCGAACCTTGCCGGTCTCGGGATCGAGAATACCCAGTGCCCCCTGTTGCTGGGCCGTGTACCAGATGTCTCCGTCGGGCGCGGGCGCGACGTCATGGGGATGCGCGCCCTGCGGGAGACTGTAGACCTGACGTTCCTGCGCGTCGGCCGGGAAGGCGGCAAGGCTGGCGGCGAGTGCGATAAAGCGGAAGAGGCGGCGCATGAGAACTCTCCATGCTGCGGCATGTGCCACTACTCTAGGCGCAAAGTTCGTCGCAGCAATGACGGATCGGGAAAATCACGGCGCCCTGCACTGCGTTTCACCGCCCCGCGGATCGGCCAATCCAGCCCGCTGTTGGGGCAGCCTTGGGGTTCGACTGACGCGCTTATGGAACCCAATCCGGCTTGACAAGGATGGGTATTCAACAGGCGCAATGCGCCAAAAGCTCTGGCGCGAAGGGCAAGCATCTTGCCGATATGGCCATAGCCGAGGATGCCAATGCTGAATCAATTTCTGCGGCGTCAGGTGGGAGAAATAGTCTCGGCAGACGTCATCGATCGGGATGATGGCCTGACCACCATACTGAGCCATCAAAAGCAGTGCCGTGTTCATGCCGGGTTACCACCTAAGTCTGGAACCTAGCAAGCCGCCCGACGGGTTCAACCTTCCGTCACGGCCGTGCAGGGGAGGGCGTGCAAAACGGTAGGCGCGACCTAAGAAACGGTCGGGCTCGAGTCAGTAGAACGCTACCGCCTTTCCCCACGTCCGCGCTACCTACTTCGTTGCGGCGGGTGAGGACCCAACTGGACTCCATTTGGGCGTATCCCGCAAAAAAAGCGCCTCTGAGGCGATGATCGAAAACGCACTCTTGTTTTTGATGGGCTCAGCAGGAACAAAACCCAATAGTATTAGAATTTGCGGATGGTATTATCTAAGTATCGATAAGAGGTAATTATCGATAGTGAGGGTTGTCCCAAGGAAGACCCGGTGTGAATGAAGCAAAGTGCAAGATAGCTTCAGCAAGTCGAATCGGCTAAAGCGATATCAATGGCTTACGACGTCACCAGTTTGCATCAAGAGAGGCTGGAGACGGGCCGCAAGCGGGTGCGCCGATTTTTGCCTAAGAATTTCAATTGGCAGCGCCAGAGCGAAGGCCGGAACGACGCCCGATGACTCTTTTTGACCTTGACCGTACCAATGCAATCCCGTGGCGCGACCTCGCGGGACCGCTCGTCACCGCAGAGGATTCTTTGGCGCGCCTCGATGAGCGGCTGGCCAGAAGTCCGGTGCGCGAAGGTTTTGTCGCGCGCACGCATTTCTACGACGCCGCCGCCGCGCTGTGGCTCGAGGGCGAGCTTGTCCATGTCGAGGATCTGGTCCTACACGACACCCACATGGACATCCGCACGCCGACCCACGAGCTCACCCGTGCCCATGCGGTGCTGCGGGCACGGCGGCTGATTGTTGCCAACAGGCCGGACTGGGCGCTGAGCCCGAACGGCCTAAGCCAATTGCGCGGGCGTGGCGCTAGCGCCCAGAACGCTTTGCCACCGGAGCGTCATGCGACGGCAGCGGAGGGCGCCGGTGATGAAGAGGCGGGCGAGTCGGCCAACGACGATCTGAACGATGGCCTCGGCGCCGAATTTGCTGCCATCGATGCGCTGCTCGATCGCACGCGCAACGTGCTCGACGGGCTCGCCGCCGCGCCGGTTTCGCGACCGCAACAGGTCCCGACGGACGAAAAAAATCCGCTCGTCTACGATCCCGACTGGGACGAGGAGGAACGGCTGTCGGACTGGCGGGCTATGTTGAACCGGACCACTGGCCAGCCGCCCGTGCTGAGCGCCGCCCTGCTATGGGATGCGTGGGAAACAAAAGAACCGCTGCAGCATCTGCCCTGGCTCGGACACCTGCTCGTCGGCGCCATGCTCAGGCAGGTCCGAAAAACGAGCGCACACCTCGTCTGTCTCAACACCGGGCTGCGCGCCATTCCGCGCGAAAGGCGGCGCGCCCGCGACAGGACGGCGCGGCTGATCGGGTTTCTGGAGGGCGTCACTGAAGCGGCCGTCGCCGGGCTGAAGGAACACGACCGGCTGGTGCTCGCCCGGGAGCAGATGGCTCGGCGCCTGCGCGGCCGGCGGGGGCATTCGAAGCTGCCGCAACTGGTCGAGCTGGTGCTCGCCCGGCCGCTCGTCTCCACGGCGATGATCGAAAAGGAGCTGAAGTTAAGTACACGCGGCGCGCTTAATCTCGTCGCCGAACTCGGCCTGCGCGAGATCACGGGCAGGGGACGTTACCGGGCGTGGGGGATCCTCTGACAGCTCGCGTGCGCGCGGAAAGTCGCCTGGCACGCCGGCGTGCGACCGCCACCACCGTGCGATTGCGAGTCGCTTCGTCTTGGCAGCGGGAACAGGCTTCCCACTTCATAGCTCGGACCCTGACTATCCAGTTTCCTCATCTTCTCTGGCGCGCCAAACCTTCGAACGCATTGATGTGAATCGCGACTACGAGCCGACTTCTTCAACGATATCCGCGCAATTCGCTCGTTTGACGATCGCCAGCTGTTTAGTTCTGCGGCTGTAAGTGCACGTACAGCTCTCAGCCAGTGTCGCTTTCGAGGTCAATCCGTTACGAACGTTGGGCGAGAAGGCACTTACAGGCGCCGTGGTCGGCGAGGTTGTCCGATTGCGCATTCGAGAGCGGCGGCATCCCATTCCGCGAGGTCGGCAGCGGCGCGATAGGTGCTCTCGAGAAAACCCATGAGGATCGCTTCCGGATCGGCTGCTCCGCGCACCGCGTCATAAGGCAGCAGGAATTCTCCAAGGCTCGCTTCGTAGTATGCGGCGTCGGGAAGGATCTTTGCCGCGGCGAAGCCAGCCGGTGCCGGATAGGCATAGGAATAGAAGGCGGGAAAGTCGACCGCTCCACCGCCCGGCCAAAAGCCAGCCGACGAAACCTCATGACTGTAGGCTTCGCGGGTGACCTCGTCGGGCAGGGCGGGAATGCCACCCGGGTGCAGGGGCGCTCGCCGCCCGGAAAAGCGCGTCACTGCGAGATCGAAGCTCCCCCAGAACAGGTGCACCGGGCTGACCTTGCCGAGATAAGCGGTGCGGAAGGTCTGGAGTACGGCTGTCACCGCTATGCTTGCCTTGAAAAAGCGCGCGACGGCATCGGCATCGTAGGGCCGCTCGGCCCGGTCCTCTGCGAACGGAATCGCGTTCGGGATTTCATTCGGCATGCCGTTCAGCTCCGCCGTCCCGCCGAGGCTGCGAACGAGGTCTAATGCGTGAGCATGGAAGGAAGCGACCGACATCGGCTCGAGCGGAAATCGGGCAGTGCGTCCGTCGGTGGCCGCTCCGACCACCTGATGGTCAACCAGGTCGAGGCTGAGCTCGATCCCGCCAGCTCCATCAGGCACGAGCCCGGTCGTGAAGCCGCGAGCATTAGGATAGAGGGTCGCGTGCCACGAATGGTTCACCCAGGGCGTGCGCGCAAGCCGATATTTCCCTATGATCTGGGAACAAAGATGCAGCGCGGAGCAGGTACCGCGCCAAGGACCATACGGTATGTCCGGCCACCGATCATGGATGCGGTCGTTCATCGGGCTAACCTACCTTCGACAAAGTTGAACAACAATCCGCGAGTGCCCCTTCGCTCCGGTCACAATACCCGCCCCGTTGAGATAGAGTAGGTCCAAAGCATTGTCAGTTTCGCTTAGGATCGATCCGTTCATTTGGGTCCCGCTTCAACCACAAGGATGCCGAAATTTGAAAAAGGGCTCTGACCTCCTCGTTGCCGCCCTCGAGAATGAGGGAGTGGATCGGATCTTCGGTGTCCCCGGCGAGGAAAATCTCGACGTCCTGGAGTCGTTGCGCACCTCGCGGATCGAATTGATCACAACGCGGCATGAGCAGGCGGCCGGCTTCATGGCGGCCACGCATGGACGGCTGACCGGGCGGCCCGGCGTTTGCATTTCGACGCTTGGACCCGGCGCGCTCAATTTCTCGACCGCCGCGGCCTATGCCCATCTGGGCGCGATGCCGATGATCATGATCACCGGGCAGAAGCCAATACTTACAGCCAAGCAGGCCCGTTTTCAGATCGTCGACGTGATCGGATCAATGCGGCCGCTGACCAAGATGACGCGGCAAATTGTCAGCCCGCACAGCATTCCGACCGTGGTGCGCGATGCTTTCAGGGTTGCTGCGCAAGAGCGTCCAGGGCCAGTTCACCTGGAGCTCCCCGAGGATGTCGCGGCCGAGCAGATCCCGTTGGTTTCACTCATTCCGGTGCATCCGCTTGAACGTCCCATCGCTCATCCCGACGCGATTGATCGTGCGGCGCAGATGATACTGGCGGCCAAGCGTCCGCTGATCATGATCGGCGCGGCCGGAAATCGCCCCCGGCTGGTTGGTTCGCTGTCGGACTTCGTGCGGCGGATGCGCATCCCGTTCTTCAATACGCAGATGGGCAAGGGGGCGGTCGACGGCGGTTCAAACCTCTATGTCGGAACGGCAGCACTTTCCGAGCGCGATTATGTCCATGATGCGATCGAAATTTCGGACCTGATCATCGCCATCGGACACGACACGGTTGAAAAGCCGCCATTTCTGATGCGCGACGAGGGCGGCCCGAAAGTTATCCATATCGGGTTTACGTCCGCGACAGTCGAACAGGTGTTCCACCCCGACGCCGAAGTGGTTGGCGACATCGGCACGACCGCGGCCGTGCTCGCCGATCGGCTCGAGGGTCGGCTCAGCCCCGACACGAAGATCATCGAGCTTCGTCAGACGATTCTGTCGCGGATCAACGAGCGCAGCCTGGAGGATCGTTTCCCGATCAAGCCGCAGCGCATCGTACACGACGTCAGAACGGTCATGCCCGAGGACGGCATCGTTTGCCTGGACAACGGCATGTACAAGATCTGGTTCGCCCGCAACTACCGCACCCATCATGCGAACACGCTGCTGCTCGACAACGCGCTCGCGACCATGGGGGCGGGATTGCCGTCGGCGATCATGGCGTCGCTCCTCTATCCCGAGCGCCGCGTGATGGCGGTATGCGGTGACGGCGGCTTCATGATGAACTCCCAGGAACTCGAGACAGCCGTTCGCTTGAGGCTTAACCTTGTCGTGATGATCCTCAACGATTCCGCCTACGGCATGATCCGCTGGAAGCAGGCGGTCGACGGATTTCCGGACTTCGGGCTCACATTCGGCAATCCCGACTTCGTCCGCTACGCCGAGTCGTACGGGGCCAGCGGTTCCCGCGTCGGCGCAGCGGAGGAGCTGGTTCCAACGCTGGAGGAAGCCTTCAAGGGAGGCGGCGTCCATCTGGTGGACGTCCCGATCGACTATTCGGAGAATGCCCGCGTCCTCGTCGAAGAGCTGCGCAGGCATTTCGCGGCCAAGGAATCGCAATGAGGCGAACCTATGCTGCCAATCCTGCAAGTCAGCGGAGAAGCCCCTTGCAGGCGGTCCTGCCCCGGCCGCCTTCGCCTCGTAGGGAGAGGCTTCATGAATTGGTTGCAGCCGAAGCATCAATGCAATGTCGGGAAATGGCGCCCAGTGTGCCCTTTGCCAAGGTGCACTTCATCGGGCACCGCCAACCAGCAATTCTCAAACCGAATCCTTAGTAGCGCTTTCTGGTGAGACGCTACAATTCGCAGGCTCGCGTCGAGCGCTACGGCTGCGGAGGGCGGCATGGAGACGAACCATGTGTCCGGCGGGAACATGGCTGTTCATGACCCTACCACCGGGTTTGCGACAGAGCCGACGAAATGTCCCGGATCAGCAAGTCGCAGAGGGGTCAGCTCTCATTCGCAACATCCTGTCCCGCATATTCCACCTGTTCATCGAAGTCCGGCCGGCCCTCGGGCATCAGGTCCATCATGTTCCACAGCGGCTCGATCGTGCCCTGCTGGCGCGGATCCTGGCCAGGATCGGACTCGGCGTACATCATTTCGGACGACCAGAAATGGCGGATACCATCTGGCGTCTTCTGGAAGACATGGGTCATCGGGGCGAGTTGCCCGTCCTCAAACAGTGCGTTGAAATCCTGCTTGAACGTTGTGCCGACAGCCGAAAGCATGTCGAGGTTCCTCCAGCCGCGCTGGTTTGCAAAAGCCTGTGCGCGCTCCACGGGCGCTTGCGTGACCACCGCAAAATTGAAGCCGGCGGCACAGAAATGGTGCGCCGCGCCGTTCAACTGGTCGAGCAAACCCGTGCAGGAAGGGCATGGCGTTTCCTCACGAGGCAGGTCGGCAAAAAGGCCGGTCGAGGGCTGCGGCCGATCGTCCAGCGCGTGGCGTGGGAACATCATGTTGTAAATCAACAGCGATGTCGTGCCTGGTGCAAACAGGTCCGACAGCCTCACCTTCTGCGGCTTGCCGTCCGCGCCGATTCGCTCGAACTGATAATCCATCTCGACCAACGGCCCAGGCGGCTGAGCACGTCGCTCGGCGGCTACTGCCTCCATCTGCCGGCGCAGCGCGATTTCGGATTGCAAGAGCCTGTCGCGCGCGGCGCGATAGTCGGCGCTCTCGCCCTTGAAGGTGACACCCATGACTCGACCTCCCGTGCTCGCCTCCCGCATCGGCTGATCCACCATACTCGAAGATTATGATTAGGTACGATGCCGGCCGTTGAGCAGCCGCAGGCTCCTGCCAGACACTGACGCCGTATGGCAATCGACAGTCGCTGTCGAAAACCCCACGTCCCACAGTTCGTCCACAGTTGTCATATCGTTTGGAATCACTGCCCTCCTGTCTGCTTGCGGGCCAGTTCCGCTCCGAGAGATGCTCGTTAACGAGCTTTCCCAACGCGAAGGCCTCGTCGAGCGAAAGCAACACGGTGTCGGGGTGTTTAACCGTGTTGGAACATTGACCACTGTCTTCGAAGAAGCGCTCGCATTAATCACTGCGGACGATCTAAGGTTAGCAATAATTTAGATCGTCGGATGCGACGAGCGCTAGAGGGTACTATCCTCTCGAGGGGGCAGGGAGTGAGTCGAGAGAGCAAGCCGCAGTATTGGTCGGCGCTGATCAAGCAGCTCCGTCATGAGGCCGCATCGGCCACTGCCGATTTCAGCGCGAATGATGTGCCTGCCCTCTGTAACCGTCTTGGCCTCGGTGATGGCGATAGGGAAGAGTCCTTCAAGAGCAAATACAAATACGCCGAGCGCAACGCCGACGCCGTCAAGTGCTGGGTCAAATCGACTTGAGGTACTCGATCAGATCACTCTTTTCCTGATCGGTCAGATCAAGGCCCAGATGGTCGTCATAATGCTTGATGACTTCATTGAGGGTGGCGAACCGCCCGTCGTGGTAGAAACCGCCCTTGTGGATTTTTTCCGTGTTCCAAAGTGCACGCAACGATGCCGTCCTGTAACGCTCGTCCGGGGATCGCATTGCCTGGAAATCGTCGATCCCGATCTCATCGGCCGTATGCAGGTTCCATCCCGGCTCGGTGAATAGTGGCGGCACGTGGCAAGTGCCGCATTTGGCCTTGTCGTTGAAAAGTGCCTCGCCTTTCTCCGCCGCCGCACTGTCGAAGGCGCCCTCGGGCGGCTTCGGGGTCGGCAGCGAAAGCTGATAGAAGTGAAGCGCCGGCAGCTTCGCCGTGATCCGGTCTTCCTCGTCCTGCTTGTGGCCCTGTTTCGTTCTCGCTGCGACCGGATACTTCTCTGCATCGTCCAGGCGCGGATCGTAGAAAACGCCTTTGCCGTGCATTTCGAGATTGCCGACATAGGCGTTCCAGTAGCTCACCGTGCCCCAGGCTCCGGTCCATGTATGGTTGTTCACGCCGGCCAATCCGAAGGCGGGTGGATTGAGCGTGGCGGCCGTCTTGCCGTCCGGCCGGAATGCCTTGCCGTCGAGGTTCAGTTCAGCATCGAATTTGCCAGGGCCCCATGCTTCCACCGCCTTCTTCACCTCCGCTTCGGATATCTGCAGCATTTCGGTGAACGCCGTGAGGTCAGGCGCCAATGCAACGACAGCGCCTATATTGAGGTCGCGGTTCGGCCAGCCGTCCAGCCTATGCCCGATGCCTGGCGCATATGCGTCGTCAACGGTCGAATGGCACACGGCACATTGTATGCCGACCGAAGTCAGCGTCTTTCCGTCCTCGGCGAAGAACCCGGTCACCCCGACAACGGCATTGGCTTTGAGCAGGAGAAGCGTGCTTGCAGGATCGGTAAGGTCGACCTCACCTTTGTCGAGAGCTGCAGCCACATCCTTCGGAATTGCATTGACATCGACCTTGAGGCCAAGTTCGAGAGCCATTTCCGGACTGAGGCCAGGTCCGACCCCGCCCAGTTTCTCCCCGGCGATCGCCTCATGGAGCTTGAGCTTGCCGCCCCAAAACTCCTCGCTACCAAAGGTATCGAAACGGAAAGTCTCGCGACCTTCCTTGAGATATCGCTTGGCCTGCTCGGCCGCGGCGGCGTCAAAATCCTTTCCGCTGACCGATCCTTTTGCGCCCGTCTGGGCAGCGGCCGGAATCAAAGCCGCGGAGACCAGAATGACCAAGGAGACACCAATACGATTGAACCGTGCTGACACTGCCTTGTCCTCCCGAATATTGTTTTCCAGTTGGTCTACCCGTTCGGCGACGTCCCGATTGCGTGGCTACCGAATCTGGCTGACAATATTGGATGACCGAACCGTCAAAACGTTCCCGCGTCCGGCGCGAAAACCGATCGATCGATAGAGCATGGACCTTCTGCCGGCATGGGAGAGAGAGGCGCAGAAAGACCTTCCGTCACGCAGTCAGGCTGGAAAACGAAGGCGATCTATAACGGTGTCGATTAGTCGCTCGCAGCGTCGGCCCTTGAAGGGGAAGGCATTGAGCAGCACGGGGCCAATCTGCTCGTCTAGCTCTTGGCGAAGGAGACGGCGAGCGCGATGGAGCCGCGTCCGCACTGTCTCGGGACGCACGCCGAGCAGTTCCGCTGTCTCGTCATTAGAGAGTCCTTCGATTGCTCGGGCAATAAGAACAACGCGGTAGGCGGGGGGCAGCCTATCGGTTGCCTGTTCGACCAAGCTCAGGATTTGTCGTTGCGCCACCGTTCGCTCTGCGTCCCCGGAATGCTTGTCGAGAGCAAACTGTATGACTTCGGCATTGGCCCGTGCCGCGGATTTTGCAAAAGCTGTCGCGCGCCGACTCCTTCGCAAGCGTCCTAATGCCTCGTTGACGACGATCCTGCAGAGCCATGTCGACAATGCCGATTCTCCTCGAAACTCGGCAAAGTGGGCGAAGGCGTTGACATAGGCTTCCTGAACGATGTCCTCGGCTTCGCTGTCGTCGTCGGCCAATCCACGCGCGATACGGTAGAGGCGCTGGTTGTGCATCTGCATGATGGTTCGTAATGCGTCCGCGTCGCGCGCCAACGCGCGGCGGACCAGTTCCACATCTTTGGAATTGCGCCCGTCATCGCCCCTGTCGATGCGTGGGTCGGACATGACAACTTATCTAATGACCAATTCGGTGCCGTCACAGCAAAAAAAAGGTCCTAGTCGACTCGTTCATCAGTGGAAGGCAACAGGCAATCAAACACAGCGGCGAGAAGCAAGCCGACGGCGCCTATCATGCCGACAGTGCTATGACGCTTCATTACCCGCCTCCAAGCACAGCATCCATCAAATGCCGGCTTTCCGTCTAAGAGCAGTCATACGCGCTTCTAGGAAATGAAGGTCGCCTTCGGGTCACGAGCGCTGGTTGGGCCCAATGTCCGGTTTCTGGAAGGAAAATGGGTCCCGGAAGGTCAGGATTGGGTCAGGTCACGACTATGCCCGAGCCGACCTGAATGTCCGCTCCTGAATGTCCGCTCCTGAAGAACCGCAGCCTGAAGCTGCTAGTCCGCTGTCGGCCCAAATAGGTCGTTCATTGTCTTGGCGCTGAGCGTCGGCAATTGGGCGCATTGTGCTGTTTCGGCGTAGAAGCCTTGCATTTGACGGGATGCAGTGGTGGCACGCTTGCGGAGTCCCAGGGTGTCTCCACGCGGCGATCCTTCCTGGTGAGCCGATGCTATCGTGCAAGTTTCGCAGCGCTGCGGGTGGCTATGTCGGCTAAGACAACATGAAGAAGCGTTCCAACTTCCTGTTCGGCGACCTCGGGTGCGATTCCTGATTCGGACAGTTGAACGAGAATTGTCTTGGCGGTGCTGCGCCAGAAGGCATTCGCGTCCTCCCCGTTCTTGGATTCCAGGACCCGGGCGATCCCTTCGACCAATTTCCGCCGCCGATGCAGCGGAAACGCGCTTATGTTTGAATCACCCATCGGTCACCTCATCCCTTCAGTCTCGCGAATAGCATTGGCGGGTTAAAAAATTTGGTTAACAGCGCTGCAGTGGTCGGGCTCGGTGGATTGTGCCGCATAAAGCCACTGGTCGCGGCGGCATGGGCGAGTTCGAGTTCCTGTTCAAGGACCCATTGGCGATGATGAGCCGCGAAGGATCGCGCAGGGAGTGATTTGGGCAGGCAGGATCTTGGACTTGATCAGAACCAGGCAAGCCGCCATATTCCGATCCGGCTGCCAATTTCAGGTGGCCCATTCCATGACGAGGCCGATCCGGCCGAATCGACGCTCATTTATTTGATTTGCTGGGAGCGCCAGGTCGGGAGGAAATCTCCCGATTGTAGCGGGCATCCTGTTCTTTTTGGAGGTGTCTATGAAGGATTCGCGCATTCCCGAGACAGTCTTAACGGCTATGTCAGAGGGGACCCACATCATCCGCGCTTATCGTGAGCACCTTGGATATTCGATCGAGGACCTGGCGGTGGCGTGCGGGCTAGCCGCTGAGGAAATTCAAAACATCGAGTCGGGTCTGAGGTACAATAAGGGCTATCGGGATCGGATCGCGAGATCGCTGTCCCTACCTGTGGGAATTCTTGAGGCGGAGTCGGACATATTGGACGCTGCGTGATCAATGGGTAATCCGCAAGTGAGTCGAATATCCGTTTCCTTGTGAGTGTAGTCTGCGACTGATAGTCGAAGCATTGAACCATGCGCTTCCGACCAGATGGATGGAATGTTGGAGGGTGCTGCCGACATGCTTGATTCCCTCTCTGAGATGGTTGGCCGAGAATAGGCCCAAAGGACTGCGGGCTTTTGACCGGCCCCTAAAGTCACCTTTGCCTATCCTGCCGGCCTGTCGTCCGGCCTTTTTCTTTTTTGTCCCATCGTTCGGTGGCCTGCGGCACATGGGTTATGGTTGCGCATTCGCACAGTCCCGCTCGACAAGCATTATGACCAGTCAGGATCATAAAATGGCAAATCCTCCACGCCGACCCACAAATCCGATGGCAGCCGCCGAAGCCGCCTTCAAGCCGATCAAGAAGCCGGCGGTGCCGGTTCGCGAAACGGCGGCTGCTCCAAATGTCAGAGAGCTTGTCTCGATTAGGATCGATAGGGCCGTGCTGGACCATTTCCAGGAAGATGGGCCGGGCTGGCAGGATCGGATCAACGACACCTTGCGGCGCGCTATCTCCAAAAAACCGACCAATGCGGATGACAAACGATCAAACGACTACTGATCGGCATGGCGCCGATAGCGGCGACGCAGATGGATTTGAAACGGAAGCGTAAAGCGTAAGCGATTGCGCACCTTTTGGACAACCAACAACGCGTATCCTGGAATTTTTGCATCGGGCCGCGGCCGAACCCTCTATGCTCTGTGGGCGGAGACCCGAATGGCATTTCGATTCCTACACACGGCCGATATTCACCTCGATTCGCCGCTGCGTTCGCTGGCGCTGCGAAACCCTGATCTTGCCGAACTCGTCGGAGACGCCAGTCGCCAGGCGTTTGTCGGAATCGTGGATCTCTGCCTTGCCGAGCGTGTCGATGCGCTCGTCATTGCCGGCGATCTTTACGATGGCGAACAGACGTCGATGAAAACGGCGCGGTTCCTCGCCTCGCAGATGACACGCCTCCACCAGGCCGGCATCAGGGTTTTCAAGATCCGCGGAAATCACGACGCCATGTCGAGGATTTCGAAACAGCTCGTCTTTCCCGACACTGTGACGATCTTCGGCGGCCGTCCCCAGTCTCTGCTGCAAACAGCTGGCGGGCTGGACGTCATGTTCCACGGATTGAGCTTCGCGAACCCCAAGGCGCCTGAAAGCCTGCTCCCCAAGTATCCGGCCGCCCGGGAAGGGGCGGTCAATGTGGGCATCATGCATACCAGCCTTGCTGGATCACCCGGCCACGACGTCTACGCCCCCTGCAGCGTTGCTGATTTGCACGACCATGGTTTTGACTATTGGGCGCTTGGGCACATCCACGCGCGCCAAGTCCATCCTGGAGCGAGCACGGTGGTGATGCCGGGAATGCCGAATCGAGGGGCCAATCAAGCTTGCCCTGCAGATGGTCAAAGGCCGTGCCCGATACGATCACGCCGCCCGGGTCAGCGAGTTGCTGCAACCGAGCGGCGATATTGACGCCGTCGCCATACACATCGCCATCCACGAGCGCCACATCGCCAAGATTTATCCCGATGCGGAACACAATCCGCTCATGCTCCGGCAGTCCACCATTGCGAACGGCCACAGCTTTTTGAATTTCGGCTGCGCAGATTACCGCATCGACCACGCTGTCGAAGACGACAAGTGCGCCATCTCCTAATAGTTTGACAATTCGACCCTGGTGCCGAGCGATCGCCGTATCGGTTACGTCGGCCCGGATAGCTCTCAGGCGTCCGATGGTGCCAGCTTCGTCAATTTCGATCGCCGTTGAATAGCCGACCATATCCGCTGCAAGGATCGCCAGCAGTTTCCGGTTCAATGGAGGGACGATCATCATCCGGCCCCGGACCCAACATGGCTAAAATTGTACACCTATCGCGGCGCCCTGACGAGCCCGCCCGGCCAAAGCCAGGAGGTCGTCCATTAGCCCCGGTGGTCCGAAAGGTCGCTTCTGGCGCACAGCGGTCAGACGAGGCTGGACGCAAGGGCCGGCTATCTTGTCCAGTCATCTTGAAAGCTGACAGTCCGGTTCCGGCCCCTTCCAGGCATTCACAATGCCGGCCGATCGCCGATCTGACCGCCAGAGGCTGTTGACGTCGAAAACACATAAGCCGCTAGATGTTCCCCTTTTGTGCTTCCAAAAGTCGCATAAACAGGCAGTGTGGAACTCGAACATTCCGGCTCATTGTTTTTGCGGATTCCGCTCGTGGAAGAGCTGGGTGGAGCAGAACCGTCGGCGTTTCATGAATGCGGATTTCCGCATCACCTAGCTCGATTTGATCCGTGACCGCCGGATATCGTCGATGCGGGAGTACACTCGCGCGCATGATTTCGACGAACGCGGCGATCTTTTTATCCGCATTGAGAAACCTTGCATTTGACGGATGCAGGTGGTGTTACGCTTGCGGAGACCGGGTATCTCCACGCGGCAATCCTTCATATTGACCGGCGGTCTGTATGCCCATTTCAGGAACACCGGCTCGATGATTCCCAGCACGCTCCAAGCACCCGACTTCCCGGCA
>NZ_JAMYNE010000019.1:0-115484 GCF_040318915.1 Mesorhizobium sp. M0991
GGTTGCGCCAATCGATCCCGTCGAGCATGTAGGCGAGCTGCGCCGGTGATATGGAAACCGTGCCGTCCGCCGGCGACGGCCATAGAAACCGGCCCTTCTCGAGCCGTTTTGCATACAGCGACATGCCGAGCCCATCATGCCAGATAATCTTGATCAGATTGCCGCTGCGGCCGCGGAAGACATAAATATCGCCGGCATGCGGGTCCCGGCCCAGCGTCTCCTGAACCTGCAGAGCGAGGCCTTGCATCCCGCGACGCATATCGGTCCGGCCGACCGCCAACCAGATCCTCACCTGGCTCGGAACCGGGATCATGAAACGCCCAGCGCCTTCACCATCGCTGCCGCCAGTGTTGGCGGCGTGGTCAGCGGAATCCGCAGCCGCACCTTGCCGGCGACCTCCAGCTCGATCACCGCTGGGGATGCCGCCGGCCGCGAAACGGCGACAGGCTCATCGGGAGCCACGACAACTTCGGCAAAGCCCGTCTCGCGGGCTCTCACCGTGCGGCGCCACTTATAGATCAGGCTGGTCGCGACATCGTACTGACGCGCTACCGCCGCCACTGTGGCCCCGGGCGCGAATGCCGCGGCCAGTATCCGGCACTGATCCTCTTCACGCCAACGACGACGACGCTCAGGCCCGGTCAATAACGTCACATGGCTCATGCTGTGCTGCTAACTTCGCTCGTAAGGGCGACCTTAAGAGCGCAGCCTCGCTACCGTGCCGTCCTCTCGCAAGGCGGCCTTCGCCGGAGGGTATCCATACGGCGACATATTGAAGGTCCGCATGGCATACTGCGACCGCTGCATGTCGTTCCTGGCAAGTGAGAACGGCAAGCAGATCAAGCTACTAGCGCTCGGCGAAGCTGAAGTGGATTCTCGACGAGGCGCTGATCGCGGCGGCTGGCGCTCCGCATTGAGCCTTGTGCCTCACCGCGCCACCGCAGTCACAAGGAACGCGACGGCCTCTCCGCTCGTTGATTGCTTTTCGAATCGAGCCGCCGTCATGAGGCTTCTAATATACGCCCGACATCCTAAGGCTGACCTATGACCAGAGTTACAAAAGTTGAACTTCATCGGGGAACACTCCTTCAGTCTGCCTGTTCGATTTGCCAGGCGCATCCCGCGCATTCAGACAGGAGAAAGAAGATGAAACGCATCCTTTTGGCTTCGGCCGTGCTGGCGGTGTCGGCAGGGCTTTCCTTTGCCCAGACGACCAGCGGAACTTCGAGCGGAACCTCGACCAGCGGAACCTCGACCACGACAACCATGCCCAGTACGACGGATCAGGGCACCGGCACGACGAGCAGCGGCACCAACATGTCCGGCGATCAGGGCACCGACACGACCACCACCAGCGGCACCACAAATCCGAACTCGGCCAGAGACTGCGCGCCCGGCCAGCAGACTGGCAGCGCTCAGCAGGCGGCGCCTGGTCAGCAGGACACGACAGCCAATACCGCCGCGCCAGGCCAGGTGAAAAAGACCGACGAAGGTTGCTGATTGGCACATCGGCTCAGGTTGGAATCACCAGCGTGTGGCTGGCTGATCTCCCCCGACCACCGCCTGAACTCAACTCGGCTGGCGAGCAAGTTCCCGCCAGCCGAGCATCAGTTCAGGAACCTTTGCGCTTGCTTGTGCTTTCAGTGGGGCACGCGTGGTTTCTTTTGCTTTCGGTCAGATAGATATCCGTCTGCTCGCGCATCTTGCCTGAAGGGAGCTGCGGTCGCGCTCAGAGGAGAGCCGCGCTGTATTGCCGATAGCGCTAGAGCGATTCGAAGCCCTACGGCAACCGGCAGTTGGACTGACACCAAGTTGGCTCCGAGAGCGTTGGGAACAGCCTTGCACGGCACGTTGCTCAGTTTGGACTGCCCTCGTTCTCTTTGTTGCCCTGCTGGCCATATTCGTTCTGGGGTAGTCCTGATTGCTGCAGCAGGATCAAACTTGGGTGCACGAGGTTGTGAGCCTAGAGAGCTGCAGAGCCTACTTGGATCTTGAGCACCGTGGGGTTGAATGCAAGCTCCCGTGTGGTGCAAGTGACTGCTAGGCTTTCGTGGTTTTTGGTGTCCTCTTCGGTTTAGATGCCGCGGCCGACGTCACAGCAAGTGCGGCCTTCAGGCGCTGCTCCCGAAGCCGCGGTCTTTGCGTCTCGTGCCGCACGCTCAATGTCGGTCAATCCTCGTGCAGCATCCGAGGTGCGCTCGTCTCTGGCTTGTCTTTCTTTCTCGGTAGGCAAATTCCTACACTCCGATGTGCCAGCACAGTCGGCTGTCGGCACCCAACCACGGTCGCCATATCGTATTCCAACAGAAAAAACCCGCCTCGACTGCCGCTGAGCGCGCGCATCCCCGCCTCTGGAACGCTTCAAATACTTTGCCGTTGTTAAAGGCACCTGCAGGAGCCAGGCATGAGAGTATTCCAACGAATTTTGCCGCTCGCCGTGTTCGCCTTGCAGCTTTTTGCCGTGCAGTCATTTGCTCAGACCGAGCAGCAAGATCTGCCGGGGCAAGGCGCATCATCGACAACCGAAGATGCCCAGGATGTCGGCGTCGACGTTTCGCTTGGCAGGCACGAAGTGAAACAGCAGATCGCAAGGGAGCTTGGAATCTCCGAGGTGGAAGTGCCTCTGGCAGTTCATGTGCCTATCGAGCTCGCCAAGCGGGTCTGCGAGAAAGAGGTATTCGACGCACGCGCCAATGTGAACCGAAGCTGCACCGCGACGAAATACATCCCGGAAATTGCCGAAGCAGCACGAAATCGTCCGCAAACCTCTGCCGTTCCGGAGCAATAGGCGAAGCCGAATACTATGGGATACAGAAGGGGTGCTTGGCTACTCTGGTCGATCGACAAAGCGCCCCCCGAAAGTGTGGAGCTTGCGCGTAAGTTTTCAGGCAGCGTCGATACCGCTTGGCTTCCCCAGAGGATGAATCAGTTTGGGGCCGTTATGCTTCGACAAAAGGCGCACACCAGATTGCGAAGGCAACCTTCGACCAGGAGAGGCGGACACTGCTTGTTAGCAGCATCTTGATGATCGCCAGACTGACGAGCCTCTCTGGTCAGCATAGTAGCTTTTTGAGACTCCCCGCCCTTTTAGGTATACTTTCCCCTGACTGTCGACAATTGTTAGGGCGTCGTCAGCTGTGAGCGACCATCGCGCTTCCGCCCCGATCGGGAGACAGCGCAGATGGAAACCTCGTTCAAGAACGAACTGTTGCGGCCTGAGCGCGCCGGATCTGACGTTGCTGCAGCCTCACCTCGAAGCCCGTCACTTGGGACTGAGGACGCACCTGGAGCAGGCCTCGGTCCCGATTGACACCGTCGATTTCTTCGAGAGCGGTCCCGGGTCAATGGTGGCGAAGCTTCGGGCTGACGTCGAGGCCGAGGTTGGCCTTATTGGCTTTGACGGTATGACCGGGTCAGCCCTGGTCATGGGTGAGGACCGGTCCCCGCACGATTGCTTTGTTCAATTGAAGGCTGAAGCTATTGCTATAGACGCGCGTTGGCGGATCGTTCTTATGGGCAGCCCGAGGCGGAATACATCCGACTGATCGGGACGCCCCCGTTGCTCATGATGTCACCCGTGCTGCCCTCTCTCCCGTCGCTGACCACATTCGGGAGGTGGCGATTGGCACCTGTCAGGACGTTCTGGCAAGGGTTGTCCAACGGTATGAAACCGCAGTGTCGATCCAGGACAGGATCGTTGAACATTGCAAGGAGGTCGGATTAACACCGCAAGCAGATGAAGCTTTTTTGCAGGCCTTGTGGTTGTCGCTGGCGAAGGCCAGGACGGCCTTGGAGCGTGAGGTCCCCCCGGCACCGCTGCACCTGGCCGGCCGCTCTAGTCCTGGACAATTGCCGACCTCGTCGCTGGTCAGCATGCCAGAATGTCGATGGCGGAAGCCATGAGGACCCCGATTGAATGTTCTCATTCGTTTGTGATCGGGGGTGCAAGTCAATCCGGCTCCAGCGCATGTTGGCCTCAGGAACAAACCGCCGTCGCATCCGTTCAGCATCGCGAAGGACGACACGGCTGTCCACGGCCTTTCCGGTACTGCAAAGGAGACATGACATGCTCGGTCCGCAGAGGGGTTTTCGAAGACCATCTGAGGCTTCGCGCCGCTGGCGACATCGAGGAGGATCCTAGGTGCAACTATGCTGTGGACGTGGTCCTCTTGACCTCGAATTCGAATTTAGAGGCCATGATGCCGTCCGCCTGTCGTCCAAACGCCTGCGCGAGCAGCTGCCTCAAGGTGAGTTCAACTACATCGCAAAACAGGTCCGCGGCCCCTATACACTGCTGATCTGGTCGGCAACTTCGTCCAGGTTCGACGCCATTGGGGGCCCGAGAAGAGATCGGGAACCTTGATCAGGTGCGGGCAAAGGTCCGTTGCGAAAAATGCGGCCGCAAGGACTCGATGACAGCGGAAACCCTTCAGGCAGACGATCCTCATTCCGAACTTCCGCAATGGAGCGCAGCCGAGATGCTCAAGCCGCTGCTGGCGCGGCGGACTGAAATCAGCGGTCAACCCGACCGTCGCTCGCTGTTGGCTGCCGGTGTGCCGTCGCCGAAGGAACAACAAGAGACTGGTCCAGTTAGAGCCATGCATGCGTCGATAGAAATGAAAGAGGAGATGACAATGGCGACGAAAAAAAGCTCTCAGGGCAGCTCCAAGGGCTTGGAAGACCTTTTCTATGATGGTCTGAAAGACATCTACTACGCCGAACGCAAGATTCTGACGGCGCTCCGGAAAATGGCAAAGGGCGCGGAGTCCAAAGAGTTGAAGGCGGCGTTCGAAAAACATCGTGACGAGACGGAAGGTCAGATCGAGCGTCTGCAGCAAGTTTTCGACGCCTTTGGCAAGAGAGCCCAAGGGAAAACGTGCCCGGCGATCGACGGCATCATCGAAGAAGGACAAGAGATTTTGGAGGAGTTCGAGGAGGCTCCGGCATTGGACGCGGGTCTCGTGGCTGCAGCCCAGTCCGTCGAACATTATGAAATAGCGCGCTACGGGACTCTTGTCACATGGGCCGGGTTACTTGGCTTGAAAGACGCCGTCCCGCTACTCGAACAGACGCTCAAGGAAGAAAAAGCAACCGATGAGGCGCTCACACGACTAGGCGAAACAGGCGTCAACGAACGGGCGATGCAACAGGCCGCATAACTTCGGATCGAATCGACGCGACCGCGGCCCCCGGCAGACGGGATTGGAGCTTGGTTGTATTCGCCAATCCAGGCACACGTGTACACCGCAGCCGCCGAGCCGTCGACGTGGTGGTGGCCGACCGGTTTCGACTAGGCCACCGGAACTGACAATGGGGGACTGCGAATGCGATTACTTGCCCACGCCTTGGGCGACAGGATGTTGGTATGAACGAGGATACCGCTCGTCGGCCCACGGCAGGCTCTTCCGGGTTCGACAGCTTTTTCATGGCTGGTTTCGAGTGTTCCTCCCACAGGCGCGCCGACGGGGCCCGTCTTGATCTGATCCGCGCGACCTCACATGACATCCATGCACATGCCGACTATCGCCGTTGTGCCGAGCTTGGGCTTCGCACGATCCGCGACGGCTTGCGCTGGCACCTGATTGAAACAGCGCCCGGAGTCTTCGACTGGTCGAGTTGGACGTCGGCGATCGAAGCAGCCCAGGCGGCCGGGGTGCAGATTATCTGGGATATCTTCCACTATGGCTCGCCAGACCATATCGACCAAGGTGGCCCGGGGTTTATCAAGGCCTACGTCCGTTTCGCCGCGGAAGCTGTTCGGGTTCATCGCTCCGCTACCGGGGTGGCTCCCCTGGTGTGCCCGATCAACGAGATTTCGTTTTTTGCATGGGCTGTGGAGGTCGGCTATTTCCCCCGCGTCGGGCCGAACAAGCGTGGATGGTTCAAACGACACCTTGTCAGGGCAGCGGTCGCCGGCGTGAGGGCCATGCGGGAGGCCGAACCCGGCTGCAGGTTCATCTGGGCTGAACCGCTGATCCATATTGCTCCTCGTGACCGTACTCACCCCGAGCGGCGGCGCGCCGAAAATGCTCGCCAGGGCCAATTCGAGGCGTATGACATGCTGATCGGGCGCGTGGAACCGGAGTTGGGCGGCAGCAAGGACGTTGTGGACGTCATCGGCCTCAACTTCTATCCGCACAACCAATGGTACTTGAATGGCCCAACGATACCGATGGGGCACCACGAATACCGTGCACTTTCGGAATTGCTGGTCGAGGTCGCCGAACGATACAAGAAGCCGATGTTCATCGCCGAGACCGGCGCCGAAGGTTCAGGCCGGCCAGCCTGGCTTCACTACGTTTGCGACGAAGTGCGCGATGCGACGAGCCTCGGTGCACCTGTTCAGGGTATATGCCTGTACCCGGTGACGGCCTACCCAGGTTGGGACAATTCGCGCCACGCCGAAGTCGGCTTGTTCTCCACCATTCATGCGGACGGCTCGCGCACTGTTCGCAAGCCACTTGCGGACGAGTTGGAGCGCCAGCGCCAATCGTTCTTGGCGTTTGAGGAACAACAAGCAAGCGCGCTATAGCCTCGCTGATACGAACAGTGCGCGCTTTTCAGCTGCATCAACAGCACAGCATATCTAGAGCTGTTCGCCGAGAAGCCGAGAAACATCGTTGGTCTCTTTGGCCGTGGGTCGCCCGACGCCGGTCAGGCCGGCGCATCATTCACTCGGCCGCCTCGCGCTGCGTCGGCGTGACGAGCATCCCGTTTGCTGGCAGGCGTGTCTGAATGCGCCCGAACGTAGCCAATGCCTGGCCGACCACCTGATCCATATTGTAATAGCGATATGTTGCAAGACGTCCGACGAACCAGACCTCCGGGCACGCCGCGGCCAAAGCTTCGTATCGTTTGTACAAAGCCTCGTTTTCGGCCCGCGGCACCGGGTAATAAGGATCTCCGACGTCGGTGGGGTATTCGTAGGTGAGGCTGGTCTTCGGACTCTGCTGACCGGTCAGATGCTTGTACTCGGTGATCCGTGTGTATTTTTCCGTCTGCGGATAGTTGACGACGGCGACCGGTTGAAACTGCTCGCAATCAAGCGTCGTGTGCTCAAAGCGCAGCGAACGGTAGGGCAAGCGACCAAGCTTCCAGTCGAAATACTCGTCGATCGGACCGGTATAGATCATCTGCTGGAAGGGGATCTTGTCGCGAATTTCGCGGTAGTCGGTCTGCAGCATGATCTTGATCTTGGGACTATCCAGCATGCGCTGAAACATGCGCGTATACCCGCCTGCCGGCATGTTCTGGAAGCTGTCGCCAAAATACCGATCGTCGCGATCGGTCCGGGTCGGGACTCGCGCCGTCACTGACTTGCTCAACTGGGAAGGGTCGACACCCCACTGCTTCCTCGTGTAGCCGCGGAAGAATTTCTCGTAGAGCTCTCTGCCTACTGTGCTCACCACGACGTCCTCGGCGGTGCGGACTTCTTTGACCGTTTCGCGTCGGAAAGCGAAGAAGTCCTGCAGCTGCTCGGACGTCAATTCAAGGCCGTAGAGGCGGTTTATGGTGTCGAGATTAATCGGTATCGGCAGCAGCTTTCCATCGACAAGCGACAGCACGCGATGTTCGTAAGGCCGCCATTGCGTGAATTGCGACAGATAGTCGACGATCGATTGGGCGTTGGTGTGAAAGATGTGAGGCCCGTAACGGTGAATTAGTATTCCCGCCTCGTCGTAGCAGTCATAGGCATTGCCGCCGACGTGATTTCGTCGGTCTATGATCACGACGCTTTCCTGCCGTTGCGATGCGATACGCTCGGCCAGCACACTGCCGGCGAAACCGGCCCCTACGATCAACCAGTCGAACACGCTCACGCCCTCCTCAGGAATGGGACGACGCTCTTCATCGCATGGGCGCGCTCGATGTGGGCAGCCATCGCGCTCCAGGTCTTCTCCCAGGACATGTCGGCGAGGTAGGCGTCGGCCTTCTCCACCAGGAAATCGCGGGGGTGGGCCAGGATCGAGCGAAGCTTGGCCTCGATGTCCTCCGCCTCGACAATCTCGACAAGACCTTCGACGCCGTAGGTACGCACAACGTCGACGATCGCCGTGGACAACACCGGCAGTCCTGCCGCAAGAAACTCGGGAGTCTTGGTCGGGCTGATGTAGCGGGTCGCTTCGTTGAGCGCGAACGGCATCCAGCCGGCACTCCAATGCCTGAGATAGTTCGGCAGGTCTGCATAGGACTTGCCGCCCAGCCAATGCAGGTTGCCTGCCGTGGGAAGGCTCGCCCGATCGATCTTGACGACAGGGCCGAGCATGACAAAATGCACGTCTGGCATTGCCGCAGCCGCATGCGCGATAAGTTCAAGGTCGAGCCGTTCGTCGATGACCCCGAAGTACCCCACCCTCGGGTGAGGTATGTCGGCCTGATCGAACGGGTCTTCACCTGGCGCCCTAGCCTGATGGAAATGGGTAACGTCGATGCTGCTCGGGAAGGGAAAGATCGCCCGATGCAAGCTGCGCTTGGCCTCGTAGAGGCTCTGCCCGCCCGTGAAGACGACATCGGCACGTTGCAACAGCGCCTTTTCCAACTGCGTCAACTCTGCGGGAGCGTCTTTGAACGCGGAGAGTTCATCCATGCAGTCGTAGACGCAGACGTCACAGGCGAGATGATCGCTGAAGCGTAGCGCCATAGGCGTGTAATACCAGGTCGTCAATCGGTCATGCGGCGTGGAGGCGAGGATCTGATCGACGAACCTGCGCTGGATTGCGTCCGCCCTGGTCGCGGAAGTACCAACTGGGATCAGCGGCGTCACTATTCTGATCTTGGGGGTAATATTGTGCACCCGCATCGAAGGGTGGCGCCTCTCATCGAAGATCGGCTCTTCGAAGTAAATTAGCTGTTGCTGTTTTGACGCCAGGGTCAGAATGTGTTGTGGTCTCTGATATACGAAGTTCCATCGGAGGTGTGAAAAGCAAATTAAAATAGACGGTTGTACAGGGTTTTTTGGTGTTTTGGCCCGGCCCGCCGCCATTTCCATGTAGATTATCCTTCGATATAGTTACAAAATGCCTCGACTAACAAAAGTCAATCGAGGCAGCTTTGACATGAAGTTCGCAGCCTTCTATATAACTTCCATCCCGATAAGTTGTTCCATAGCTCCAAACTGTCTCGGGCGAGACCAGCCGTCCGCTCCACTTGCGACGGCTCGACAGAGAAGGGGCGAGCCGGCCGCCCCCATTCGATCCACATGATGAAGCCCCTCGCGTCAGGTCGGGCTCCCCAAATGTGGCCCTTTGCCACAGAGCGGTTCAAATCCTTCAATCGTTCAACAACCGTTCATCAGCGGAGCTATAAATACGCTTGGAATCGATTCATCTGAGTCGCGCCGGTGGTTCATTTGAATGGAGACCGAGACGAATCGAGGGATGGCTGGCGAATGAAGATCGACTTTGAAACCAACGTCTTTCCATTGTTTCACCCGCAGGTTGTGGATGATCTGAAGGACCCTTGTCCGGTGTTCGACGGCACGCTCTGGCACGTCTTCGGCTCCAGCGGCACCGTCACAACAGAGAGCTGGAAAATACTCCATGCCACGGCGCCGGATCTCTATGGACCCTGGACAGAGCACGAGCCGATCGTCTTGCCGATTACCGGATCTGGCATTGCGGCACCCGGCGTCATCCATGAGTGCGGCGTCTTCCATATGTTCATCCAGACCGAATTCATGAAGTCCGGCGGACGTTGCGAGCATGCAGTCTCCAATGACGGCTTTCATTGGGTGGTGCTCAATCCGGCGATTTTGTCGCTGCCCGACACTGATGAGGACGGCATCTACGATCCCCATCCGGCAATCATCGGCGGCAAGCGCTACATCGTCTATTCAGGCATGCCCAAATTCACCAGGGTACCTCAGCCTGATGTCTATCTGGCGCGCAGCCAATCCGATTCCTGGTTCGGGCCATGGAAACGTCTCGGCAAGATACTCGATCATCTCGACGTGCCGCATCACAATGCGCGCGAGCACCCAGATTACGAATGGGGGATCGAAGGCGCCCAGATCGTCGAACTGCCGGACGGTCGCGTGCTTCTCAACGCCACCTGCTTCCTCCCCGAAGGTCCGCGCGGCAGCCGGCAGCGCGTCTTCTTCGCCATCGCCGATGACGTCAAGGGTCCCTACGTTTCCGTTGGCCCCGTTCTCGACCCTGGTGAGCCCGGCGAGAATGGCCATTCGACGGTGATGATCGACGGCCGGCAACTGACCTTGTTCTACCAGAGCAGGCGTGAGGCTACGAACCATCGCTGGCGGTTCGGGTTGGCTAAGTGTGACCTGGATCGGCATATACTTTCGAGAGTTGCCTAGATGGTAAGTTCCGGCATTTGCCGGAACGGAGGATGCTCTGGCTGTTGGTTGGTGGGACGGATCCCTTTGTACTGGTGATTGAGGGTAGCAGGGGATTCGCAGCCAGTGGGCAAAGCTTGCGACGAGGGATCTATACACGTCAGGCAAGCCGGTCGCCTCATGGACGGCGGTGCCAGCTGCAAGCCTGGCCTAGCAATGAACTGTAACTGAGCGCAGCAACGCGGCCAGTCGATTCACGCGGTTTTGATCCTGAGCACAATGTCCTGATCGTAATTTCCAAAGCCCTTGCCGAAAATGTTGATCCCGCCGGGGCGATTGGCGTCGTCCTTGACGCCGATACGGACGCGGATTGAATGATGGCTCTTCAGATCGAGTGCGGCGAGGCCGGTTTCGGAAATCCTGAGGCCGTCGACATAGGTGCCGTCATTGGCAATTCGCCAGTTCTTAAGCTTGCCGTATTGCGAACCCTTGAGTTTCCACCAGGACGGCGTGAAGACGCCGCGCTTGTCGCCGAAATCCCCCGGCGACGTCCAGGTGCCGACATCGACGCCATTGATCGTCAGCGTGATGTCCGAGGGCCAATCGGCGCTGGTGCCCGGCACTTCCGAAGACAGCTCTATCGCTACTTCGAGCTCGGTGATCTCGGCATTGGCGAGCTTGGCATTGTTGGGAAACTGGTATTCGACAAAACCGCGCGTGAACCATAGCAGACCGGCTTTCATGCGGTCCGGATCGAGGAAAGTGTTCGGCACATCGAGCAAGCCGATGATGCCGTCCGGCGAACAAAGGCCGCAGGGCGCGGTAACCTCGAAGCCGGTGTAAAGCCCGATCGGCATCGACACTTCGATCGCGTCGTTCTTGACCGCACGATATTCGCTCTTGAACACGACGAGCACTTCTTCCGCCGTCGGATAACAGATTTTCTGACTGCCCTTCTTCGCTTTCAGGTGCTCGGTTCGGATCAGGCCCGCATCCTCCAGCACCTGGATGTTGGTCGAGACGGTCGACTGCGGCAGCGACAGCACGGCGGCGATTTCGTTGACATTCATCGGCCCCTTCTCATGCAGCAGTTTCAGCATCGAGATACGCGCCGAGGAGGCAAGCCCCTTGAGCACGGCAATGCCTTCCTCAGGTTCAATCACCAGAAAATTGCGATTCATGAAATCGCCAGTCTATGCTCGTGACAGAGGTTATGGCTTCGCTCATTACAACGGCGCTGACCGAAACGCCGAGCCGTTGATTTGGTTACATTAAGCCCTCGACCGTCAGTATGCATCGCAAGCCGCACCCACAAGGATGGTGCGACATGTCTACATTGTTCTCCGACCGCCAGCTCCTTGTAGTGCGGGGTGCTTGTCAGCCCGTGGCCTCGATTGCAGACGACTAGATACTGGCAGCCACAAAGAAAGGCAGAAGCCGAACACGGAAGTGGGGCCGTTCCCCTGGCCAAATCCCCAAGATACCGGACCTCGACGTCGGTGTTAGCCGAACCGGCGCGGATGGATGCACAGGATGCGGTTCGCTGAAGTGCGTGTCGCCGTGAAGTAAATCATCGGGGATTCGCCACCCGATAGAGTCGGGACGGGGTTCTACCTATTGCTTTTGAGCATGATCTTTTCCGAAAATCGCGATTCCACTTCTTCGGGATCGCGCCAGTGCCGGCCTACTTCATGCTGGCCGCGGCAGCGACCCTGTCCACCATGGCGAGAACAGCTAGCGGTGCGGTGTGGTGGACCATGTGGCCGGCCTGCGGGATGATATCGACAAAGGAACCAGGAATCTCCGATTGTAGTCTAAGAGCCTCGGCTTTCGCATCGAACAACCGGTCGCCGGCCCCGGCAATAATGCCGGCAGGCATCAACAGGGTGAAGCGGCCGCCGGCCAGCGCGTCGGCCAGCATCAATCCCGATTCGGCCGCGATCGACCGCAGCTGTGAGGCCGCTGGCGATGTCCTTTGCCGACGAAGCAAACCCTGCAGAGACGATGCCGGGGCGAAATACTTGCCCATGGCGAGCGGCCAGGTGAGCAGCACAAGCCGCGGCAGCAAAATGTGGCGGGAAACACCGGCAACAGGCAAGGCCAGCAGCCCGCCAGTGCAAGGCCCAGGCGCGGCGGCAAGAACGGACCGATGAAAGACTTCCGATCGAATCGTCGTCCGATCGAGCTCATCGACTCGCCCGCCTGCCATCGAACCCAAACTCAGGCCGCTGAGCGGCCGAGTAGTAGATGCGACTTCGCTGCTTCATGGCTCACACTCCATCTTTCAGAAAAGAGCGTGTGTTGCTGCGATCAGTTGAATCCGCCACCCAAAGCGGACGCGCCGCGAACGCGGCTGCTAGGCAGGCCGAAGCCTGTGCAAGTACAGCTGTGCGTCACAAGCCAAGTGAACCAAGAAGCTGCACGAACCGCGGGTGATCGCGAATGGCGTCGAAATCGACTTCGTGACGGATTCGCTCCAATACGTTCTGACTCATGCTTCCTCCGACGGCTCTTTCCAGGTACCGCACCGCTGCTCCACTTCCCCGAGCACGGAATACATGCAAGCGGCGTTGTACTGCGTCACGAAGTCGTCCGGATCGATCGCCAGCGCTCTGGCCAGCCAGGAACGCGCTCACCGATATACGCGAGCGCGAGGGCGCCGCGATGCAGCGGTGCCGCATTTTCAGGATGGCGGCCAGTTGAGCGTTCGGCGCGCTCGAAACAGACCCTTGGTTCGCGAGCGGATGAAGGCGATCGCGCAGGAGCGTCCCCCGTGTAGAGTTGCCACCCTGGATCTCGCCTTGGCCGGCTGCATTCCTGGCTGTGTCCCCTAGGATACATTGTCGAGCAGGGTCGACTTATCCAAGCCTTGTGTCGGCTCAGGCGGCCATTCACCATTCGGCGTCATCTCGTTGACTGTCTCGGGTAGATCCCGCGCAATCCTTCTGATTAGCTCCTCGCGCGAAAGACCCGTCTGCATCGAAATGGACGTGAGTGTACCTTCGTCCATTGCCGCTTGGACGTCCCTTGGCTCAATCGGTTGGTTTGGCCCGCTGCCAACCCACGAGTCGACCTTCGATCCTGCCCCCGCCTCCCTGAACCGGTCGAGGATCTCACCAAGGTCAGCCCTCGACACGCCATTCGTTATCTGAGCCAGAATTCTGCGTTGCGGGTCGTTTGGGTTAAGATACCCTGCTCCCGGAATCAATTGACAGAGCTTGTCGCGATTTTGGTATGCCAGAACGCCAAGCATCGCGATCGCCAATCTTCCCAGATTTGCCATTTGGTCTCCTCCACGGTTTTGGCCGATGAGCGAATCAAAGCCAAGTCTTGGCGGATGCCGACGCGTGTGGACTCGAACAACTTCTTGCCGGTCGGCTCGCGGGCGGACAGGACGCGTCCTTCGGGTACTCGTTTTCTATCTGACGTCTTCCCCTGACGCAGAACTTCGGGGCGCTTGGCCGCAGTCGCCCTGCGCCGATCGAACGCCCTAACCCGGCGCCTCCCGGGTTTGTTCCGCTTGTCAGAGTTTGTCGGCGACGATGGGGCGCGCGACCCGACGGGTAACTCTACCGGCTCGAGAGACAGAGTCTGCCCAACTTGACCATACTTCAGAACGACGACGGCTCGGTTAGCCTCAGCTACCTTGGACTGCCGCCGGCTCGCGCACGAATTTCAATTTCGGCGGGACGGCGAACACCCTGAACCGCTCAGCCAGGCTGTCAAGAGCTTGACGCATGCCCACTCCCGCAGCAGCCGCACCGTGTCCACTGATGACCATCCGCGGGTTCAGGGCAGCCAGGTGCTTCACGGATCTTTCCGCCGCATCCCAGTCCGGCGTGAAGTAGCGCGGCGGACCGTGCATCTCAAGATCCTGAACGGCGACCTCATAGACTGACTCCTGACCGGTGGTGATGAAAGCGTCCCCTACGATCAGCGAGCGGTCCTCCTCGCGCCAGAGCGAGATATGCCCAGGAGCGTGCCCGGGTGTGTGTAGCCATCGCCATCCGGGCATTCCGGGGATCGATCCGTCGGCAGGTAGGAGTTCCAAACGGTTGCCAAGATCAATTGGCCCCCGTGGGAAAAGCGGCGAAAGCAGCGCCATCAGTCCACCCCCGACCCAGGGATCCGGTGGCGGATAGGACGCGGTTCCGTCCAGATAGGGGCGCTCGAGTGGATGCGCGAAGACAGGCACGTCCCACCTATTCGCGAGGTCTAGAACCGTTCCCACATGGTCGAAATGGCCGTGGGTCAGGATGATCGCGGCCGGCCGTGCGTTCGTGCCAAACCGCTTTTCCGCGACCGCAAGAATGCTGCCGCGGGACGTCGGCAACCCGGTATCGATCAGCATCCAGTTCCGATCTCCGCTGCCCGGTGCGCCGAAGAACACGACATTGACGATTGCTAGGCGCAAATAGCCCAAGTCCGGTGCGATGCTCCAAGCGCCGTCGCCACGATCCTCGCGCCTGGCGTGGTCGATCTCGGAAAGTCGAATCTGAACGGTCATGTGATCCCGTGCCTCTCTTGTTGCTGAGCAGCCGCTCGAGTCGATCGGCGGCGGTGGTATATCGCCCCGAACTTGGCACGGCCCTCCTTGTTCCTCCTTCGCCACCCAGCTCCGGACAGTCCACCACAGGAACAAAGGCTCGACCAAATCGGTTCGGCATTACCCGGTCGCGCCAGGACGAGCTGGACTGAGCAACGAAGATGGCGCGCGCCCCATTGGATGCGGTATTTCGCCAACGCGGTTCCCGGTCCTAACAAGGCGGCCGAGTTCGAAGCCGACTGCTGAAAGAAGACTTCGAATGAGCGAAGTGGGGCGTATGGACGAGCACCAGGTGGAGGCTCCGGTTCCGCAAGCTTCGCCTATGACTGGTCAAGTTGGGCGCCAATGGTCGAGGCGGCCCGATCGGCAGGTGTCCAGGTTATCTGGGACATCTTCCATTACGGATCTCCAGACCATGTCGATCAGCGATCGCTGCATTTCATCGATGCCTATGCCTCGTTCGCGGCAGAAGCCGTGAGCGTACAGCGTTCGATCGCCGGAACACCGCCTCTGTTGTGTCCCATCAACTAGATCTCCTTTTTCGCATGGGCTGTTGAGGTCGGCTATTTCCCGCGTGGGGCCGAACAAACGTGGATGGTTCAAGCGGCATCTCGTGAAGGCTGCCATCGCGGGTGTTCGTGCAATGCGGGAGATCGACCCCGCCTGCAGATTTGTCTGGGCCGAGCCCCTTATCCAAATCGCTCCTCGTGACCGGACCCGCAGCGAACGGGGTCGGGCCGAAAACGCCCGTCAGGGGCAGTTCGAAGCTTACGACATGTTGCTGGGCCGCGTCGAACCTGAGTTGGGCGGGAGCGAAGATGTTGTCGATGTCGTGGGCCTGAATTTCTAGCCGCACAATCAATGGTAAATAAACGGGCCGACGATATCGATGGGACACCATGAGTACCGCGCTTTGTCGGAAATGTTGCTCGAGGTTGCTCATCGGTACGGTAAGCCGATGTTCATTGCCGAGACCGGCTCAGAGGGATCCGGCGGGCCGGCTTGGCTCCACTATGTATGCCGCGACGAGGTGCGTGCCGCTATGGGTGTCGGAGCATCGATTCGAGGGTATTTGCCTGTACCCGATAACGGCCTACCCGGGCTGGGACAATTCGCGTCATGCAGAGGTGGGGTTATTTTCGGCCATCCACCCGAATGGCACACGCCGCCTCCGTCAGCCCGTCGCGGACGAACTGGTGCATCAGCAAGATCTGTTCACGGCAAACCGGACGCGCTGATTGTGTTGCGACACACCGCAAGGGCGAGCACCGAAGACCAGGGCAAATTACGGTGTATTCCTCAGCCAAAATCGGCGCCACGCGATGCCAAGTGGCATGGGTGCGAGGATGACCGTGCAGCATCAGGAAGCGGCGGCCCCTTCCACCAACCCGCACTCTGAGCGTCGCTTCCGGAAGTTTGATCTGCTCCAGCGAGAAACCTTCAAACATGCAACTCCCTCCATTCGCAACATTTGCCAAACGTGTAAACGGAGAGGCAGTTCAATGTCGGCTTCCGCGGGATCTGAACTTGCCTTGTATTCCGCGAAGAGGTCGTGAGCCGAACGGCGGCTTTAACTGATCCCTCGGCAATAACCGGACGGACAGCAAACGGCCCCCAAAAAGCCGCCAGGCGGCGACGCGCCTGATATCGCACTTCGAGATCAACTCTGCCGTTTCCTGTTAGCCGAAGTTGCAAACGGCCCCGCTCACAATCGTGGTTGCGCCTTTGGGCATCGTGGTTCAGACCGCTGGCGGATTAGAACTCATATTGGCTTTGCGATCGGCTCATCGCTGCCGACTATCGGGGACCTATATAAAGGGGCATGTCCACGCGCCGTAAAACCAATGCAACAGCGAAGCTGATTGGAGAGTGGCCTTTAACCCCGGCTGCAACGTTTGGATCGTCCGTCAGAGCGAGGGGTATTTTTCTCGAAATACGCGCCCGCCTTCCAACGGAGTTCAGGAAATTGCTCAATATCGAGTCCCGCGTGCTTACCCTGCGCCTGTCTGAGGGCGCCGAGAATGATGGGCAGGTGGTATTCGGGATCATATCCAAAGCACTGCAGAATATCGAAGACCTGCCCGTAATCCCCCGTGAAATCGAGGACATTCTGACGATCTCGACGGCCGAACGGCACCGCTGGCTGAAAGATGGTCGCTTGCAGAGCGCCGGGACGAAAACCGTGAAACTCCGCGGGCGGGCAAGGAACATCACCTTTCACGTGTTCGACCCGGAGCACGTGGAGGATGTGCTTGACCGCGACCTGGTTACGGTCTGGCGCGAACAGGACGCAGCGACAGCTGCAGAGAACAGGCGGCGAGCCGCGGGGAAGGCCGCTATGAAACGTGCTCAAAGAAGCGGTCGCGGAACTGCAGCTTCAACTGGCTACGGCCCCGACGAGAACGCGCACTCCAGTTTGCGCGGCTGGGAAGATTTTGAGAATGACGGACTCCTGCGCTGATAGGCCGGGCGCACAAGCAGTTTAGGACGTTTGCCTGCGCCGTGCGAGATGCGCAAGAAGGGCCGTCAAACGCATCGCGTTCAGGACCCGCTTCGCAGGAACACCGCCCTTGCGCGCCATCTCGACACCCCAATGCATGTGGTCGAGCTCGCGGATCGAATGAGCGTCCGGATTGATGCTGAAGATGCAGCCCTGATCGAGTGCCTTTTGATGCCAGCGCCAGTCGAGGTCGAGTCGCCACGGATGTGCGTTGATTTCGACAGCGACGCCGTGTTTCGCACACGCTTTGAGGACTTTTTCGACGTCGAGATCATAACCGGGCCGCCGCAACAGCTGGCGACCGGTCATGTGCCCGATGATTGTCGTCCGGGGATTTGCGATCGCCTCAATGATACGCTCCGTCTGTTCCTTCTTTGGCAACTTGAAGCGGCTGTGCACGCTCGCGACAACGAAATCGAACAGCTCCAGGATATCATTCGGGTAATCGAGCGAGCCATCCGCCAGGATGTCCGCCTCGATGCCCTTCAGTATGCGAAATTTTCCATTGTATGCCTTGTTCAGCCGGTCAGCTTCGCGGTGCTGTTCAGCAATCTCCTGCAACGAAAGGCCGCCTGCGTAGTGAGCGGACTGCGAATGATCGGCGACACCATAGTATTCGAAACCGCGCTTGCGCGTGGCTTCCGCCATTGCCTCAAGCGTTTCGGTGCCATCGGATGCGGTCGTGTGAGAATGCAGGATGCCATGCAGATCTTCATCCCGAATGAGGGCGGGTAGCTTCTGCTTTGCCGCTCGCTCAATCTCGTCCCTGCCTTCGCGCAATTCAGGCTCGATAAACTGCAAGTCCAGAGCTTGGTAGATTTCTTCTTCTGTCGCTGACGCGATCAGCTTTCTCCCGCGATGAAGCCCGT
This sequence comes from Mesorhizobium sp. M0991, assembly GCF_040318915.1. NCBI lineage: Bacteria > Pseudomonadati > Pseudomonadota > Alphaproteobacteria > Hyphomicrobiales > Phyllobacteriaceae > Mesorhizobium > Mesorhizobium sp. M0991. Next base: position 18,207 of record NZ_JAMYNE010000019.1, read on the forward strand.
CGGCGTTTAGGGTGAACCCCTTGTCGGCCGCGAACGTCTTCAGTTGCTTGAGGTGGTCTGCCGAACCGGTTGCTTCGAGCAGGCTCGCGCCAAAGTGCTTCCTGTCCGTGACAACAAGCCTGAGGGTCGTATCCTCGATTCCAGTCGATTTTCTGGCCTGCGCTACCAGGGCGAAATCGGAAACGAGCTCGCAACCGCGCCGGAAGTCGCCTGCAATTTCGACGCGCGAAAAGTCTGGATGCTCTTGCTTCACCGATATGACCGCATGTTCGAGAAGAGCGGCGGCCTTGTGCAGGTGAAGTTGCGTTTCGCCGCTGCGCACGATGGCCAGGTTCTGCAGGAGCTTTGTCTGAAGCGCGGCGCCGAGGCCTTTGACTGGGCGTATGCGGTCTTCTCTTGCTGCGGCCTCGAGCTCCGCCAGCGAGTTCACGCCGAGCGCCTGATGAAGCTTCAGTATCTTATCAGGACGAAGCCCGGGTATGGCAAACAGCTCCATCACGCCCGCTGGAACATCCTCGCGCAGCTTCTCAAGGCTCGGGTGCGTGCCGGTTTGGTAAAGCTTGGTCACGATGTCTGCGATTGCGTCACCGATCCCCGGGATCTTGGTGAGGGCGCCGGCGGCAATGATCCGATCAAGCGGCTGCGACAGCGCCGTCAGACTGTCTGCCGCGCGCAAGTATGCCTTTGTGCGATAGGGATTGTCGCCGCGCATAGACGCCCGTTGTGCGTATTCCCTCAAAAGACTGGCGACGGTCCTCGGATTGATTTTTGCCATGGCTTCAGCCAAACGGAGGCCGATCTCCGCAGGTTCCAATCAGGCAAGGCCATGAGCGCCGCGTTGCCCTTTAAATCCCGGCTTTACTGCCTCTTCACGTACGCTACAGATTGGGCAAGGATTGGTCAGCGCGACCCCATCCAGCCAGAGCTTTGGAGGCTGCGCGTTTATTTAATTCAGGAGCATCGCCCACGTGGAAATGAGAGGGCGCATCTATTGTCTTCATCTCCGCCCACGTGATCGGTGCCGCGACAGGGGCGCCTGGACGTGATCTTGCGCTGTAGGGCATGATCGCGGTCGCCCCGCGCTGATTGCGTAGATAGTCCACAAAGATGCGACCCTTGCGGCGCGCCTTTGACAACACGGCCGTGAAATGGGCCGGATCGCTCCGGGCGACCGCCTGCGCCAGGCGAGACGCGAAGTCCTTCACCTCTGGCCACTCGGCGCCAGGGGTGAGCGGCGCGATGACGTGCACTCCTTTGCCTCCCGTCAGCATCGGGAAAGTCGTAAGTCCCAGCGATTTAAGGATAGCGCGGAACTGAAAGGCAGCGGCGCGGACGGCCTCAAAATCGAGGCCTTCATCGGGGTCGAGGTCGAACACGAGGCGGTCGGCCTTTTCGACATCCTCGATCCGAGCCCCCCATCCATGCAGCTCGATCGTTCCCATCTGGACGCAGGTCATCAGTCCGTCGGCATCGTCGACATAGAGATATGGTTCCTCGTGCCCGTCCTTCTCCGTGATGCCGACGTGGTGGACTTTGTCGCCAAAGCTGCCGGCGTCGTGTTTTTGGAAGAAGCACTTCTTCGCGCGGCCCTGTGGGCATCGAACCAGACTGATCGGCCGGCTGCCAACCCAAGGAAGCATGATCGCCGCGACCGCTGCGTAATGGTCGGCGAGCTGTCCCTTGGTGATGTTGGACTCCGGATAGATGACGCGGTCACGGTTACTTATCGCGATGGCGGTTGTCGCAGACGCGGCGAGATCGGCTGCATGACGTTCCGTCTCGAGCACGACCGCCTCCGGCTTCTTGTCTTCACGGAGACCAAGATAGCTCGGATGTCGTAACGTCCCTTCATTTGTCATTTCGGTGAAGGCAATCTCAGCGACCAGTTTCGGACGGAGCCAGTGTGCGCCGCGCACTTCGGCGCGTGGTGCGTCGACGGTGGCGGCCTTCTGCTCAAGCGGCGCCATGATCTTCAAGAGACGAAGAAGTTCAGCGGTATCGAAGCCGGTGCCGACTTTCCCGGCGTAACGCAGCTTGCCGCGGTCATGAACGCCAAGGATCAAGGACCGAAACGCGCGGACCTTGTCGGACGGCGTCCAGCCGACAATCACAAATTCCTGCCGCCTGATGCATTTGATCTTCAGCCAGCTTGCGCCGCGGGCCGCCACATAACTCGAATCCGCGAGCTTTGAGATGACGCCCTCAAGGCCGGCAGCGCAGAAGCGATCGAGCAGCTCTTCTCCGCGGCCGAGGATATGGTCGGAGTAACGAAGGACCGGATTTTTCGCAGGCAAGATCGCCTCCAGCTTCGCCTTGCGCTCAACAAGAGGAAGCCTTGTCAGATCTTCGCCGTCGAGCTGCAGCAGATCGAACGCATAAAAGTCGATAGTCGCCGGGGCACCCTTCAATGCATTTTGAAGCGCTTGGAAGTTAGATCTTCCTTCGGCATCGACAACCACGGCCTCGCCGTCAATCAGGGCGGAGCGCACCTTGAGCTTGCGAGCCTCGGAGAGGACCGAGGGAAAACGGCTAGACCAGTCCAGACCAGATCGTGTGTAGGCTCGCGCCTCGCCTCCGCCGACCGCAACGAGAATACGATAGCCGTCGTATTTCATTTCATGGATCCAACGATCGCCGGCAGGGACCGTGTCCACGAGCGTTGCGAGCTGGACCGGCCGGAAAGCGGGCGGCGCTAAAGTGACCTCGTCACGAGCGGGCGACTTCGCTTGACTAGCGCTCGACGCATTGATTGCCTTACGCGACGTTGGCTTGACCACCCTGACCTAAACCATACTCAGAGACGAAACAGCGTTATTTGCCGTCCAACGCGCGACTACTTCTTTAGTTTCGCTGGCGGCCGTGTTGAGCTTTTCGCGATCATTGCCGACCCGCTTGATTAGCGCCTCGGCCTGAGGCCGTGCTTCCTGCCTCCGGCCCTTCCATTCCCGATTTTCGCGCACAGCTCACAGGCAATAATCAAGAGCAGGAACGGGCCCTCAAATGCCGCCACAGCGTATCCGGTTTCTGCCATCGGCTTTAGAAGCCTGACATCCGGTTCCGGTCCCCTGTGCGTACGGTTTTGATCTTCTCGTCGAACCCTATGTTCGATTGATGATTACTCGACGTGCCCCATTGACGCCAACTACCTCGCCCAGAGCAGCTCCGATGCCAGTTTCAAGAAGTGCAAAATGGCCATAAATGCGCCGACCAGAGTGAATGCTCTCGTATCCGGGTCTATTTCGAGCAGCGCGGACTTGGTCAGCATTAGACAGCCTAACGGGTCCTTCCCAACATAGCCATGGGCACCGGCCTGCTACTCACGCAGCACCCTCTCCTCCTTGGCAGCAGCCTCGAAAGCCTGACGGACCTCTTCCGGAGTCACACGGTCCTGAAGGGCGTCGGCGCACAGTTGCACAGCCTTCCTCCACTTAGGTCCCATCTTGGTCCACTTCATGAGTTCCTCGGCGGCACCCTCGACGTTGTTGCACCCGTAGGACCCCAGGTCGGTCGGTCTTGACGTACACCGGAGGGGAGAACCAATGGGTTGCCACGACAACTCCTACTCAGGGGAGAGATACACGTTGGCCTCCTTAGCGGCAGCCTCAAAGGCCTTTCGTATTATGTGGGGTCAATCGAATCGCCCTCCAAGGCTGACAGGCAGAGGGTCACCGCCTTATGCCAGCGAGGCCCTCGCCGGGTCCACATCTTGAGCTGCTCAAGGGCTTCCTTCGCATTGTTGCAGCCATGCCTGACACCGGTTTCAGTCTTCACGAACACCGGAGGGACGAACCAGATGGGCGCCATGATACCTCCTACTCAGGGGAGAGATACACGTTGGCCTCCTTGGCAGCCGCCTCAAAGGCTTCACGCACCTCATGGGGGACATCCTGCCCTCGAACGCGTCGACGCAGGATTGGACCGCCTTCGTCCACCTCGGGCCCTTTGTGTCCCATGCCAGGAGTTCCTCGGCGGCTCCCTCGACGTGGCTGACCCCATTGCGAATGCCCGGACGTTTCGTCTTCACGTAGACCGGGGGAGAGAACCAGAGAGGACCCATAAGAGGGAACTTAGAGCGGGAAGAGCCCGCCGACCAACCCCGCTTTAGCTGCAGCTAAGGGAACGATGTAGGCCCTCGCGGGTTTAGAGGCGGCAGCGGGATTACTTCGTGGATGTGCAGCCGCTGTGGGGGGGTCCGTCGCCTCTCATCTCCATGCTTGGCGGCGGGCTCCTTTCGCGAAGGCGGTGTTGGTCTGAGACACCTAGAACCTTATACCGCAATCCAATTTAGCTGGTTGTCATTGGGGGGAGTAATGTCCCCTCCTCTTTTGCAGCAGCCAGGAATGCCTTGCGGGCCTCCTCAGCTTCCATCTCGTCGAAAATCACGGCCATGCAAACGCGCACCGCGAGGTCCCACCAAGGGCCACGCTTGGTCCACTTCATCAACTCCTCGCCGGCTGCCTCGGCGTTGTTGACGTTGCGGATGATCCCGGGACGCGGTCTTGACGGGGACCGGAGGGTTGAACCAGTGGAGAGCCATGAATGGACCCCAGGCGGCTAGCGGGTTTCGTCTCTACTAACCGGCTCAGCGATGAGGACGATTACCGTTTGTTAGGCATGTCTGAGTCCGTGACGGGATGTTTCCAAAGGTTCATCGACGGTTATCTAAGCGGTCGGTACGAAGCCGGTATGCATCATCTTCCGGTGGGTGTCGCCCTGGTCATTTCGCTTGTTGTCGGTCTACTCGTTGCGACGATCGCGTAAAAGGACCAGTCGGAAATCTGCGGCATCCGATGGTTATTTGTCCTCGGCGAGAGCGTTAATGTGAGGACTGTCACGCCAAGGCCGGAATATTGAGAATGAATGACAGCATATGGGCGCGCGCCCATTGCGAGGTCACCGAAGTCGGCCGACAGCTACTCCCGGGCGTCGAAAGCCACGCAGAGGCCCATGGCAGTTGCTGCCTCGACGATTGCCTCGGTTAGTTCTTCGTCGGAGGCCACCAAATAAGGCGCAGTCTCCCGAGCTTCGCGTAATGCCGCTTTGATCGAGACCGTGTCGCGACGGTCCGCCCTGTTGAGGAGGCGGTTATTCGCGAAGATCGAACCCGACGAACAGGCCAAAGGCTGGGGCAACATTGACAATAAGCTCCACCAGCTCGCAGTCAGTTTCCGCCAGATGTGGCCGGTCTCGGCGCACCGCTGCAATAGTCTCTTTGACGGAGATGATTTGGCCGCGACGGGCTTGTAGGATCAGCTCGTGAACAAGGTGTTTGGCAGTCACTTTGTCGGGTCGGCAGTTCGTCCAAACGTTCATACAAGGCCTCCCACCTCAGCGAGAACCCAAGAGAACATTCATGATCCTCTGTCGAGAAAAATCAAGAAGAATGTTTGATAACTTCTGAGTGGGAATCAGGGGGACAAGCCACGAAGCGAGCCTCTATACTCTTTGACCTGACGCTCAGCCAGCCGGCTAGGGACCTTCTTCCGTCGGGCCCTGTTTGGCCCGATCAATAGCCGCAAGTAATGACTGTAGGGTTGGCGGCAGTTCTGGTTCGACCTCCAGATTTAAGAACGTTTGTACGTGATGACGATAGCCTTCGGAACGGATCAGTTTCCGAAACGCTTCGGAGACAGACTGATGGTCTGCTTTGTTGCTCGTTGTCATGTTCGGGAAGTCCGTCCCAATGAGCCGCAACTCGCCCGCAACGAATGGGTTCCATCAGGAGGTCGGAATATTTGGTAGAAATTTCTGAGCGGGAGATCGGCTAACTGGCTCGCGCGAAGACCCCCGTGCCCCCTTCGATCCGCCGAGCATTAATCCCCGCTGTTTGAACAGAAGATCGTGTCGATCTAGCGTCGGTGTTGCATATCGTGAATGTTGGAATGCTTCTGTCCAATGTTTGCTCACGCTGTGATGCCAACAGGGCAGGCTCTTGCGGCAGGGTGCCGCAAGGTCGCGACGATGAAACGCCGGCCCAATTCAACCTGGGCGACGCCCTTCAAAGCTGGGAGGATCCATCTTCACCAAGCGGTCTGCGGCCTCGACCGCAGTTCGTATCCTGCTGCACAGCGCGAGATTTTCCGCCAGCATTTCTTCAGTGCGTTGAAGCGCGAGCTCGATCCGGTGGATGCGCTGCCTGGCATTGGCAACTTCCGATGTCAAAAGATCGGCCGCCATCCCGTGGCCGTGGGGTTCCATAGTGTCCATGGGTTTCTAATACATGGGGGGCGATATCGTTCCCTGATGTCGGGCGAAACGGCGGGCCGCAGAAAAGCGCGACGGGCCGAATGACCAATGCGCGCCGTGTCAAAACAGCGCCGGCAACAGGCGAACGGCTTCGGCCGCTCTAGATCCCACGGGCAGAGGCGATCACGGTCCAGAGGGCCATTGATCTGTTCAGGTACGACTACAACGTAAGCGAAGACACACTCAGGCGGCTGGTGATCAAGCACCGTCTTCACAACCAGACAATGCCCGGTGCTCCGTGGAGAATAAGCGCTCCCGGTTTGGCTATGGCGCTCGCCGGCGATGATGACGCGCTTGCGCGGTTGAGGCGGGACGATCGCGAGCATCCGGACGTAACCCGGTATTTCAAGCGGCTCGGCATCCCGCGACCCTGACCTGTTATCAAAAGTTATGGTCGCGGCGACTGTCTAAAATAGACATTAAGTAGATGTCGCGGCCCGACAGGGCTCCACACAAGAGCGAACCGTTGCTGCCTTGCGCATCGCCCTCTAGGCCGCCGGCGTCGAGTTCATCCCGGAGAACGGCAGCCGCGCCGGCGTGAGGCTCCGCAAACCTTAGGCCGTAGACTCGTTACTGCGCAGCCACACACCTGCTTTTCGCCATCGGACGAAGCGGTTGCAACAGGTGGTGCGCGGGCCATAGCGCTGAGGCAGGTCGGCCATGGAGCACCGGAGCGCAGCACCCAGAAGATGCCGTTCAGCACGCGCCGATCATCAACACGTGGCACACCTCTTGGCTTGTTGGGTAGACGCTTTATTCCATTGCTGACCATTGTCCAAAAGCGCTGTTAACCAAATTTTCTCACCCGCCAATGCTTATTCGCGCGACTGAAGGGGTGAGGTGATCGATGTGTGATTCAAACATAAGCGCGTTTCCGCTGCATCGGCGGCGGAAGTTGGTCGAAGGGATCGCCCGGGTCCTGGAATCCAAGAACGGGAAGGACGCGAACGCCTTCTGGCGCAACACCGCCAAGGAAATTCTCGTTCAACTGTCCGAATCAGGAATTGCACCCGGGGTCGCCGAACAGGAAGTTGGAACGCTTCTTCATGCTGTCTTGGCCGATATCGCCACCCGCAGTGCTGCGAAACTTGCACAATAGCATCGGCTCACGATGAAGGATTGCCGCATAGAGACGCCCCGGGGCTCCACAAGCGTAGCACCACTGCATCCGTCAAACGCAGGTTTCTCACTGCGGATGAAAAGATAGGCGCGTTCGTCGAAATCATGCGCGCGAATGTGCTCTCGGGCGAGATACGGCTCCGCCTCGCCTGTCCGGCGGTCATCGACCAAATCGAGGTAGGCGATGCGGAAACCCGCATTCACGAAAGGCCGACGGACCTTTTCCACGAGCTGAACCCGCAAAACCAATGAGCCGCCGTTGAGTTCCACACTGCCAATTATGCGACTTTTGAAGCACAAAAGGCGAACATGTAGTGGCCGGCCTATGTGTTCTCGACGTCAACAGCACTGACTCACTTCGGCTATCGCCGGCTTGTGAATGACCGGAAGGGGGCCGTTTCCAGACCGTCCGGTTTCGGTAGTTGCGAGAAGCTGCCGTTCTGCAGCCGACCCCTTAGCGGACATGGGGAGCTACTTCGAACAAAGATGTAAGCTGCCCTCCCCCATGCCAATCCAATGGCAGTCCTTCGGGCTACCATTGCAGTTTGGTGTACCTTTCCTTCTATAGGCTCTAAGCGATTCCAAGAGGGGGATTTTTGCCTTTCCAGCTGCAGAACTAGCATCGTCAAAGCACGGCTCCCATAGTGCCGCATGACCAGCGCGATGCGCGACTGAAACACACGAACGGGACAGAATGTTGGACTTGTTTACTCCGCGATTCCGGGAAGAAAAGCTCCACAATTACTTTCGTCGCATCTCGGCCGACCCTCACTACGCGAAGGTCCAGCCTATCATTCAAAACTGGGCGACAGGCCTGCTGGATCGAAGGGGAGAGAGCCAGAAATTCATCAACGAATTTCAAACGACATTCAATTCCTCGATGTGGGAACTCTATTTGAACAGAGCGCTGACCGATTTGGGGTGCAGTGTCGACTTTTCAAAGTCAGCGCCGGATTTCTTCGTCCGAGGACCCGGAAACTACGAGTTCAACATAGAGGCTGTCGTCTCTGACCAGCCTCCGACCGCGAAGCAGAAGAAGACCTTCAACGAGCAAGATTTCAAAACCCGTGGTGCACTGAAGCTTGCTGGGAAGATCAGGGACAAGCTGGATCTTTACCGCGGAAGCAATGGAAAGAAGCACCCGTATTCCTCGATGAGCCACGTGTGCAGCCGGCCATTTGTCATTGCAATCGCCCCCTTCGATAGCGACCTCTCACTCACCCAAAACAACGAACTCATCAACATGGTCCTTTTTGGCTTGGCGCCGCCTTTGCTCGAAGGGCCAGACCTAGGAAAGCAAGACAAGATAACCTCTCTCCTGAAGCCTTCGGGTGCGCGAGTTGAGATGGGAATTTTCACGAACGATTCGTTCAAAGAGATCAGCGCCGTTTTCTTTTCTACGGTCGGGACCTTTGGAAAAGCGGTCGTTGAAGGTAAGATTGATAGGCTCGTCCGGTCGACCCGTTACAGGGTGATCGACAAGGACAGGATTGCGCCCGGTTCGGAGCTCTGGCAAGTCGGGACGCACCGGTTTCAGCTCGCCGCGCTGAACTACCTCCTCACGCAACGACGAGGAAGCGAGCATCAGATCGGCGGTGCAGATGTGCTTATTCAGCACTCATCGTTTCATCGTGAAACCCATCTCGATGGGTTTCAGGTCTATTTCAATCCGTTTGCAGAGGTACCGTTTGAGCCAGAATTCCCATGGCCCGCAGAAATCGCTCTCAACTATTACGACGTCGAAAGCGGTGAGCACATCCAAGCGCATCCTGACGGCGCGCTCGTTTCAAGGCAGGTTTATCAAATAACCCCCGAATACATTCGGCTTCTGCTCGGCAGTTATGGCTTTCTTTCATGATGGTTAGCCGGATTGGAGAGGCTTCAAGATCGATTCCTAAGTCCGCATCCTGAGTTCTGCGCTCAAGAGCGGACTGACAGCAACCTGAGGTGCCTTTTTGCGACTGTGTGACGATTGCTTTGAACTCCGGTCATCAACATCTGGTACCATTCTTGAAGTAGCAGCAAGTAGGGCGTCGAACGATCAAGTCTGTCGCCCGAAACCGAATTGGGTCCCCATTATGAAACAGGAGGCAACTACTGTGGCAGCGGGAACTGCCGCGAGCATCGAACTTGCGGATCTGATCCGACGAAACGTGGAGTCTATGGCCTTCCCGCCATCGGAAATAGAGGCGGCCACCTATGAGGAGGTGAGCGCGCTGCCGCGCGTAGTTGTTTCTCGGCCGCCCGTGGAAGAGCTTTTGGCGACTGGCTTCGTGCGTTATGACTGTCACCGAAATTGCGGTGAGCAAGCTGCCAATGACCCGGATGGCAAAAGCAGACAGGTCACTGGATGGTTGCCCCATGGTGAAGACCTGATCCTCCACTCGGTCGCCATTATTGAAAATGAATGGATCTGTCTGACGCCGCAGTTAGTGCCTGCGCCGAACAGGTTTGAGTTCATTCCTGACCCTCATCTTGAGTGGCGCAATGCAGATGGCGGCGCCACCCGGACAGCATTCCGTCATGGGAATGAGGTACCGAAAGCACTTCGCAGGGACCCAGGCCATCATATCCGTATGTGGGACGAATTCCAGGCTCTCGTCGCAAGGGGACATTCGGTGATCGAGGCCAGAGATTTCATGGCAACGTCCGCTTTTTAGGAAATCGAACGTCGATTCGGAATGTCCGGCATGCGGCGCTAACCTGCCCGTCACGGTTCGAGCGAGTTGATTGTTTTGATCAGAGCGGCCACCGGTGGGCGAATAGCGTCAGAGCCCTTCGAATCCTGGGATGCCGTAGGCGGTCGGATCCAACGTCGGATTGAACAGCCATGCCAGCATTGACATGTTGCAGCCGTTCATGGTCTTGACGTTACTTAGCAAATCGGGCTCCGCGGCTGGCGTTTCGTCGGCGGCTACACTCACCTTTCCCTCCGGCCATTTGCCGGTGAGGCGAAATTGCTCCATGACAGCTTTTGCTTCTTCTTCAAGGGTGCGCCAGTATCTCGGCTTTCCGTAGAGAAATGGACACGAGTCTGTTGATGCCGTGAGTCCCGCCATCTCGGCGACTTTGGCGTCGGACAGCCGCCAGCCCAGCGGCAAGCCCAAGTCGCCGATGGGCAGCTCGTGGGGAAAATACCCGCCATCGACGTGTATTCCTTGAACGTTGTCCGGGTCAGCCAGTCCGCCGAGCAACCGCCTGGCCCGACTCACGGCCAATTCGCCTCTGGTGGTCCGAGTGCTGATCATCGTTAACAGCGGGTCCAGAAGATAGGACTGCCGTGGATCTGCGTCCTTTAGGGACTCAAGGTCGTTCAGAGGCACTTTGGAGTTCAAACTCTTGATCGGCATGTAAACGAGAAAAACATTGAACTCGCAGCCCTTCCACTCAACTGTTTGGGTGAATGTCGGGATGACGTGTAAAGGACATTTGCAGAGGTTTGTTCCACTCACCTCGTAGGTGGCGTCTTCGCTCTTGGCGCAGTGCTCGGAGTCGAGGGAAAGCGCCTTTATCTGCTCGACCACTTCCATCGCCGTATCGGCCCCTGCGTTCTCGAAGTAGCCGCCGTCTCCGAGAATTCGATAATCGTCTTTGTCGACTCGCAGCCGCGCCGTCGACGTGAGCCACGGGAAGCGAGCGCTGGTTACGGCTGCCCGGTTCCCTTGGATGTCCTCGCCGCCCGTCATGGGGAAGAAAGCAGCTGTTTGGCCACCCAGGTCAGGCACGGATCCAATCACAAAGCGAAATCCCGAATTGGCGTCCGTTGCAACGAACACCTGGGCGGGACGAGCCTGATCTGGCCGCCATGACGCTGCTAACGGTTCGGAGATACGCGGATTGTCCGGGAGACTTGCAGCAATGGTGTTTGCCAGGACATCGCCCCCGTCCGGCGAAATATCGATGAACGGCACGAAGAAGTCAGCCACCTGCACAATGAGGAGGTTGGCCAAAACGGGGGACAGGAAATCATAAGACAGCACATCGGTATTCACAGCCGTGTTGGAAGAGCCGCATTTACGCAGCTCAGAATTAGGCGCCTCCGCTGATGCGAACAACAGGTTGCCGATGCCCCCGCCCGATATGCCAACCGACGCGAACAGGTGCTGCTGGAAGCTTGGACAAACGGTCTGCAGCTTGCTGAGCGCGAGATAGGAATGAGCTGCGGCATAGATGCCGCCACCCTCGGCGGAGCTGATAATGACCGGATAAGGTCGCTTTGCCTCTTTGTAGGCGTCCAGATCGCCGCGCATTGCCAACCACGGCACGACAGCAGTGGCCGCAAACCAGTCGGAGCTGGCGTCAGCCCCGGGCTCTTTGCCAGGCGTGAGCGGAATATCGTTGCTGCTCCCGAACACAATCGACGCTAAAAGGCAAGCTCCGAGGTATGCCGCTGTGGCCAAAGGCCATGACCATAGGATCGTTAGTGTGGCGCCAAGCAGTCCAAGTCCAATAGTCACGACTGCAATACCTAGAGCCTGAGGTGTCGAGATCGGGTCGAGCCTCACTACGAGGCACAAAAGCGCCCACATGACCAGAACGGTTACAAGCGACCACCTCCGGCTCAGTTCTGCAACGCGCTTTGCGCCATACCCCGCCAATCTTAGCCGGCCTAAGAGCATCATGGCTCCAATACATACAAAGATGCCGGGAACGACAATCACCCAAAACAGCCACGGCGAGGCGGCGTCAGTCTTTTCGATTAAGCGGGCAATTGCGTAAAAGGATACACTCCCGACGAGCAGATCGGCGAATCGTGAGCTTCGACCGAGATCGTCGACGAATGAGATGGCGAAGGCCACGGTTACATATACTGGCAAAGCAAAGAAGAATATCGAGGCATAGCGCTCGTCGCGCAGGTATATGCTGAAGATATGTAAAACCTGCGGTGGCGCTAGAAAATTGAAAAGAACATAAAATACAGATATGACAAAAAGCGGAATGCGCTGAAATAGATATCGTGTGAAAAGCGTCATCGTATGTCTCTAAAGAGAATTTCAGCGCAAGTCAGTGATGCACATTCAAGAGAATGGTATTACATCGCCAGAGAACCGCAAGTCCTCCCCGCATCGTCATCGTATGCGAAGCCGGACGCATCATCAATCTGAGGACTGCCTGCAGCCAGATCCTCGGCTTCGTCGTGATGTCTATCTCCATGCCCTCCATGAGGAGACCTTTGTGGACCACCTGTTGGGCCGGCCAATGAGCCATGACCGTACCGAGTACCGCGTGCCGGTGAACGCCGATATCCATGACGCAGAGGTCATTTTTCTTCGAGGAGTAGGATTTCGATATAAAATCCGCTTGGCGTGAGGGGGCCGGCGAACTTGGCATAGTCGGTACTGCCGCCGCCGTAGCCAACGCCATCCACCACGTGACCGGCAAGTCCGTGCGTGATCTGCCGGTCACGATCGACAAGCTGCGTAGCCTTCTCCAGTACGAGCATCCTGGCGCCGCCCGTTTGGCATTCAGATGCGATGTGGCCGTGACTTAGTGCAATCGTGCCCAAGGTGGATCGCGAGAATGTCCGCTTTCTGGCTTTGGGCGAACCAACGTGAACGGCTGCGATCAGGCGCAAAGCTGCCACTCACCTATCGAAGAGCAAGAGGCCGCTTAGGGTCAGATCTTGCCGTTTGAGCTGGCCGCCGGAACGGGCACTGCGCCATCTCCGGACCTCCGGATCGCCATCAGGACTGAAGGGATTCTTCAAAGGCACGCATGCGGTGCCTCAAAGTCCGCTGATTGAGCTGCCGCATATGTCGAAGGTTGCGAAGGCAGGCCTCCGTCTCGCCGACACGGCTATCAAGAACGGTATCGAGTTCGATTTCAGCTATGAGGCGGATGCCAAGACGGGCACCCAGAAAATTGCCTTCAGGGTGACGCCCGCGGAGGCGCTGGAAGCGAAGAGGCGGGAGAAGGCGCGGCAACAGTTGCTTACCGGCCCGGAGACGGTGCGGCGGCTAACTGCTGCCGTTCCACAGGTCCAAATCGAAGACTTCACCAGAAGAGTGATTGCGCACGCCCCGTCTGGCAGCTCGTTCGACCAAATTGTGGTCGAGGCTTTCGTGCAGTTCATGAAAGATAACGGCAACGCTTACCAGTTGCTACAGCTCGCGTTGTCATTTGAGATGCAGGGCAGGTCGGACATCGGGCAGGTCATACGCCGACATATCGATGACGGACCGGGCAAAGTGAGCGTCAGCGTAGAGGACTAGGCTCAATCAAGCCTTTGGGGCAGCTGCGGGCTTCTCCGCTTCCTTTGCATCAGCGACAGCTGCCCGCTCTTTGGGCGTCGGGAAAATGGTCTGAAGCTCCTCGGGTGGTATCCGCTCTTTGCCCTTATCAAGGATGCCACTGGTACAGATCGTGATGAACCCGACTCCAAACTGCGAGGTGGAGATCATGAAGTCCCCCTTCTCCTTGTACCCGTAACGGTAACCGAACCGCCTGCCGTAATCCTTGATGTTGCCCCGGCCACCAACCTCTTTTTCAGGCAACATCCTATTCACGTAGTCGGTTAGCTGCGACGCGCGCGGATGGCTGCTGTGAACCGTTGCGGTCCAGATGTAGTGCTTCTTCGTAAGGAACTTGCCGCCCGTTTCCTTGTAGTAGATCGCACACGCCATCTTCCGCCCGATCCTCGTGGCCGCCGCAGGAAACTCTGCAGGCACACCAGCCAACGGCATGTTCGACAAATCGGCGTCCGCTGGCACATGAATCCCCATTTCAGCCAGTGCCGCCGCCTTGGCCTGATTGCTGAGCTTGGTGTTCAGGAGCGCGGCCGGATAGTTGTTCTTGATGCCATCCTGCAGCCGCCACATCGACCACAAGTCGTTGGTGAACAGGTCGGGGTTTCCCATCTGCATGTAGTAGCCGAATATCTGGTCCTCCCTCTTGGTCGAGCCGTTGCAGGCCTCACACGCGGGGAACTCAAAACCCTCCGGGAAGAACCCACGCGGGAAGCACGCCTGAGGCGGGATGTGGTCGACCGTGGACGACTTGGTCACGCCTCCACAAAGGCAGCACAGCGGGTTGTCCTCCAGCAGTTGCTGGTAGCGGCTCTTCTTTTGTTTGGCCTGTCCCATTATTTCAGCAGCCCATGCAGGAGGTCGTTCAGCTGGATGGTGCCATGTGCAAACCCGTCGGCGAGAGCATCGATTTCAGGAATCGAGAGCCGCGCGCTTTGCGCGATTAGCTGCTGTTCCGCTTGCTCGAAAGCCCCGCGTCCAACCTTGCTCAGGCCGATGCCGAACGACGGTCAGTCCGGACTGAACTATACCCGTTAGAGCATCCTTGTCAGGCCTAAGTTTAGCATGGCTCGGTTTCGGATAGGTTAGCAGGCGACATCTACCGGGCTAGGGAAGCGCGGAGATGTCGAGCGACCTGGCTAACGGCCCTTCCGCTGCGCAAACAATGGGACAATCGCAAGCGCAGCGTTCGAACCAGCGTCGGCCATAATGGCCAATATGCGCCGGATCTCGGGCCTGTCGCAGCCCGCGTGATCGGCCAACGGCTTCGCGAGCGCGGCGGCGCGGTCGCCAAGATCATCATATTGCCAGAATTTCGGATCGCGGCCATGCGCCTCGACAAGGCGGGCGAGCCATCGCGTATAGATGGAAGCTCGCTCGTCCAACGACATGCGTTCGACCACACGCAATGATAACCACGCCGCTCGGCGGAGATGAAGTGTCGATTGCTGCCAGGTGTCGATCCATTCCAGAAGATCTGCGAGATGTAGCCAACCGGGCGGAATTGGAGTCGACCAAGGGCCCACGAACCCTGCAGCCTCCACGCAATTGTCGAGTGAATCATAATTGGTTTGCCGAGATGGGACGGCCGTCGCCATGACCCATTCCGCCGCGGGCTTCCACGCGAACCAGAAGCGTGCGTCGGGCCTCCGCTCGCTGACCATTAGTTCGTGGGCGATCGCCTCCATATAGTTGCCGACGAGTTCCCGGCCGTGATCTCGTTCTTCAAACCGGGTCAGACTTTTCCAGATCGCCCCATCGCCGTGGAAGGCCGCAAAGCGCCCGACCTCGCTCGCCATCTTGTGGGCCCATTCGAAGGGATAGCGGCGGTCGTGCTGCCGCGGCTCCTCGTCTTCCGAATAGTCCCGTGTCCATTCGACGAGGCCCTTCAAATAGGTCGCGAAAGCGTCGCGCCCCGTTGCCTCGCTCGTAAGGCGACGCCAGTCGAGGCGGGCTAGAATTTCCGCCACGCGTCCCCAGTCGAGCACGACAGGCGAGATCAGCCGAACGCGGCGCGGCGGATGATACCATTTGCGACCGCGTACCCACTGAGACCGATAGGGTGCCGGCGGAAGGTCTGGAACTCGGTTTGCCGGACATGGCGTTGCAGCGCGTTTGATAATCTTCAATCGCCTCCTCGCCATGCGTCTCGCAGCCCTTTCTTCGCTGCCCTGAAACCAGAAATGGCCGATGTCGATCACGCATACATCCAGCGTGGCAAAGGTCACCCGGCGAGCAAAGTCCGGGTTTGCGTCCCAGAGAAGTCCATCGAGCACTGCCTTTTGAAGGCCATGCAGCCGATCGACGGCAAGTTCGAGGACACGCCGCTCGATGGCGTCGTTGCGCTGGCGGCAGGCATACGCGGCGAGCCCCCATGCTCCTATATCCTGAGGGTCGAAGCTGAGTAGCGCCTCATCAACAGTAAAGTGTTCTTCCGCTGGCGAGCGCCGATTCTGACAACCCGCCTCAAGCCGTTCGCGAGCCCATTCGAGCCTTGCATCGAGAAACGCCATGTCGGCCCTTGCGACGACAATTGCTGCTGCTCCAACAATGGCGAAGGAGGTCATCTTTCGGGCCAGTCCGAATCCGCCATCATCGGCATCCTCGGGCGGTTCGGCCATCACTTGATCAGCTAGTTCGATAGCCTCTTCGAGGGTCAAGCCTTCCTCGATACCACCTTTCTCGCGCGAGTGGACTGCCCACATCGCCAACCGATTTACCTGTCCCATTCTGCGGCGGTTTTCTTCTGCAGCCTCGATGACCTTGAGCTGCTCGGCCGGAGGATTGATATGGGCTTCGATACGCTGCTTGGCCTCATTGTAGCTGATCTCGACCTGATTCTGGTCGCTGTCGGAGAGGATGCGTGCGAACCGCTCCCCGTTCGCCGCGACCCATGATGAATCGGCCGGCTGTCGCTTATCTTCGGCGAGATCCTCCAAACTCCACGTGCCACGCAAGGCGTCGAACTCGGCTTGGACTGTCTCGCCCGCCTTCAGGCGGAATGGAAGCATCAACGTGTGCGACATCGGCGACTGCGCCTTATGTCGCTCGAAGATCGCCTCGACCTGATCGAAGTGGTGATCACGCTCTGAGAAACTGTAGCTTATGCGATGCGCCGGTTGTTGGTCGTCGATATGCTTGCGAATGTCGTAGTTCCAGAACCGCGGCGTCCCGAGAAATGGCGCAGCGTGATCAATCGCACCCGGCGTGTTTACATGCGCCTTGAGGAGAGAAATACACAGACCCGCCGTCGCCACCAGACCGTTGGGCTGTAGAGCGAGCCTAATAAGGTCGCCGACATCCCGTCCGTTGGATGCTTGCCGATGCATCCATTCATCGAGCGCGAGATGCATCGAACCCAGGATATTTGATCCGAGTACGGCTCGGGACCAGCGGTAAACGGTCTCGTCACCCCAGAGAGCGATGGTATGCCCATCGATTTTGAGCGTCAGCGCAAGCGGTTGTTCCCCGTCGCGGCAGCGGGCGTACCAGCGCCAGAAGACCGAGGCTCGCCGTTCGATTCGATGGAAAAGATCCAGCGCCAACACTTCGTCGGCCTCGAACAACTCAAGGAAACCCGCGCGTGATGGGCCAGGCGGGTAGCAACTCTGACCGTCAGGGAGCCCCGAGCTATGAGCGTCGGAAAAACTAAATAGCTCACGCCCGAGGATCGACTGATCGTTACGCGAGCGGCGTCGCGGCGGCAGATAATGGCAGGCGCAAAGCTTGGCCCACGTGGCTGGAAACTTACCTGCCAGGAAACCAGGGGATTTCAGCAACTTGCGTCGCGGGCTGCCGAGGCGCCGATCATTAGCCAGACGCGCGAGATAGGCTTCGACACCGCGCGCGTCCGACTCAGCGCAGAATATCAGAGCCTGCCGAAGTTTCTCTTCGATTAGCTTCCAAGCGTCGCGGTCCGGCAAATCGATCCCGAAAGGCTCGCGTCTATCGCTCCAACCGAGCAGGTGACGGCATTCCTCGATCTCATCCAGCCAAGGGCGTACGATCTGTCCTATGGCCTGGCTATGGGCGTTCGGGAAGTTGAGCGTTGCTCGGCAGAAAACGCGCGCAGGTTCGGCAAGCTGAGGAACAAGACTCTTCGGCCAATTGGACCATTTCGGCAGCGACCAACGTAGAAATGGAACCCAGCTTCGCCACACCGGCTGCTTGCCATAGGTTGCGATCGCGTAGCGTTGGCTTTCGCTAAAATGGGCAAGGTGAGGAGAGTGTAGGAGCGTTTCGTCTAGCCTTGTCTCGGATACGAGGAGCGAGTCAAGAAGACGGCGGATCAGCCGGAAGTCATCGGCTTCGAGGGCGGAACCGAGATCGTCAAGGATTGCGCTAGAGGCTTCGGTATAGAGCGGCGCGACGAGCCAGGCCCGAGCCCAGGCAGGATCTATTGAGGTGTCGGCTTCGAGCGCCGCATACACTTCGCGCCAACGGACATAGTGGCCTTGCTCGAGACACAATTGTCCGAGGAGCCTAACCGCTCGAAGCCACCACAACGGCTCACCGCTGTCGCGCAAACGTTCGCCAAGCCGGTCGCAGTCGGGCAGCAGACCACGGGCGATGAGCCAATCCTCGTGTACGTCAAAAGCAAGCGTGATTGCGTCGGCACGAGGGTCTGAAAGCAGCGTGCCTTCGCTTATGAGGCAGAGCGCTCCTTCCGGATCGAAAACGGAGCTCCCAGGCGCGCGCGTCGGATTTTCGACAAGCCACCGCCCCATCTGCGACAGAGCCTTGGTCCGGCAAACGGTTAAGCGGGCATCATTCTGATCTGCATTAGCCCATTTTCCTGCTAAATCCATTTCGGTAATGCGCCCCTCGGGCGGTACGTCGAGTTTTAAAAGCTCGCGAAGAAGAAAGAGCCGCCGGTTCTGCTGGGCAAGATCATTCCGTCTGAGTAAAGATGCAAAGGCCGGGAACGCTTCCGCAACTGCTTCACAATCCTCCTCTTCTATCGCATCGACCGGAAGGCTCGCCGACTTGCTGATCCCCGCGTCATCGAGAGCGGCGAGCACCAAGTCCCGGTCTTGATATGCGCGAGCGGAAGTAATCATCCGCCAATTGCCGGCATCCAGATAACGTGCCGCGAGCGCCAGCAGGTCGGTCACGACCCCGCGCCGCTCCGAGAGCAGGAGTCGGTCGGCCCCGTCGATCAGGACCAGCAAATTGCCACCGCGTCCGAGGCGCTCGAACAGCTTTGTAGGTGTCTCGCCGATCCCGAGTTGCACCAGGTATTCGGCGAGCGAGCCTGCCCGAACCCTATTGTCTTTCAGAACAAAAAGCGGACCCAAATGCTCAAGTGCCAGGCGCTTCAGGATAGCCGATTTGCCACCTCCGCCCTCACCTGTGACGCGGACGATATTATGCTCAGCAAGATAGACCGACGCGCGCGCAACGAGATGCGACCGGGGCAGTTGGAGACTTTCACTGCCGCGGCGCAAGCGGTCCTCGATTGACCCCAAGGCGGCCTCGGCGGCCTCAGCCACACGCTCGAGATCAGCCGCGCCTGCCGCAAGCTCAGGGTAAAATTGGCGGATGACCGATGGATGCTTTGCCAGCAAGGCTTTGAGAGCGCCCCAGCCAAGAATATCTACCTCGAACTTGCCGACGGCAACCCGATCCGCGGAGACAGTGCGGGCGTGCTCCTGGAGATCCGCATCGACCTCGGCAGTCGTCGCAAAATACCATTTCCCGAGTGGTGGTGCGAACGCCTCTGCTTTGCCGAGCTCGATATCGAACTCGGCCTTAGTTGGCTTTCCGCCAAAGCCTTGGTCCTTGCCTTTGCACTGAACACCGAAGTATGTACCCGGCTTCCATTCGGGCGAGCCGTATACGTCGACGCCGTGCTGCGGTTGGCCGATCCGGCCGTTCTTCTGCGCGGTTGGATCCCTCCATACTTCCGCGAACAAGGCGCAAGACAGGTCCTCGAAGGTTTGCCACTTGCTCGGCGCATTGATCTGTGAGTCGAGAATATCCACGAGCTCAGCCTTGGCACAGCGAAAGATAGCCAGCAATTATGCGGGCGGAGCAATATCTACCCCAGCGCAAGATATTTCGCTTCCATTTTCACATTGGCCGGCGCGAACGCTAATCTGCAATCCGACTCACCCTCCGCTGGCCGAGCTGTTTGAGCCGATGCTTGATGTCCCGCGATTTCGCCTTGCGCGCCGATCGCGTAGGAGGACCTACTCAGCTTCTCCCATCCAGACGCGCGACCGATGCCTGTGGGTCGCCCGCAGCCGCTTCCACCCGCAACTCGAGCTCATGCGCCTCGGCGACGCCAACCCCGATCAGATTGCCCAGCGCGCGGTCGATCCGGCCCCGCGCGGGATGCGCCTGGATCAGCAGGCTCGGTTGTTCGGCGAACACGGCATCGAACCAGCGCACGACGCGACCACCGATGCCAGCGGTGATCCACAGGCCCGCCGCGCGGGTGCGATCGAACCAGGCCTCCACTGCATCGAGGACAAAGTCGAGGTGTCGCGCCCGGGGCGCAACGAGGAGCAGCTTCATAGTGCAAAGCGCCACGAACACCGTCGGCCCGCCCCTCAGCAGGGGGCGCATTGTGGCTAGCAGCGGCTCGATGCGGTCGAAGAGAAATGGCGGGAGATAGCTATGCGTCCGTTAAATGGATCGTGGGTATTGAGGAGCATCTTCGCGATGATGCCGCCACTTTCTATGTCGATCCGCGAGCTGGCCGGATCGCCGGCATATTCCCACCGCCTGAGCGCGATCACCCGCTCCACCAGCTTGGCGCGCAGATCGGCAGGCCGAGAAGCGGTACGTTGGAGATCATTGAAATAGAGCGCGTCGGCCGCATGCATGACCGTCTGCGCGACCTCGCAGAAGGGCTCGTCTGGCAAATCGGTCACGAGCTTCAGATCGGAATCGAACGACATAGGCGTTCCGTCGAGTAGCCGCTCGGCGAACAGCGCATAATAGTGCAGGTTCCAGTCGTGGGGATCGCGGTCGATCTCGGTATCAACCGACAGCCCCAACCCGTTCATCCGCGCGGTCCAGTCAGCATAGGCCGCGACCACCTCCTGCCGCCAGCCGATCGATCCCTTAGGCGCGGCCTGCATCATCGCCAGCCACTGCGCCGCAGCCGCGCTGTCGACGTGGACGATCTCAATCGCCTCGTCTTCGTCGAACTGTGCCGGTGGGACTGGTCTAGGAACGCGAATACGCGAGCCGCGACGCAGATGTGGACGCTCCTTGGGCCATGTCGGCCACGCAGATTCGGCGCCGCCATCCAGCCAGGCGACCTCGGCTGCGACCGCTGCATCGATTGCCGCGGCCCGCTCTGCTTCGAAACGCGCATGCTCGGCGTCGTCCTCCTCCTGATAGCTCTTCCAGCGCCAGGTCGTGCTTGCGAAGGCTACGCGCATCGCCGCTTTGAAGAGCCTGGGCTCGATCTCGAGGATCCGCGCAAGGCCGGCGGAAAATGCCGGCGCGGCGCTGCGGTCCTTGCGGGTCGCGAGCCGGATCAGCGCATCTCGGTCCGCTTTGCTCCCCTTGCGCCCCCAGAGATGGATCAGCGCAAGCGTCGCGATCGCCGGGCGGTTGAAGCGCAGCGCAAGCTGCGAACCACCCCCGCGATCGGACTGCTCTTCCAACGCGATCGAGATGACCTGACGAACCCATTTCTCGTGCGTCACGAGCAGATCGTCATCCCCATCGCGTGCTACCAGCAGGGCAGTCGTGACCAGCCTCGTCGAGCGCGATTTGAGAGCATCGGTATCACTGTCGTCGGGAAGATCGCCCTCCGCATACTCGACCGCATCGCGTGCCGTTGAGGCGTTGGCGTGTTCGCCTTCTCCGCCCATAGCCAGACTGACGCGCGCCTCGATTTCGCTAGATCGAAGGAACTCGCCCCGCGTTTTCTCCATCGCCGCAAGATGGGCGGCCTCATCCGCCGGCGGCTGATAGGCCAGCTTCCCCTCCCCGATGTCTGTCCAGTTCGACCGTTGAAGCATGTTGTTGGCACAGCGGGCGATGAACCGCGTATCGCCCCAGTTCGAATAAGGCTCATAGGGCTCCAAGTTCTCGATCGCGGCGCCCAGTTGCTCACGCAGACGGTTCGCAATGGTGTCGTCGCCCATATAATTGGGGACGATGTCAAGCAAGGACGCACCCCGTGACGGGCGGGCTTTCAAGTCGGCGAGTTTGACCTTTCCATCCGGCTCTTTCCCAATAGGGAAATCAATTCCCGACCCGATTTGATCATGGGTCTGCCGCGCGCGGTCGGCAGACAGCAGCACAGGGGCTGCGATAAACGGCGCGAGAACGTCACGACCGACACTGAAATGCGACAGCAGTACGTCGATTGCGACCAGCAGATAGGCCGCACAGCTGCCTTCGGGTCCAAGGATGTCGGTGAGCACTTCATCGACGGGTACACCGTCGTCGAGGCGCTGCTGGCTCCACGCCTCGAGGGCCTTCAGTCCGGAGGCCGCGGAATATTCGTGGCTCTGGTCGCGAGACCACAAGTAGCTCGAAGTCCAGGGAAAGAAGCGCGGGCCATGGCCGAGATCGACGGTGTAGCCGTCGTCTTCCGGGGCAAACCCGTCGGTGTTGAACGCTATCGCTTCCGCAACCAGCGTCCGAATCAGCCTCAACCCTTCAGCAGCGCCGGACTCCAACAGATCGAGGAATGGCGGCTGCGCCGGCGAGGCCGGCAGATAGTCGCTGTCGGCGAAGGTGAAGGCTCGCTCCATCGAGCGGTCATGGCGGCCGCGCCGCTCCCGCTTGTCAATGAGGCTCGACAGTATGAGGTCCGTAAGCTCGGCCGGCGCAACCGGCGCGATCACCTTGGAAAACGGCCGGATCGCCTTGACCTTGTAGCTGTCCCCCTCGGCGCCGAGCTCCCTTAAATAAGTCTTCAGTTGATCGGGCGCGAATTCGCCAAGCAAGACCGCAATCAGGCGCAACTGCTCTATCGTGCTACGCGACGCGTCGCTCGCCGCCCGGCCGAGGCTTCGCTCTCCGGGGATCGTCACCTCGGCGTCGCGAACATCAAGCTGACGCAGCCAGCCAAACAGCATGATGGCCGTCTGCTCGGCGAACGGTCGAAGGTGCTTGAGGAAATAGACCTGTATTTGGACCAGCTCGACCACCGCGCCGATCGCCGACATTGGAATCTCAGCAGCATGCGCCACCACCCAGCGCAGGACCAGAACTGCCGACCCGGTATTATTTGTACGATACGAGCGCGGCAGATTGACCTTGGAGCCGTCCGGCATCGTCATCAAGTCTGCCGTCGCCACGGTCTCGGCCGCCGCGATCGCCGTGCACAATTCGATAAGGCGAGCTGCGTCGTCTGCCAATAGACCAGCGCTGCACTTTTCGAGCAATTCGAAGCCGGCCTCCGACCGCGGCAAGGCGAGGATGGCTTGGCGCCGCCATGATCCGTGCGCCCCTCGCGGAGACAGATGAGCGATCAGATCGGTCCAGGCGCTGCAATCTGCCCCCGTCTCGAGCGCGAGACGTGCGGCGAACTCGATACCGCGCGCCACACGCGGCGATACCGGCACAGTCAGATCGAGTGCGGCCAGACGGCTCGGATTCTCTGCGATGTAGTTCCCGATCGCCCAGTCGCGCAGCACGTCGTGATAGAAGTTTAGCCGGTCGCGGCGCACTTCCTTGAGCGTCAGTGCCTCAAGCAGATGCGTCCGAGCAGAAGAATCCTCGGTCAGCTCGACCCCGTCTTCTCCCTTTATGGCACTCGCCGCGAGCGCTGCCAGCAGCCGCTGCGCGGCGCGCACCTCCGCAGCCGACGCGCCGTCCGCTCTCTTCCACCACGAATCGGCCATTGCTGCTTCGGTCCGAACCTCGGTCGCGCTCGGCACCTTCAGCAACCGGGATAGCCGATAGAGATTACGAGCAAGACCGGCGGCGGGATGTTGGGGGGCAAGCAACAGCCGAAGATCCGGCGCCTGATTAACTAGAATCGCGACTTCATCGTCCGACAAGGGGCCGACGGGTACCGGCTGCACGCCGCCCAGGGCGGCAACGATCTCTTCGTCGAGCCAAGGTTCGATATCGACATGGCCGGCAGTGCGCGTGGTAGCGATTACTGTAAAACCCGGAATCGTGCTCGCCGCGCGCATGAGCTCGATGATGGTGCGTTGGCGGCCTCGATCGTCGAACATATCAATGCCGTCGACGAACAGCATCGCGGCGCCGCTAGCGGCCAGATCGGTCAGGAATTCGCCCGCCGAACCCGGAATACCGAGCGCGTTAGAGAACGGTAGCCAGCCGCCTGCCGGCGTCGAGTCGCAGTCAAGCACGATGATCGGCGCTTGGCGCGCCACGCGCTCGGCGACGTGCCGAAGCACCCAGGACTTACCGACACCGGAATCGCCACGGATTTCGATGAACCGATGCGCTTCGGACGCGTCATCCACCGCAGCGACAGCTTCCAATCGTGGCAAGGTCACACCCGCCACGCTCGTCCCGATATGGGAAAGCGTATTCCGCGCGAGTTCGGCTAGCTTGGCGCGTGCCAGCCCATAATCGCGGTCGCCGGCAAGCCGGAACCCTGCCTCGGCGAGATCGGCCCTGAGGCTATCTCGATCAATTTTACCGCCAGTGGTTCCGGTCTTGATCGACAGGTCGGTCAGCCGGCTCCATAGCGCCTCGGCACGGGCGACATCCTCGTCTGCCAGCGCCACCCGCGCGAGCGCCAGACCATGGGCCCGGGCAATCGGCGCCATCGCTTCGAAATCGAACTCGAGGATGAGCATTCGCCGCAAAAGCAACCAGATCGCCTGGTCATTGTCAGCGATACCGCCGGCGATCAAATGCTTTCGCGTCGTCGCGACGAAGTCGCGCATGTCCTTGCTCGCGACGCCCTTGGCGTCGATGCGGTTGAAGAACGCTGTTGCGCTATCCGCAGTTCGCGCCCATTTGAGCACATCCTGATAGGCGCCCGAAATCTTGCGGCTGGTCCGTTGGGTCGCGATGCCGAGAAGATGCCGGTCCTCCGGGACAGAACCCACCGTGCTCAGCGCAATTTGCGACGCGACGTCCTGATAGACGCTATCGCCAGGCGAGAAGGTAATATCCCGCTTCGACTGGATTTCGAGGATGAAGTCGCCCGCCGATCCCACGCCCGAAACTATCAGGTCATCGAGCTTGAATCCCTGCTCCGTGCCCTGGAACCGAATGCTGACGACCCGGGCGTCAGGCAAGCCCGGTGCCCGATTGCCCGTCAGCAGCGCAAGCAGATATAGCGCGCCGAGCTCACCTTCGATATAGGCACCGGCTGGCCCCCGCGATGCTGGGCTCGAACCGCGCGCGATTTCGGAGCTGGACTCCTGTTCCACCATTGAGATGATTTGCAGGGAGTCGTCCTCCCGATCAAGTGGGCACAACACTTTGTTCTAGTTCACCTGAACGGTCGGCAGGTTCTGACTTCGCTGAAAACAGGTGAGAATGGCCGAGGCGCTTTGCAGCCGGCTGCCTTGCTGCCCGGAAGTGGACTTCTTTCTGGTTCCGAATTGGAAATAGCGGACTCTGAGGTCGCCACGAGCCTTATCTTACATGACCCGTGACGGGCAGCGAAGGCTTGAACCAGCACAAACCAGACCTGACCAAGTGCGCTCTATTTATTCCATCTGGGTCCAGACATCGAACCCATCTTAGCCGAGCTGCACACAACTGTGCTCGCGGCGCGTCAACGATCCTTGTCCGATCTGGCCGCGTTCTCTCGGTCCTTGAGAAGTCGCGTACGGAGCTGGCGGGCCTCGACGACAAACTCATAGGGGAGCGTCTCAAAGACGCCCTTGAGGCTGACCGGATCGTTGCGCGCCCAGAGATAATAAGGATCGACGATTTCCATGATTTTTACCAAGCGAGCCCATTGGATAGGTTTCGGCGAATCGAGCAGCCGATCGCGATGCAATAACGCGGCCGTTTCAAGGTGACGTTGACGGAGCGCCACGCGGGCGGCATCGCTTACGGCCGGCAGAGTTTCGGCTGCGAGTTGATCAAGCCAAGGTACCATCACAGCCGAAGGGATGACGGTGGCTACCTGAGCCGCCAAGACTCGGTCCTTTGAGCGCTGCGAGTTCGCCAGCGGGGCGAGTAGCGCTGCCAGCCTATCGCCCCCCAGATGCAGCCGAAGACGCCGCTCGAGTTCCAATCGAAGGGAAGGCTTTGCGTCTCGGTAGCGGAGTAGGAGTTCCGAGCCGGCGCGATCTGGGTCGATCTCAAGCATCAGGTCGGCCGAAGCTGGTACCTCGTGGCGAGTGAGCAAGCGCTGCGCGGCGAAATAGGCTTCGTCCGGATCCTCATTCCGCAAATAGCGAATGGCCGCGATCGCGTTCCCGCGGTCAAACCCCGAGTGGCGGTAAGCCGCGCGCAGCAGCTCGTCTCGAGCCCGGCTGTCGCCCGCCTCGGCCAGCAGTCGCATAAGCCCTCCGTCAACGATCAGGTGCCCGTTGGTCCGCGAGCGCCGCAAGAAGCTGACGACCGCAGCCCTGCCCTCGGGGTGGTCGATGAGCGGGCGCAGGTAACCTTGGCCCGACCATGATGAACTCCCTATGTCCTGCTCCGAGAGCCAGTCAATAACGGCGCGCCGGGCATCTTCGTCTCCGTGTTCGCCGAGGTAGGTAGCGACGAGGTGTGCCTCCTGGTGGATCTGCCCGGCAATCATCTCGCGCGCCAGCGGAAGCACTCTGGGCGTGTAGAAGCCCAGCGCCCGAAACGACGCCAGTATCCTGATTCTGATTTGGCGGGAGGTCCCTGGTTCCAGGAAGGTTGCGACTAGGCGGGACGCATCCTCCGCGGCTCGTAGGAAGCCAGTCAGAGCTGCGGCAGTGTCGAGAGATTGTGCGTCGCCAGCTGCGAGAAGGTTCGTGATGCGGAGGCGGAGCGCCGAGGTGTCCCGGCCGTTCGACGAGCGCATCTCCGCAGCATTCAAATAGATGGGGGAGCCGGTTCGAACCATGCTTTCGATGTGCGCGTCGCAACCGTGTACGGCGAGCGCTTCCATGTACAGGACCTGGCCAACGGACTGGGCGTCGGGGTCCACCAGGGCTGCCGACAGCGACCTCGTGACGGCGTGTGCCTCAGACCAGCGGGCGGCGATAAAGCCATCCTGGCGACCAAAGGTATTGGGTCTTGCGAGCTCGGCCACCACCAAGTCATCGAACCCCGGCCCAGCGATCATCGCCAGAATGCGTTCGCAATGGCCGCCGGTCACATCGCGCGTCATATCGATGCGGCCGCGACGCCGTGCAGCGAACGTCAGCAATTCGGCCTCGAGCGCCGTGCCGGCACGACTTCTCAGTCTGTCGAATTGCCAAGGTTCACAGAGGCGAGGAAGGAAGTCCAAGGGGTGATGCAGTCGCCCCTCCTCTCGGTTGGGATTTCCGGTCCCGTTGAAGACACGGAGCCTTTCGGTGAAAGCGTCGAGAACTTCGTCGAGCGTTTCGGCATTCATCGCCTCGGGTCTGTTGCGGTAATAGAAGATGAGCTCGGTCGGTGGATCGTCGCTCCTGCTCGCACGCATGCGGATCGCGTCAGCGAGGCCCTTTGGATCGGCCGCTGCCAGTAAGTCGAACCACCAATTGGAGGCTTTCCAGCCGTAGAGGTCGCTGCCCTCCGCCAGCTGCCGCATGGCATCGCTTGGCGCTAGCCGTGCGCGGCTTCGCAAGATGCGCTCTGGCATCCACTCCTGCGCACCGGTCCCGGCTGCGTCAAGTACCGTACTCAAGGACGTTTCGCGGAAATGGCCTATTGCCTCTACGAGCGCTGCGCTCGAGGACGTCATTAGGGCCACCAACCGCTCGCGATGCCTGTTCCAAATCGCTGACGCCGTATCTCCGTCAACCGATTTCTCATCCTTGAGCCGCCACAACAGCTGGTCGATCGCCGTCACGTCCGTTTCGGCGGCCAGCTTCTTGTCGAGCCACTCCGGGGCTGCGGCAACGGCGATGCGCAGCGCATCGGAACTCAACTCCCGCCGGATAATCGCGAGCGACCGTACCTCGACATCCGATGTGGTTGCGGCCTCGTCGTAGGCGGCCGTGCGCGCAAGGTGCTCGCCCCAGATCGAGTCAAGCGCTCTCGGAGCCGGCACCATGCGGGCCGCCCGCACTCCAATGTCGACGATGCGCTCGACGCCCGACGTGATCTGGCGCTCGATCAGGTCCTCGACGGGCTGGGCATCCGCGACTGCGATGCTGGCGAGGGCGAATGGAAGATTCCTCAGGATTTCCGTATCACCCTCTTCACCGAGCTCGTGGGCGGCGAGATATTCCAGGGCGGGAAGGATGCGCGGGCCCAGGCTGCCGAAGCCGTTTGTCCACTGATCCTCGGCATGGTCTTCCGGGTGCATCCGCGCGATATGCTTACGGATGAGCATGGCAACGAACTCGGGCTCGCTCTGGCCAGCGAGCAGCCACAATGCGTCGAAGTAGACATAGCCAAGACGCGTGCCGATCGCTTCGCCACTCTTGGTTCGCAGAACGTCGATCGAGGCAAAACGGGCCTCGGCTTCCGTCGGAGACAATCCATCCTCCAGTATTGCTTCGACCAAAGATTCCGCGACCGCCCAGTTGAGCATTCGGTCCGCGGCGAAAGCGATGCGGTCGGCTACCACGCGCCGTAAAAGCCCGACCTGCTCAAGGCGCAGGATTGCGGGATCGTCGAGCCCCGCGGCCCGCATCTCGCCGATACGCCAAGGATAGTGGCTTTGCCCTGTCAGGAGTTGGCCGGCCAGCGACCTCAGGCAGTGTCGGTCGCTGGGATGGTCGAATTGCTCGCGGGCATCCAGGCTCGCGTAGTCCCAATAGGCGTTGAACAGCTGATACTCTGATACGCCCGCCCAAGCATCGCGTTTGGGTAACTGAACAATAATGCTAGCGTGCACCGGCTTCAGAAGCAGTTCGAAAACATCGTCGGGCGTGGTCTCCAGCGCCGTGGCATGCCCATGTACGGTTAGGAAGCGGCGCAGTTCGGCACTCCGGAAATTGCCGATCTCAATGATCTGCAAATCTTGGCGAACCGAGCGGATCGCCTCGGTAATGCGCGGCTGGGCCGAGATGACGATGCGCACACCATGTTCGTGCCACCTGGCTCGCGCGAGCCGCTCCGCGAAGGTCCGATCCTGCACGTCATCGACATAGAGGGTGAGCCACGTCCCGTCGGCGCGACGGAGCGCCTCGCGCAGGCTTTTGGCCATGACCGCGATCGGCGCGAGATCCGGATGCGCCGGTTGCCAGATCCGCTCCGCGATGAAGTCGAGAACCTCCTCGATTGTCGCGGGCGCGCGCATGAGGATAGCGAGCTCGCCGCGATCGATCTGCTCGAAGGCGAGTTGTGCGAGTGACCAAGTCTTACCCTGTCCGGACTCGCCCGAGAGGACGGCGAGATCGGCCACGACATCGGGCAGAGCTCGACGCACCTGTAGTTCAACGGCGTAGCCGATGAGGCGGGCGTCCTCTTGCAGATGATTGCCGAGCAGCGTCGGCAAGGACTGGATATGTGCAAGCAGGCGGTGCGCTCGCGGACTAACCAGGGCGAGCAGGTCTGCGGACGACAGCTTTGCCCCATTCGTTGCGAGCATCATCAATTGGCCAATCAACTGATGGCGCTTGTCACTCACGTGTTCGCCGGGCTCGATGAGCGGGGTAAGCACCTTGTCGATCTCGTCTTGGGCCGCCGCTGGATTGAATACGTGGATTTCAAGCCGATCGAGCAGATGGCGCAACTCGGCGGTAACCTGGTCTAGGCCAGCAAATTTCGCGAGGCGTCGCTCAAACTCTGCCGTCGTCAGGCGTTCAGAGCCCCATCGATGTGGTTTGCCAGTAGCCCGCCCGCGCGACGCGATGTAGCCCTGAAGCGTAGCAAGGCCGGCCCCGTTGTTGGTGACGAAGCGAAATGTCTGGTCGGCAGCGATATGAACCGCACGCAGCAAGTCGGGAAACACCTTTGAGGCGACCTCACTGCTGGACCATCTACCCCGGCCGGTGCGCATCTTCACCTGTTCGACGATGTCGCGTGGTCCGCGAAGAAGCCTGTGGTCCCCGCCGTCGGAGGGTTCGAGATGCAAAATCATCTGGGCGCTGCCGTCCACAGGCGAAAGCGCGATGCTCATCTCGAGGCCGAGGTGAACGCTCCGCAAGATCTGCACGAGAAAGCCGGCGATCGCGCGCCGGCCCGGCGTTCCCGCGTCAAGGTCGATGGCAAGCGAGGCCGCGATCTGAGACGCCGCGTCGTTCATTGTGTTGGCTTCCTCAGGCCCATTCCATGATCGAGCGATGATTCGCTCTCAGAAGCAGCCTAGCCATCGGTGCGGCAAAGGCGAGGCGGAAGAAGGGACCTGGCAGTTGAAGCGGGCGGAAGCATCAGTCTACTTCGCGCCGACGTTTTTGTCCGCATTTCCAAGCCCGACGTTCCTGCACCGCAGGACCAAACTGTGAAACTCCCGCATAGCAAATGGGCTGACGGGAGGGTCCACAGTCTGGGACGTTCAAGGTTGATATCGAGCCTTCGGACCGATGTTCACGAACGTCGTCCCGAGGATGCGGCGTGAGCGGGTCGATGTAAGTCGTAAATGGTCTCCGCCTTCGTTTGGGTTAGACAAGATCGGATTGAATCGGTGTCGCCATTCTCGAATGGCAGCTCAAGAACGGACGGATCCGCGAGGCTGCCAAGTGCCAAGCCTATCTCATCTACCGACCTGATGTGATGATACAATCTCGGCGAGTGGCTCGATCTGGCGTCGTTCATCCTCTCCGACATTGTGGAAGACCCCACGCCGTCCGAGCGTGGGCGGCGCGGTCTCTACAACGACATTCTGAAATGCGTGGCCGAACTCGAGCGCCGCGGCCTCACTGTATTGTCGGGCGTCATGGAAGCGCCGCAACCGGGGCTGCCTGATTGGAAGGTGGCCATTGTCTCGGTGACGCCACGTCTGACCGATCCCGGCGCGCCCAAGCGCCGCCACGTCATGGTCGACCGCCGCTGCGTGGCACTGCCGCCGAATGCGCTCGCTGACGGCTAGGCAATGAGCGCGGCGCGCTCAGCGATGAATTGGGCAATCTGAGCCGGTACGAAACGGCGCGCATCGACATAGCCATCGGTGCGGAACACTCCATCGACGGCGCCATCGTCCACGCGCACGAACATGACGCGCTGATCTTCGCGCCCCATGATGATTTCGCGGATGGCACGGAATTCGACGTCACACCAATCCTTGCGCTGATAGTCCTCGCCGAGGAAGACAACGATCAGCTTGGACCGATTTCGGTAGATGTCCTGCAGGAGGGTGTCCAACGAGGGTCGCGCAAGCTGGGACACGTAGTTGTTGTCGTAGAAATAGGCATTGGGGCCGACGCGTGCTTCAAGCTCGCGGGCGACCTGCTCGACCAGTCCGCGCGCCTCACCAGGGAAAGAGAGGCCGACATCGAAAGTGTGCCGCGTGATGTCGACGGCCCTCCCGGCCTGCTGGGTCCATGACGGCAGCACGATGCCGCGTGCGGCATGGAGTTCCTTGGGCAGGTTGACATTCTTGACCGCCCAATGCGTGCGGTTCATTTCCCAGTTGCCGATATCGAGCTCGAAGCTGAGGGCATCGAAATCGGCCGCCACCAGGAACGGATCTACAGGGATGATCTCGTATTCGATCCGCACTTGGCCGCGGCGTACGGTGACCTCGCGGATGATGCCGAATTTGGGGTCGAGCTTGCAGCCGGCTTCGTAAGCGAAGATGGAAGGCAGACGAGTCAGTTCCTTCAGCGCTTCCTCGTCCAGGGCGCCGAACTGCTGGGCTATCTGCTCGTCGGTGTATTCATGGTGGCGAACGCAGCGGCTGGCGTCGAGCACGCAGGGATCGCCTTTCTACTGATCTTCCCATCCGGATACGAAGAGGTTGTACATCGGCGTGCTTTCAAGGTGAGGCGTCAGGGCAGAAGCCCGACATCGTGGAGGAAGGCGGCGAGCACGGGCTCGACTGCAGCGGCCCGGCGCACATCGGTAAGGCCGATGCGGCGCGCCAGCAGGATCTTGGTCATGGGTTTGTCGTACTGAGGCCAGGCACCACGCAGGGCGACTCCCGATGCTTGCGTGGTCGGCGGCCGATGCTGGGCGAAGCCGTTGAGGTGACGCAGCAGCAGCGCCTCGTGGCAGGGGTCCTGCCAGATGAGACGGATGTCCAGCTGGTTGGCGAGCTGCTCGGCCTGTTGCCGACGTTGGTTATCGTTCTGCACCTGATCGATGTCGAGGAGCACTGCCCGACGCGCGAATTCCGAGCGGCGCCGGCGTCTCCGCTCGATCTCTTGTGCGGCGCGGCGCAAGCGGGAGGTGGGGTCACCCGCGCCCGGGCTGAGGTTCACGACTTCGAGGTGAACCGGACGGCCGGCGGCCTGCAGCAGATCGTTGAGCAACTGCCCATAGGCCTGTTCGGATTCCCCCTCGCAGCCCAGAAAGATCGGCGTTTTCGGTCTTATGGTCGGACGGCGCATCCTCATCCAACCTGGGGGACTGCGCCGTACACGCCGCCGAGATACTTCTTGTAGAGATTGTCGGTGCGGCGAACGGCGCCAACGTCCATCAGGCTATACACCTGTGACCGGCCCCGGCTGTCCTTCTCGCAAAAGACCACCTCTTCCTTGGCGAGATCGTCGAGCAGGGACGCCGAGTGGCACGTCATCCATAGCTGCGCGTCATAGGGGTTGCGTTCCGGGTCATAAAACCAGCGGACGATCTCCGGCAGGATCAGCGGGTGGATCGACTGATCCAGTTCGTCGACAAGCGCCACCCCTCCCTGCTGCAGGGCGAGCAGGATCAGGGGGAAGATGCGGATGAAGGAACGCGTCCCGTGGCTCTCGAGGCCCCAGGGCATATCCACATGCAGACCCTGATGCCGAAACAGTGCGACCGGTCCGGTTGCTGCCTGCACGATCTGCATCTCCTCGACACCGAGGTCGATGCGCTGCAGCTCCCGGTTGAGCGCCGCCACGACCGGCGGGTTCTGCGCGAGGTAGGTGATCACGGCCTGGTCGCCAAGATCGGTGCGGTCGATCAGGATGTTGCGATAGACGGCGGCGGCGGCCTCGAGGATGACCTTGGAGGCCTGGTGTTCGAAGAGTGCCAAGGTCGCGATGACGCTGGCATCCTCCCTTACCTTGTCGACCACCTGCGAGAAGCCGCTGAGCGGAAAGATCCTCGATCCCTGGACCTTACGGTCGGCATCCCGCTCGAAGACGCGCTGCCACTTGCCCTGGCCGTTGTTCTTCATGCGCAAAGCTTCGTGGGTGACGGTCTTGATCACGCCATCTGTGGGTTGCAAGTGCAATTCGTAGCGGAAGGTTCCGACATCGTCGGCGACGGCGATCTCCTCCGCGCTGCGTTCGGCGCCACTCAGGTCGAGCAGACCGCCCAGCTCGATCGCGAGCCGGATCGGACGATTGGCGGATTCCGCGTCGTTGAAGCGCTCGAAGGGAAGACCGGGACCCTTGTGCTGGAAGCTCTCGCCGATGAACCAGCTCACGAAGGCCAAGGCACGCAGCACGGTCGACTTGCCCGAGCCATTGGGCCCGAACAGCGCAACCGCCTTGGCGACACGCTCTTCCGAGCGCGGGAAGATCGAACCAAATCTTTCCGGCAGATCCGGCACGTTCTTGCCGATCCTCAGGTCGAGGACCTGTGGATCGCGGATGGAATAGAAGTTCTCGATTTCGAGGCGGTACAGCATTCGCGCAATATGGGGTGCCGTATTCGTATTTTCAACCGAAATTTGTCGATTATACGTTTTAGTCAGCCAAAATGCTACCTGAAGTCGCGGGTTTTGACTTTGATTGGCTCCACCTTCAGCCTGGGATCTACGATATCGCGTGGCTTGATCCTCGGCAGCATCGAGATCTGCGCGCGGCTCTCGATCTGAAAGACCCCAATCGTGTCCGCCTTGCGGATCATGGCGTAGGTCGCGGGATCCTCGGCCGGGTGGCGAGGTGGAGCGTGAGGCCCCCTCGGCCAGGAGATCGAAGCTGCGCATCATGCAGGTGAGCATGCCTAGCGCCAAAACATCCACCTTCATGAATTTGAGAATGTCGATATCGTCCTTCTCCCATTCGATGACCTGCCGATCGGCCATGAGCACCGGCTCGATCGGCACCAGCTCATCGAGGTGGTCGTGGGTCAGGACGAATCCACCGGGGTGCTGCGACAGGTGATGCATCAGAGGATCCGGCCGCGCTTTCGGGCGGCGACACCGGCCGCCCACAAGGTGGCGGCCGCTCCGTCGATGGCCCCGTTAGCGCCGCTGGCGACCTCATGCAGCGCCCCCAGCGCAAGCCCTCCTCCCAGCAGCACGCGAGCGATTTCGGGGACGCCGAAGAGTAGGATCTCGCGCCGGCGTGCAGAGCCGCTTTCCAGGCGTGCGATGCGCCCCCGAAGTTCGCGCAATTCACGACTGTTCGAGGACATGGCCATGCCCGTCGCGCTCGGCTCCGTTTTTCGATATGTTCTATCTTTGTTCCCGTGACGGAAGAGTCAATTGCAGGCACAGTTCAGATATGGAGTGTTGATCTGATGACCGACGAATTGCCGAAGTTTTCCCGCGTGGAGCTTGCGCTCGGCGAGCGTGTGGGAAAAATCGCCGCGCCCATGATTAACCAAGGCATGGCGCTCGAAGAGGCCCTGACGGGCGCCTACCCGATAGCAGCGAGGCAACTCATCGACGCTGGTGAAGATGCGCAGGAAGTCGAGGCGGCTCTGGCTCGTCAGCTCGCCTCTCAAGGGGTCCTGCCCGAGCAAGAAACCTTAGAGATTTCAAAGCCGCTTCACGCCGCGCTCATGGAGAGCTTTGAGGACGGGCTGATCACGCTGCCCGAAGGGCCGGTCCGTCTCGACGAAGTGACGGTCAAGGCGAACACCGGCTTTAAGATGGTGCTCTACCCGAACGAGTCGCAGCACGCCGGCTTTCCCCACGTGAAGGTCCAACTACAGGATGGCGACATCAATATCTCAATCGAGGAAGAACCTCGCGTCGTGGCCGGCAAGCGCAGCCTTCGCGGCGAGGCTGCTGCCCTTCGTGCCGTGAAGGACCACAAGAAGAGCCTGCTCGAGGAGTGGCACGCGACCCGGCCCGACGACCAGAAACTTCCGAAACCCGCGAGCTCCGCACCGCCAAAAGCGCCAAACACCGCTGCACATAAGGTCGCGATCGCGGGCGGTTCATCGCATTCCAACCCATGGCGACCGCGATGGACTCGGTGAGTTCTTTCTTGCAAACAACCGGATCGTCCCCGTCAATTTTCAGCAGAACGCGATAGCGGGCGACTAGTCCTCAGGAGCTCACGTTGCGCCCCCAGAAATCAGCGCTGAAATTGTTCAGCCGGTCATCGTCACCGAGCCTAACCTCAAACTGACCTGGAATGCCCGCTCCGTCACGGCCCGCCCGGAAATAGTCGCGCACTGACCAATGAGCCAACCGCTCAAAGTGCTCCCGTTCGTAATGCAGGTCACTCTCACGGTTCTCCGCAAGCTTCCTGGCGCTCGGCTTTCGCTTAGGCTTCGGCTGAGCGAGTGCAAGACAGTCCAAACGGGGCCGGACCTTGTGCTTGAAGACAATGGACCCGGAAGTCCATTCATCCCCGGTCGCCCGGCGCCACCGGTAGCTGACGCGAACCTGCATGTTCTGGGTCAGACCAAATGGAGGCATCGTCGGATCGTAGACAAAAAATAGCTGGCTCTCGCGTTCCTCGACCTCCATGCGTTGCTTTATCTGGGCGAACGCAAAAGTCAGATCACTGCCGGCCTTGTGAGCGGAATATAGCGTCTCTTCGCGCTTCTTGGCCGACTTCGCGATCCTATACGCCGCAAGCGCTCGATCGAAGTACCGAAGCTTGGTGGCCACGTACTCTCCGCAGTCGTAGAGTGGTAGGCTGCTGAGTTTTCCGAGGTGCTCTGAACTGATGGCCTGATTAACCAAGTCATGAAGCTCGCTGCTGTTAATCGCGCCGATGGCCTGCTTCTCGCGGTGACTTAGGTTTATCAGCCCCATCTGGCTCTCCGTCCGCATAGATCACACCGTCACGTTCAACGCATTTGAGGTATCTGACAACACTCTTGTACGAGAAGGGCGCCCAGAACATGGCTAAAGGTCAGATGACACCTTGTGCCACTATCGTCCCTGACCCGATGAGGTTGAGAGCCCGTCAACCGGCTGCTGCGCTTCATCGCCACGCACGCGCAGGTACCCTGCCACCGCGCACCGATACCGAAAAGTGAGGCCTTGTTTGCCTTCTCCCCTTGCTACCGCGTGGCCCGGCGAACGGCCCGGCGGATGACCTCGCTCGAATCTGGATCGGGGTGCTCGCCACCGCCTTTCCATTCATCAGAAACCAGCCATTCTTCAAAGTAGAATAGCCATGTCGCAATCCATGGAATAAAGGTCTGGTCCAGGCGCATCGACCCCACCCACTCATGCGCTTTGGGCAGGTACAGGCAGAGTCGGAGTGGATCACGGTAGACGTGCGGTAATTTTCTCTCGCCACCAAGAAGCTGAATGTCCGGTTCCAGCACGACAGCTTTCGCTGATCCGCCTCGCTCATAGCTCAGACGGACGCGATATTCCCGACTCAACGGCGTGGGACGAACATGACATTCCCAGGTCAAGCCTTTTGTATTCAACGCACCGTCGCCCGCACAAATCGGGTTCGCTCGCAGGAACAAGAATTGCTGTGCGGGCGTGAGATCAGGACGGGTTGACCAGCTCATTAATCACCGAAATCGCTACAAGGGGCTGATCGGACGTCGCCTGCGAGCCCGCTCCTTTTCGGCTCAGCAGACCGAGGTCGCCATCGGCTGCGCCGTGCGCACGCCCGGAGTCCGTTCGCTGCCCGGCAAGGCCGACATAGCATGCGGCATCAAAGAGCTGATTGTGCCTAATGCCACATTTGTGCACCAACGCCTTGTGGCGCGGGCAGCCACAGGCACAGGCTACGCGGAAAATGAAAAGCGGGGCCAACCCATTCGCTTGCACACAGCCTGCGTTTTGCCAGCTCCTCAACCGCAACGTGCTGTCAATCTTCGTCTTGCCATGTCTTGAACGCCGAACTGTTCACGCCATTGGCGCCGCTTTGTCATCCCGTGCCCCGAAATGAGGCCGTCGTTCGAACGATATGCGCAGTTGCTTATCCGCCAGAAACCGGCGAGCCAGATCGGTGTCGCGCTTACCCACGCGTGACACCCAGTCCGAAAACAGGCGAACCGCGCGCCGGTTCATATGCCGCGAAGGACAGACCAGCCAGTATCCCGGAAACTCGATGACCTCGAACTCTATCGAGACCGCAACCAGAGAACCCGACACCAGGTCCTCGAATGCGATGGATGTGCTTTCCAGGACCACACCTGCACCGTCCTTCGCCAGTTGAACCGACATTGACGAACGGTCGAAACGATAGGGATACGTCATGCGGGCGCCCTGGATACCGTTGCACGGCAGCCAATAATCCCACCGGAAATAGGCCTTCACACTGTCGATCAACCGCGCATGGCGAAGCTGCTCGCGCGGATCCGGTGAGATCGCGCGCAGTTCGGCAAGATAGGAAGGCGAGCACATCGGCAGGATCAGATCGTTGACGACGCAATCCGAATAAAGGCCGGCCCAGCCGCCGTCGCCATAACGAAGATCAAGATCGATGACCTCCGTTTCGAAATCCGAGAAATTGGGCGTGGCGTCGACGCGCAAATTCCAGCTCGGATAGCCCTTGCTGAACTCGGCCAACCGCGGCGCCAGCCATTTCTCGCCGAAGGAAGGACTGACGCGCAGGCTAAGCTGGAAGCTTTCGCGCTGCCGCACAATGGCATTACGCACCTCGCGTATGGATTCGAAAGCCTGGGTCGTGGTCTGGAAGAGCCGCTCACCGTCGATCGTGAGCGAGAGATGGCGCTTTTCGCGCTGAAAAAGCCGCACCCCGAGTTGGTGTTCGAGCAGCCGCAGCTGCTGGCTAACCGCCGAAGGTGTCACCTGCAATTCCTGAGCGGCCTTTGCCACGCCGCCGAGCCGCGCGACTGCCTCGAAATGCGTCATCGAATTGAACTTGATGTCTGACCTCGTCCTCGTCAGTTAAGCTCAGCTACACAGAATGTTAAGAAACGAAAATTGAGCCGAATGTCAATCGGTCGCACAGTGGTCCCGGAAGGAGATACAGGATGGAGCCGAGTTCAACCCAAAGCTTGGGTAGCGCCGGCAACGTGCCGGGAGTTGGACAGGTATTGACCAGGAAGCCCCTGATCGAAGCTGCGAATATCGAGAAGAGTTATGACGCAACCCGTGTCCTGCGGGGTGTGAGTTTTCAGGTCCGGGCCGACGAAATCCACGCGCTCCTGGGCGGCAACGGCGCCGGCAAAAGCACTCTCATCCGCATCGTCACAGGGCTGACCTCACGCGAAGCCGGCGAGATTGGCTTCGCCTCGTCGAAGGCCGACCACAACAGCCCGATCATCGCGGTGGTGCATCAGGAGCTGGCGCTGTTGCCCGAGCTGTCCGGTCGCGGAAAACATCGGCATTGTGCATGCGAGGTCGGGCTGGCCGCAGATCAGCCGTCGCCGCACGCGCGAAACTGCGCTCGGAGCGCTCCAGCTGATCGACCCAGCGATCGGCGAAGCGATCATCGATAATGCCGGCACGCAAATTGTCCCTCCACGAAGGCCAGATCGTCCGGATCGCTCGTGCCCTTTCCACCGGAGCCGAAGTGCTGCTTCTCGATCCCGGCGATCCGGTTGGGGAAACGCGCTGGCTGCAGGAGATCGCCAACAAGCGAGGCTTTCCGCATGGCATCGTCGGCTATGCCGACCTGTCCCAACCCGACGTCGGCGACCTCCTCGACCGCCACATGGAATATCCGAACTTCCGCGGCATGCGGCAGCCGATGAATTATCATCCCGACCCCGCCAAGACCTATCTGGCGCGGCCGGAGGTCAGTCGTACGCCCGAATGGCGGCGCGGCTTCCGGGAGCTGGCGAAGCGCGGGCTGAGCTTCGACCCGCAGCTCTACTATCCGCAGATGAGCGAGTTCCTCGAACTGGCGCGCGACTTTCCCGACGTGCAGATCATTCTCAATCACACCGGCATGCAGGTCGACGGCGCCGAGCATCGAGGAGGCGATCGCAGCCTTCGGCGTCGGCCGCTCGATGTTCGCGACGAACTTCCCCGTCGACAAGCTGTTCTCGAGCTTCGACGCCATTTTGAACGCCTTCAAGGAAATTACGATCGCCCACCCGCACGAGGAGCGGCTCGCGCTGTTCCATGACAACGCCGCCCGGTTCTACCGACTTTAGATCGCCGGCAAACAGAAATAGCAGGAGAGTTCGACTTGTTGCTGAAGGGCAAGGCCGTGGTGATTTCGGGGGCCGCGGGCCCCCGGGGAATTGGCCGCTCCACGGCAGCGCTGATGGTACAGCACGGGGCTCGCGTTGCAATACTCGACCTCGATGACGGGCAAGCGCGTGACGCCGCTGCGTCGCTTGGACCCGACCATATCGGCCTTGCGTGCAACGTCGCGGACCTCGACGCCTGCAAGAGGGCGGCGGCGCAAGTGACAGAAACCTTGGGCAGGATCGATGTGCTCTGCAACAATGCGGGCGTCACGCAGCCGGTCAAGACGCTGGAGATCAGCGCGGCTGACTGGGACCGCATCCTCGATGTCAACCTACGCGGCGTGCTCCATCTCAGCCAGGCATTCATCCCGAACATGCGCGAAAATGGCGGCGGCTCGATCATCTGCATGTCGTCAGTTTCGGCCCAGCGCGGCGGCGGCATCTTCGGTGGCCCGCACTATTCGGCTGCCAAGGCGGGTGTTCTGGGGCTTGCCAAGGCCATGGCGCGCGAATTCGGTCCCGAAGGCATCCGCGTCAACTGCATCACACCGGGCCTGATCCAGACCGACATCACCGGCGGCAAACTGACCAACGCCATGCGCGCCGACATCATCAAGGGAATCCCGCTCAGCCGGCTGGGCGAGGCGCGCGACGTAGCCGGCGCCTATCTCTTCCTGGCTTCCGATCTGGCCAGCTACATCACCGGCGCCGTGATCGATGTCAACGGTGGGATGCTAATCCATGGCTGAGTGGACAACGGAGCTTGAGATGCCTCGCGCTGGCAGCAATGTCAGCCTGGCCGAACGAGCCTATCGTATCCGCCGACACGCCGTGCGGATGGGTCAAGTCCAGGGCCAAGGTTATGTTGGACAGGCGCTGGGTGTCGCCGACGTGCTTGCCGTCGCCTATTTCCATGCGCTTCGTTACCGGCCGGAGGACACGTTGTGGGAGGGACGCGACCGCTTCCTGCTGTCGATCGGACACTATGCGATCGCGCTCTACGCGGCTCTGATCGAAGCGGGCGTGCTGCCGGAGGAAGAGCTCGAAACCTATGGCAGCGATGAAAGCCGTATGCCGATGTCCGGCATGGCGCCATACACGCCCGGCATGGAGATCACCGGCGGCTCGCTCGGTCACGGCCTTGGCATTGCCGTTGGCATGTGCATGGGGCTGACGCGCAAGCGAAGCGACAGTTTCGTCTACAATCTTTTGTCCGACGGCGAGCTCGGTGAGGGCTCGACCTGGGAAGCCGCGATGTCGGCCGCCCACCACAAGCTCGACAATCTCATTGCCATTGTCGACTTCAACAATCAGCAGGCCGATGGTCCGTCGACGGCCATGCTCTCCTCCGAACCGGTGACCGACAAGTTCGAGGCGTTCGGCTGGCATGCGCAGCGCGTCGACGGCAACGACATCGAGGCGGTCCGCAAGGCCTTCGACATGGCGCGCGGCCTGAAGGAACCTCGTCCGCGTGTGATCGTTTGCGATACGCGCATGGCCAAGGGTGTGCCATTCCTGGAAACCCGCGACATCACGCATTTCATCCGCGTCGAACCGCACGAATGGACGTTAGCGCTCGAAGCTTTGGAAAAGGGACGTCCGCGTTGAGGTTGTCAAAGTTCGCGCCGCGCCACGCCGCCAATGCCGGTGAGCGCAAGACCACATCGGCGATGATCGCGTCGATCGCGCCCGATGGCGTACCGACACGCAATGCGCCGTTCGGGCACACACTGGCCAGACTGGCGCACCAGCGGCCCGGGATAGTTGGCCTGACGGCGGACCTCGCGAAATACACCGATCTCCATGTCTTCGCACAGGAGCATCCGGACCGCTTCTATCAGATGGGCATGGCGGAGCAGGTGCTGATGAGCGCCGCCGCCGGCTTGGCGCGGGAGGGTTTTACGCCCTTCGCCACCACCTACGCCGTCTTCGCATCGCGACGTGCCTACGATTTCATCTGCATGGCGATCGCCGAGGAGAAACTCAATGTGAAGATCGTCTGCGCCTTACCGGGGCTGACGACCGGCTACGGCCCCAGCCACCAGGCGACGGAGGACATCGCGATTTTCCGCGGGATGCCGAACCTGACGATCATCGACCCTTGCGACGCGCTCGACATCGAACAGGCCACGGAGGCGATCGCGGACTACAACGGGCCGGTCTACATGCGGCTTTCGCGCGGTAAGGTTCCTGTCGTGCTCGACGAAGACGACTATACATTTGAAATCGGCAAGGCGCGAATGCTGCGCGAGGGCGCGGACGTATTGTTCATTTCCAGCGGCCTGATGACCATGCGCGCGCTGGAGGCCGCGAAGGCGCTTGAAGCCGACAGGATCGGCTGCGCCGTTCTGCACGTTCCGACGATCAAACCTCTGGATACGGAGGCGATACTCGCTGCCGCGCGCCGTTCGGGACGGCTGGTGGTGGCGGCGGAGAACCACACCATCATTGGTGGCCTTGGCGAAGGCGTTGCCGCGCTGCTGATGCGCGAGAGAGTGACCCCAGTCTTTCGCCAGATCGCCCTGCCCGACGAGTTCCTCGACGCTGGCGCGCTGCCGACGCTTCACGATCGCTACGGGATCTCAACTTCCGAGCTCGTGCGCCGCGTCCGCATTTGGAGCGAATGAGAAGTAAGAGCTCTCCCCACACAACAGTTGAGTCATCGACCTTGACCTTGCCCCTCTTATCTAATCCGGTTTGAAGTTCGTTCTGGCCCATCGAGAGGACCAGGACATGAAACGTAGCCGCTTCTCTGAAGAGCAGATCATCGGAATTTTGAAGGAATGAGGCCGGGGTATCGGTTGCCGATCTGTGCCGCAAGCACGGGGTCAGCGACGCCTCGATTTACAACTGGAAGGCCCGCTTCGGCGGGATGGATGTCTGCGAGGCTCGGCGACTGAAGGCTCTGGAGGACGAGAACACGCGGCTGAAGCGGCTTCTGGCCGACGCCATGCTCGACAATGCCGCGTTGAAGGATCTTGTCGGAAAGAAATGGTGACGCCCGCGGCCAAGCGGAAACCTTTCCAGCGACCAGATCGATCAACTTCAACGCCGACTGCAACGGACCAGGCGATCAAGGAAAGGTGCATCATGAAGCATTCGCGGAGCCGACAATAGCCGACGCCATTCTCGACCGGATCATCCACAACGCCCATCGCATCACCCTCGAAGGCGACAGCATGAGAAAGCAAAAAACACCGCCGCCCTTGACCGGCGCCGAAAACGGCGAAATCAATCGCAAATGACTTCAACCAGGCAACCGAGCGCCGACCCCATCCTGCTGTCCGCGAATTAGTGAAACTGCTGTCCGCGATTTAGCGGAACGACTGTCCCGTTTTTGCGAAATACGCACGTCCGACGCAGCTTGCGTTGACAGAGGCGGTTTTACGCGCAGTTGCAATAGCACTTCCGCCGGCCTATTTTTGTGGAGTTCAATTGTGGTTCGGCCAAGGGCGCTTTGGGCGCCGGACCGGCCCCGTGTAAACCTCATTAAAGAGAGACGAACCCTGCCATGGAAGAATTCTTATCGCGCATCGCCACTGGTGCCGGCATCGGCCCGGCTCTCGCAGAGAAGGCCGTTGGGTTAATGCTGGGTTTCCTGCAACGCCACGCGGCCGACGGTCCCGTTGCGCGCATGATCGCGGCCATTCCCGGAGCTTCGGAATTAGTGGCGAAGTATCATGGCAACGACCCAGAGGGCGGAGGCGGCCTCATGGGGCTCGGCCAGCAATTGATGAGTGAGGGTCTCAGCATTCTAAAGATCGCCGCCATCGCCAACGAGACGATCGCCTTCGCCAAGGAACATGCCGGCGACGAACTCGTGGACGAGGTCCTCAATTCCGTTCCTGGCCTTCCCCAGTTCGTCTGATCAGCGGCAGCCGGGGGCGCATGACCTCGTGCGCCCGTGCCGGCCCGTCTGCGCAGGTAGGCATTCTCCGCCGAGCGCTCCGTACCGATCTCGCCAGACCACCAACCGCCGGGCACGCGAAGCGAGCGTTGGAGTACTTCATTCGTCTGTCCCAAAATCGACCGCAGGCGAACCGATGTGTATAACTTCCGGCGGTAAGGGTTTATCGTGAACGCTTTCGATGAAGCCCGCGAGATAAGCAAACGTATTGTATTTCTCAAGAACCAACCGCTTCGCCTCTTGTATTGCGCCGCGACGCTCCTTCCAGAGGTCCGAGTCGATGATTTCTTGAATTTTTTGGATTACGTTCTTGTCCTCTGGGTCAATCAGAACCATTGAGTCGGAAGGGAAGAACCTCGTGATTGCCGGGCTGCCGTAATAGATCGGCATTGTTTCAGCAACGAAGCAGTCCATAAGCTTCTCTGTAAAATAGTAATCAGCACGAGTATTCTCGAAAGCTATACTGTAACGGTACGGTGCGAGTGCGTCCCATTTATCTCCAATCAGCCGAAAACCTCGGCCGAACAGGTCAAAATCGAGCTCCTCTCTCAGCCGTTCCAGAAACGCCAGCCGATA
Organism: Mesorhizobium sp. M0991; assembly: GCF_040318915.1. Lineage (NCBI taxonomy): Bacteria > Pseudomonadati > Pseudomonadota > Alphaproteobacteria > Hyphomicrobiales > Phyllobacteriaceae > Mesorhizobium > Mesorhizobium sp. M0991. The sequence continues at coordinate 61,641 of NZ_JAMYNE010000019.1, forward strand.
TCGATGCCCTTTAAGCAGGGCGATGTTACTGGTAATCCATGAGAGCCGAAGCGGCTTGTCCACGACTTCGCTGACCAGAAGTTGGTCATATGTCTTTGTTACAGACCAAGACCGAGTGATAGGTGGAGACAAAACGAATCGGCGCTCTGCATTCTGCCGAGCAGCCAGCTCTGCGTCAGACGTCAGGACGATGGTATTTTTCCCTTGCCCTTCATGAAATGCGCGATGAGCTTTCGTCGGCGGTTCGCCGATTGCAAAAATTGTCCTGTTTGGACTCGCCTCGATATCAACAGGGAGCCCAAAAATAGAAGCAGAGTTAAAGACAATATGCCAATCGGGCGCGAAGGATGTCCTGCGTACAAAAGCGACATTGTTCCAGATTCCACTGCCCTTTGGAGTGAGATGGTGGATTGCATCATCCAAAACGCCCCAAGAATCCAGACATGTAGCAACAATGGGCGCCGGACGTTCCGTCAACAATTTGGTCGACAAAGCAGTTCCACCCCATTCACTTCCGTTGGACCGGGAGCAACTCGTGCATCGGGCGCAAGACCTCTCTGCGCCTGAAATAGCTCGCGATCCTGATCGGTATCAAACACACGATTCTGTGCGACTTCGCGATTCTGTGCGACTTCGCGCCATTCGACAACTCATCTCTAAGACCGCGGGAATCCCTTCACTCGTGAAGGTACTCAATCGCCATTTCGGATTGCGGTAAGATTGGGCAGCATAAACCTTCCGGGACCCGCTGTCGAGGCAATTGTCGCTTTGCACCTAACCAGGTTCTTCCTCACTTTGTGTGGTGATCAGGCCGGTTGAGTGGCAGCATGCGTGCCCTCTAAAATATGGAAGTTGACTACATTCTTATTATTTATACGACCAGTTTAGAGGCGGCTCGCCTCTTACAGGCGACGTTTGCAGCGGCGACGGCAGATCGAGATATTGGCGGGTTGATGCCGGGGCTTTGTCCGAAATCTGTGGTCCGATTTCGGACGAAGTGACGGTCAAGATGTCCGAAATATGCTACGAATTTCGGACAAGCTTCACACACAAAGCGCCGCGGCTTTGCCCGACATCATCGATATCGTCATGCAGATGGGCGATGCCGACCTAGCCTCGTCCCCTCCCCTTCCAGCCATTGCCAATCCCAGCCTGCCTGCGCAGCTTGAGGCGCTCGCCGGCCGCGCGCGCGATTATATCGAGGCGGCGAGTTCGGCCAACACGCGCCGCGCCTACGCAGCCGACTGGAAGCATTTTTCGAGCTGGTGCCGGCGCCAAGGCATCGAGATGTTCCCGCCCGATCCTGAGGTCGTCGGGCTCTATATCGCCGCCTGCGCGTCAGGTACGGCCACTGGCGACAAAAAGCCCAACACCGTTTCAACCATCGAGCGCCGGCTTTCGTCGCTCTCCTGGAATTTTGCCCAGCGCGGCCAGCCGCTGGACCGCAAGGACCGGCATATCGCCACGGTGATGGCTGGCGTTCGAAACACCCACGCCTCCCCTCCCCGGCAGAAGGAAGCGGTCCTGCCCGAGGATCTGATCGCATCTTCGAGACCCTCGACCGCGGCACGCTGCGTGGTCTGCGCGACCGCGCCATGCTGCTTTTGGGTTTCGCCGGCGGCCTTCGCCGATCCGAAATCGTCGGCCTCGACGTCGGCAGGGATCAGACCGAGGACGGGCGCGGCTGGGTCGAGATTTTTGCCGATAAGGGTCTGCTTGTCACATTGCGCCGCAAAACCGGCTGGCGCGAGGTCGAAATCGGCCGCGGCTCCTCCGACGCCACCTGCCCTGTGGTCGCTCTGCAGACCTGGCTAAGACTGGCGCGCATTGCGCACGGACCGCTGTTTCGGCGCGTTGCTGGTCAAGGCAGAGCCGTCGGTGCCGATCGCTTGAACGACCAGGAGGTCGCACGCCTGGTCAAGCGCACGGCGCTCGCCGCCGGCGTGCGCGGCGATCTGTCGGAGGGCGAACGGGCCAAGAAATTCGCCGGCCACTCACTGCGCGCCGGCCTCGCCTCGTCGGCCGAGGTCGACGAACGCTATGTGCAAAAACAGCTCGGCCATGCCTCCGCGGAGATGACGCGAAATTATCAGCGCCGGCGCGATCGTTTCCGCGTAAATCTCACCAAGGCGTCCGGGCTCTGATGCCCCCGTTTTGTCCGCTGGGATGAGGCGGTCAGATCTCAGGCGATAACAATTACCTCATCGAGCACAGCGAGCGCTGTGTCCAGACTATCGGCGGCCGACGCTTCGTAGTCAGGCATGATCATCAACTGCGTTATGGCACGGCCCACAAATTCCGGGTTTAGCTTTTCCAACCGATCCTTGGTCCGGGAGACCTGTTCCGGGAATGCGCGCAGATTGAAGCGAACAAATGACGAGGTCTCTTATCCCCGACACGAATAGCTCGCGATCTCATCGGGATTTCCCTTACCGCCATAGGCAGCTTGAGTGGGATAAGCGCAGATCGGCTGGTGCTTGCCGGGGAATGCCTTGCTGCCAGCCGCGAGAGAATCCGGAGCCTTGTCTTGGTTTATCCAGCCCTCGATGGCGGCCAAAGGATCAAAGTCGTCGAAGGCTTGGCCATCGCCGCAGTGGGTCATCCCCGGGATTATGAACATGCGCACGAAACGGCGAGTCGCTTCCAAATCGCCGCCGCTTGTGACCTCGACGACTTGCTTGTACCAGCGCACCAGATCGTTGGCTGAGAAGACCGGATCGGAAAGTCCCTGAAACAAGAGCAGCTTTCCACCGTGGGCAGCGAAGCTGGCGAGATACGTGCCGGTCGCATCATTGAGCTTGGCCGTATCCGCAACGCGTGCCGGATCCTTGTCGAAGTCGAACTTCAGGGGGTCAAAATTCGGCGCCGGGGGCGTCATGAAGTAGTATTGAAGCGAGCGGGCTCCCAGAACGATGTTATTTGCATCCGACTGGGAAGTGGGGGAATTGCCCAGCTTCCACATTCTCCAGTCCGCGCCCGCAACGCCCGTATCATATGGCCAATCGCTGTAAAGCTTTTCGCCATCGGAGCTTTCCGGACCCGCGAACGCGCGGCTCATGGCCTGCACTTGACCAGCCGTGAGGCAGCTGTCCGTCTTATCGCCTTGGCAGGACAGGACCTTTGGGTCGAACCGGCACTGCTGCCAGGCGTTGATGACGCCATCCTCAATGCCATCGCGAGCATCACAGGCAGCGAGAACCGCCTTGGCGACGATGTTCAGATCCTGCTGGGAGAAGGCGCGGGATAGAATGGGATGGCCGGCCTCATCCTTGGGAGCGATGCTCATGTACTGGCGAGTATCCCAGGCTTCGGCAATGTTGGCGGCACTGAGACGAAAACCCGGGCTACCTGCAACAATGCCGTCGAACTCGAGCGGATATCGCTGAGCCGCTATCAACGCCTCACGACCGCCATTCGAGCATCCCATGAACACCGACTTTTTCGGAGCCGCCCCATAGAACTTTGCAATCACCTGCTTCGAGACCGAAGTGACTTTGCCAATGGAGGCGTACGCAAAATCAATGCGTGCGGCTTGATCGACCCCGAAAGCCGGATCGGGGCTTGGGTGCCCGCCATCCATGCTTACAACAGCGTAGCCGCGCAAGAGCCCGGGAGCCGCGGTCGAGTTCCGGCAAGGAATGGTCCCGACGGCCGGCGCCAGGAAGCCATCAACTGCGCCGCCGCCCTGGAAAAGGAACATGTCATTCCAGGTCGTCGGAAGACGCACCTCAAACCGGGTGCCATATGATTGACCATCGACCCCCTGGCGTTTCCCGATAACACCTCGGACAAGGCAGTGCCCGCCCACTTTTACCGCCTGAGGCGAGGCGCCGGCGAATGCAGTGAAGGGATCTGCGGGGATCTCCTGCGGCTTTTGAAGGCTAGCCTCGGTAAAGATCACGCTTGGAATTTTGAGCTTGGCGATGGACCGGCACGCCTGATCCGACGCGTTTGCCGCCAGTGCAGGCGCACATACACATATGATCGCCAACATCAGTGCCAGCGTGCACCCGCGGTCCCGCAGCTTGAGCCCGTTAGCCAAGAACATACCCATCCTCCCTGGATGCGCCCGATAGCCCGAAAGCTGATCGCATTGGTAGCTAGTTGTGAGCTTTCAGTAGCTTGTCCATCCGGTCCGAACCGGGAAAGCTGAGATTGTCGAAGCTTCAGTGACTCCAGGGGGACCGGATGAACATCCATAAGAATACCGGTCTGACGCCGCTCGGTCGAGAGCGGATTTTTTGCGCCTGGGCGCGCCGGCAGCACCTCGGAGGTGTTGCCGCCTGATCCGCAGACCGTCGGCCTCTACATCACGGCCTGTGCATCCAGAAAGGTTACAGGAGACAAGAAACCAAACTCTGTGGCGACGATCGAGCGCCGTCTCTCCTCCCTGGCGTGGAATTATACGCAGCGTGGCGAGCCGCTCGATCGAAAGGACCGCCATATCGCCACCGTGCCCGCCGGCATCCGTAACAGCCATGCAAAACCGTCTGTGCAGAATGAGGCCATACTTCCCGAAGACCTGATCGCCATGCTGGAGACGGTGCTCCGCAAGACCCATCAGGTCGCCCCAGGCCAGAGCAACCGGCTCGTCCCCGGGGAGGACGAAACGGTCGACCACTCCGCTTGTTCGACTTGTGTTCGGGCGACTATCCCGGCTTCTATGCATCGCGCTTCGGCGCGGCGAGCTTTGTCCAACGCGCCAAGCCTTTGAACCGAATCGCTGTAGACGGAAGTCGCGGCGAGCTTCGCGTTGTTGATCGGAGCATCGAACCAGGCGTCGTATCCGCGGTATCCACCCCATCGTCTGTCGCGCAATCTGTTGGCGAGCGCGTCCTCAGCCGTTCGATCGCGGCCGTCTTTGCCGCAAACTATTATGTGGCGGCCGCCGATGCCATTCGGGCGCGCAATATCTCAGGGGTTGAAGGATCGTCGATCAGTTTTCCGATGTCTTGGCGGGCCGCGATGATCTGCACATGACCCTACAAAGATTGCGCGTAGTAGGAAATACTGGTGCAACTGGTCACCCCAGGCGTCAGGATAATCGTAGAACCAATCGAACGAATGCACGCATCGCGGTTTGCCTACAGCACTGCTCTCCTGTCCCGATAGCGCAAATTCGCGGTTACCTCCGGCCACGAACAGTCGGACCAATTTTATTTGTAGGTTAGACCTTCGTCCTCGGCAAGATTGGCCAAGCGATGACTCGCTGCTGAATTGCCGGCCCGCGCGTGATGAGCGCGAAGGCGTCAGGTGCCCCCGCCGTCAAGACTCAAGCCGCAACGTAATCAGGCGGGAGTGCCTTCCGCTAGGTGGGGATGGACTGGCCGCCGAAGTCGGAAGCAGCAAGCCTGGAGCATAATGGAAGACCTCGACCATGTGAAGCAGGCCGTGAAGGGCGACCTAGCCTATTTGCAGCCACCTGCTCAAAGCCGCGACATGAAGCCAGCCGCCAGCCTGCTAGTTCGACAGCAACCGTTCAGCTTGCTGCCGCCGACCGCTTGAAAACGATGGTCACCTTCGTCCCTTTGTTGGCGCTGGACTCGACGGCTAGCTGCGCCTTGGCGTTCTCGGTCAGCGATCGCGCGATCAGCGCTCCGAGCTTGCCTGGTTTGGGCCACACCTCGCCTTCCGGCAGGCCGATTCCGTCGTCCGCCACTATAACCCGGCAGCCGTCGCCATCGACGACGCTGTGCAGTGTTATCGTGCCGCCATCGCGGCCCCGGAACGCATGCTTTAGTGAATTGGTCAGCAATTCGTTTACGACCAGCCCGGCCGGCATGGCGACGTTTATTGACACGGGATATGTATCCACCTTCATATCCAGCCGGATCCCCTCGACTGCATGCGAGCTCATCACCGCGGACGCGATCTGGCTGAGATAGACGCCAAGATCGACCTCCTCCTTCGGCTCGTCGGCCGTTAGCGTCTGGTAGAGGATCGCCAGAGCGTCGACGCGACCGGCAAGCCGCTCAAACCTTCTCCGGTCGGCCTCGGTCGCGTTGCGGCTTTCCAGCCGGATCAGCGCGGTGATCATCTGCAGGTTGTTCTTCACCCGGTGCTGCAGTTCGCGCAGCAGCGTGTCTTTCTCGCTGACACGCTCCTCCACCGAGCGCTGATCTCCCGCCTCGCCGTGAGCCGATACGTCGACCAGCGCCACCAGCCGGAAGCAAACCTTGCCGTTATCGTCTTCGATCACGTTGGAATAAACGTCGACGATCGCGGGTTTGTCCTCGCCGCGCTCCAGCCTGAAGGTGCCGACCAAATCGGTTCCCTCGACCACCGCCTCGGCTAGCGGCCTGTCCTTTTGCTGATGGAGGCCCGTGCCTAAAAGGGCCGCCCAGTTTTCTTGGGTGAGCCTGGCGGCCATCAGGCCTGAGAGTTTCTCGAATTCCGGATTGGCGTAGACCACGCGCTCTTCACCGGCAAGGTCCGAAACGGCTATGGCGATCGGCACCTGGTCGAGGAATTTCTTGAACTGTTCGCTTTCCAGTGCGGTTGCAAGGTCAGGTGTATCAAGTAACTGCTCGACCGCCTCAGCCTTCTCTGAATCCGATGTCATTTGCGCGCCTGTTCTGTGCGGATGATATCAACAATGCGGCGAGCCCGCCATCGCCAAAACTGGAGCTGCATCTCACGTTTCGCATCACGCATCTGACAACCAGCTCTGCATCGCGTAACGGCCGCACGTCCAGCATTGCGACCGGCCGAAGGAGAGCGGCAAGGATCGGCTAGAATCCAGGTGCCTGGAATGTCGAAGCGACCGGTCAAGTGGTTACGCTGCGGAAGATCGATAGAGCAGGCATTCAGGGAGAATGAGTTCGCGTGCCGGCCTCGGCGATACGTGCCGACACTGTCAACCTCATGACCGCATGCGGGCTGAAAGAGCAGCGCTTCGCTCCAGCGGTAATTCAGGCCGCTTGCCTAACTGCGGCAAGCCCATCGATCGTGTATGTTGAGACGCTATTGCCGATGCCTAAATATCGAACCCGTCATGGCAATCGTTGTGACGGGAAGCGCTCGCTTATGGGCTGTGCTGGAATGCGCATGAAGTATACGCCTGTGCGCCGCTTCGTTGATCTCTTGGCCTTCGAGGAAGTCGTCAATCTCATCGTATGTGAGACCGGGACGAGGTTCTCCAGGTCGGCGGTCGGGATCTTTTCAACAAGATCAGACGGAGCGCCCAGATACACTGCCAAGGCGCGAACTCTGCGCTTGTTCAGCCCGGAAAGAGGAAGAATGTCTGCGGCACCATCGCCGAACTTGGTGAAGAAGCCCATCAAGGCCTCGGCTGCTTCGAAGCGACTTCTGAAAAAGAAGTGTGGGTTTGCTCTCATACCCTTTGCTGAAAAATGTTGTCATAGAGCGCATGGAATGCCACGCGCTTCGAATCGGAGTAGCCATCCGGGAAGCCTGAAGCCCCTTTGAAGCGCATGTCCGGCAGCTATTCATAGCGTGGATGACTTTGATCGAAACAAACGATTTCATAACTCTTCGGAAATCTTGCATGGACAAAAGCACGTCCGCACCGGTCACCCATCCAAAGGAGAAAATCTTCCATGCGCCCTGACGTGCAGTGGAGGTCGTGCCGAGAAGTGAGTTGCAACTGGCCGATCATGTCGGCGGTTCGACGCTAGTCGTCCCCAATGTTCCTGAGCTGCGAAGTCTTGCAGGCGAGCCAGCTGCCCAGCGCGATTCTGCTTGTGGCGGGCTTTTTGCCGCAGGCAGTCCGCTCGTTTGGGCAGAGGATTGGAGACCCGGCCGGCAGCGCTACCATACAACATCAGCGCACTTTACATCTACGCGGTATTGCCGGGCTTCCAGTCGGTGCCATGTTTGGCCGACGAATGACGCGATGCGGCCTCCTGCACAAGCGAAGGCGTTATCGGATGTGCGACCGGGAAGCAGGCGGACAGTGCAGCACATGTCAGTCGCCTGTGCGACGGTCTTTCGGGGAATGAAATCGGGCCAGTTCACGGCGCGGCATTATTCGTCAACAGCCGCCCCTTCGCAAGGATATAGGCAGCCCGCGTCACAAGTTCGTGCTGCAGATGAAAACGGCATCGCCGGCATGCAAGTCAGCAGCCGCTCAAGATTCGATGATCCAGCCAAGCTCTCGGCGTCATGGAATGGCAGGCGCCACGATCGAAGCATCTCATGTTGATTCAGGCGGACCCTTATGAGGCGTTCTTTGATGCCGGTGATGCCTGACAGGCGGTTGCAGCTGCAAGCGACAACGCGGCCTATTTAGTTGGAAACGGTCTGAGGCAGGCCAATTTGGCTTGCCCGTCACTATGTGGAGAAAGAAATGCTGTGTCTAGGAATTAGCGGCGGACTTGACCAAGTCCATGAAAACCGATTCGAGCTTCGGAACGCCTTTATGCACGATGGCGCCGCGGTGCTCGTCCGAGACGGACGGGTGATAGCAGCCGTCGAAGAGGAACGCCTCAATCGGATGAAACACTCCAACAAGCTCCCAATTCGTTCGATTCAATACTGTCTGTCAGCGGCGGGGGTTCAGCTCAACGACATTGATCGTGTCGCGCTCTACGCCAGCGAGCCCTATGCCAACGCCATGCTTGAAGGTATGTCCGCATCCCACCCGGACATTCTCTCCATTCCGTTGGATGCTAAAACGTTGGTGCAGGATCTGTTAACGCGTGAGTTCGGCACTAAGTTGGACAGTTCGCGTATTTCATTCGTAAGTCATCATCAGGCGCACGCCGTGAGCGCCTTTGCAATGTCGGGCTTCGAACAAAGTCTCATTCTAGCGATTGATGGCTCTGGTGATTTCCTATCGGGCCTCTTGGCGGTAGGGTCTGGAACAGAAATTACGCAACTCGAGGCTTTCCCCGAGAACAATTCTCTTGGGCTGTTTTATCTCGAGACGATCCGCTATCTCGGCTACGGCTTGTTCGACGAGTATAAGGTAATGGGACTCGCGCCCTACGGCGACCCCGCTCCCTATCGCGAGCTCTTCGAGCAGTTCTACGAGCTCTCCGCCAACGGCGGTGGCTACCGTGTTCACCTCGACCGCATCGGTCCGGCGTTGCTCCGCAATATCGAGGTCAGGCGAAAGGGAATGCCCTTCACCCAGCAGCATCGAGATGTGAGTGCGTCACTGCAGGAAGCGCTTGAGCGGATCGTGTTCCACATTCTCCGGCATCACCGTGAGGCCACCGGCATGAAGCGGTTGTGCCTGGCGGGGGGGGTGGCCCACAACTGCACGATGAACGGTAAGCTGCTGTATTCAGGGCTTTTCGAAGACATTTTCGTGCAACCCGCGTCTCACGACGCTGGCTGCGCATTGGGAGCTGCGCTGATAGTCTCTAACGAGATGGGCAGCCCCGCGCCGTGTGAGCGACTGCAGGGGGTCTATTGGGGTCCTGATCTCGGGAGCGAGCGCGCCGTGCAACAGGAACTGAATGCATGGGCCGGACATCTCGAGGTTGAACGCTCTGATGACGTGGCAAGCAGTGCAGCCGACTGGATCGCCAACGGCGCCGTGATCGGCTGGGTGCAGGGTCGTTCGGAGTTTGGGCCACGTGCGCTGGGCAACCGCAGCATTCTTGCCGACCCTCGGCCCGCCGCAAACAAGGACCGGATCAATGCGATGGTCAAGAAGCGCGAAGGCTATCGGCCCTTCGCGCCATCTGTGCTGGAGGAGGATGCGAGCGAATTTTTCGACCTCCCGGATGGTAGGCACGAATTTCCATTCATGAATTTCGTCGTTCGCGTGCGTGACTCAAAGCGCGCCTTGCTCGGTGCCATCACGCACGTCGACGGTACCGCTCGCCTGCAAACAGTATCGCGCAACGCCAATCCCGCGTACTGGGAGGTCATCAATGCGTTCAAGAAGCGCACAGGCACTCCAATTCTGCTCAATACGTCCTTTAACAACAATGCCGAACCGATCGTGGATTCGGTTGCAGACGCGATTGCCACCTTTCTGACGACAGAGCTGGATGGACTTGTGGTCGGGCCCTTCCTGGTAAAAAAGCGGGCTACAACGCTGCAGGATTGGACTGCGCTTGCGGTTTCGTTGCCGCCCTATGTGTCCCTCCATCAAACCCGCGCTTACAAAGCGCCAGATCGTCGGGAGACTCACTGCGAGATCAGCACGACCCACTTCAGCAGTGACAGTGTACGAATTTCACACGACTTGTTTAATCTGCTGATGCGGATTGAGGGCGAAGCCGTGTTGGGAGATCTCCTCAATACAATTGCGCCGGATCAGGCTAAGCGTGAAGCTCTGATGGAGGGCCTGCGACGGCTGTGGGAGCAGCGCCTCGTTCGATTGCATCCCTCACAAGCTGCTCGCATGGATCAAGACTGCGATCAAACGCTGGACCAGCATAACAGGCTCTCAGCGTGATAGAGGTGCCGCTATCCAAGCTCGGCGAATAATGGTGTTCATCGATGCCGCCTGCCACCTCACCGCTGGCAGGCAGTCGACTTCATCACAGGGTTGATTCGTCCACTTCACCTTGGACGACCGGACGCGCAGAAAAAAGCGGCTGCGGCGGGTCCTTGCTAGCGACCGTGATGCGGGACCACAGCGACAGGGCGTGCCCGAGACGGTCAATGCGGCCGGCGGTGTCGTCGCCGGCGGCGACGGTCGCATTCAGGATCAGCATCGACCAAAGAGCGAGGCCACTGCCGTTATGCTCCGAGATCTGGGGACGGCGGCTTGGCGATCACCGTCTACTCGGCGTTGCCGAACTCACTGCATGCGAGACCGTGACGAAGCCCCTCACATTGCGGGTCGGGACATAGCTGGCTTTCTTGGCGCGCTACCATCGCTAGAGATGCAGACTTCGCCCAACAGCTCCTGCTGGAGCGCGGCTTGGATCTGATGGCAGAATTCTTGCGGAGACGCGGACAAAGTGGGGAGCACTCCAACCTACACACGCGTCACCGGGCTATCAGTGTTGACCGTATAATCTTCGGAATGGCAATGGCATATTTTACAAAGCACGACGGCAATCAAATTATATACCGCAGCTGGGAAGAGCCGGAACAGTCAAGCGCAAGGATGAGAATTTTGGTCCTCAAGCTTGATCATGTCGGCGACTTTTGGATGTCTCTAGGGCCTCTAAAGGACCTTCGTCAGCGTTTTGCGCATGCCCACATTACGCTGGTGGTGGGAAGCTGGAACATCGCTACTGCAAAACAGTTCGACCTCGCCGACGATCACGTTGCTTTTGACTTTTTTCCTCGCAACCCAAAAGTCAAAACGCGCAAAGAAGCCGCGGACATAAGGCCGCTGCTGACCGGCGAGTTTGATCTTGCCATTGATATGCGTGTTCCGGAAGAAACAAGGCCGATCTTGCTTGAAGTTCCCGCCAGGCACCGTGCGGCGATAGTTGATCCGTACAGCATGCATCAGATCGATATTGCGATAGCGCCATTCAATCTGAAACTGCGCAGAACCATTTTCTACAAGCTGGTCCAAAAAATAGGGCTTGCTAACAAAATCCCCCGTAGATGGCTTGATTGGTTCATTGACCGTAAGCAGGTGCGTCTCCAGCATGTGTCAGAAATCCTCCTCTTTCTGGTCGCAAAGGCAGCTGCCTATTTCGAAAGCGGAGCGGGTCACCCACAGAATTCGACTACAGGCAATGCCCCGATTGTCGTGGCTCCGTTCTCCAATTCCAGCCTGCGAGATTGGCCGATTGAAAGTTTTGGCAAAGTTGTCGCTGCTCTTTCGACCCGTGGTGAGGTGGTCCTCGTTGGCCGTGGCGAATGCCTGGAAGCGCTTGAGGAGGTTGCGAAGATAGCTAGGGAACGTGGGGCCGCGAACATTCGGACGGCTGTCGACTTGTCAGAATTGGAATTCAATTGTCTCGTGAATTCGGCCGCCCTCGTCGTTTCGAACAATTCAGGCACCGGCCATGTCGCTGCCCAGCTTGGCCGCCCTACTATCGGCATTTTCACGGCGTCACATCTACCGGAGATTTGGGGGTTTCGAGGTCCCTTGGTCAGCATGCTTATGAGTGTTATTGAATGTCGCGGATGTGGTCTGGACCAAGTGCGGCATTGTCCGGTCAAAGTCCGATGCAAGTTCGACATCACGCCGGATCTCGTGATTGCCGAGGTAAACGCCTTGATGAATCATTGTAAGGGTACGGCACAAGCTTAGTGGCTCGCGGTCACCACAACCGCGATTGCCCAGCCCTTGTCGCTGATTCAATCGCTACAATCACCTAAAGGCCGAAATTCAGAATCGAATCGACTTGTTCGAAGGACCGCAGTGGCGATGTCACATTGGCCGACAGGTGGCATAGAGCGGCGCCTGAGAATGAAAGTGCCGCCGCCCAGCCTTCATAGCCGTTCCTCCTTTGTGGCGTGACGGCCCGAAAGTCGCCATCGCGTCAGATGTTCATCAGCTTCGGGATAGCCGGGCTCGTCCGGCGACAGTCATGGCAGCGACTTCGCTTCTGGACCCGCTCATCCGGCCGCCAAAAACAAATGCGCTTTCTAAGCCGTAATTGATCCGCCGGAGCTGACCAAAGCCACCTTGCTCTGGGTTGCGGCAATGGCGACTGGGGCGAGAAGCCGAGAAGAACCGATGCGGCGAGAAATCCTGAGACCATCCGCCACGAGACGTCGCCAGGGAACGTAGTATTGCGTTCCGCGTTACACTAACGTATATACGTCCGCAGCACAGGAGCGCGCCATGGCCACCACACCCACCAGGAAGGAAGCACCCGTCTCGATGCGGTTTCGCGACGATGATCTCACCATCATCGACCGCGGCGCGGAGCTGCTCGGCCTGTCGCGCACGGAGTTCATGCGGCGCGCCGCGCTGCACGAGGCGCAGGCGGCCATCCTCAACGAAACCGTCATCCGCGTGTCCCCGGAAGCCTATGACGCCTTCATGCAGGCGATCTCAGCCCCGGCCGCTGCGCCCCCGGCGAAGGCGGCCGAGCGGCTGCGTCGGTCCCCGCCCTGGGACCGCTAGGTGGCGCTTTCAGGCATCGAACTCCTCGACCACGCACACCGCCTCGACAGCTTCGATTGCGGCAAGCCGGCGCTCAATGCTTGGCTGGCCGGCTTCGCGCGAACGAACCAGGCCCGCGGGTTTACCCGCGTCCTGGTCGTTCACGACGAGGGAACAGTCGTCGGGTATTACGGCCTCGCGCCGGGCGTGATCCAGCCAAATAGCGCACCGCGCGCCATCCGCACCGGACGCCCGCCCGATCCGATCCCCTGCCTGCTGATCGGACAACTCGCCGTCGACCACCGCTATGCCGGACAAGGCGTCGGTAGCGGCTTGGTCAAGGACGCGCTGTATCGCTGCGTCGCCGGCGCCGACATCGTCGGCGGCCGCGCGGTGGTGGTGCGGGCGATCGACGCCGAGGCAGAGCGCTACTGGCAGAGCTGGGGCTTCATTCCCGCGCGGGACAATCCGTCGGTGCTCATGCGCTCGATCCAGGACGTGAGCCTCTGGCTGGCCGACAAAGGCCACTAGCTCCGCGCGCGTAGCGCCTCCGGAAGCGGCAGGTCTGCGCGCCGGCCTGCCGCCGACGGGCTCTAGTTGCGGCGTCCCGCCGCTCCCCGAGCCGGCTTCGCCGTCTCGGCGTTCGGGTGACCCCTCACGCAGGGCCAGAGGGAGACGGCGGTCAGAGCGAGGGAGCCCTGGAGAGAAGGGAAAGTCATGATGTCGATGATATTCATAGGGGGTTCACGCGAGATATTTGAGCTGACGGAACCTGCCATCGCTCGGATCCGCCCAATCGTTGTTGCCGTGCACGGCGTGCTGATTGGCGACGCGTCTGGAGCCGATGCCGAGGCGCAGGGCCTGCTCGCGGGCCACGGCTACAAACATGTCGGGGTCTTCCATGCGGCCAAGGAACCCCGCAATGGTCTGGGCGACTGGGCTGCCTACCGGGTCCCGTCTCCTGAAGGTGCTAGAGGATACTGGATCTACGCCGCCAAAGACCGGGAGATGGCGCGCGCCGATTTTGGGATGATAGTCTGGGACGGCGCATCACCCGGCACGGCCGTCAACGTGCTTCGGCTCGCCATGGCGAACAAGCCGAGGTCATCTACGATCTGGCCAGGGGCAGCATGGCGACTACGCACCATGTCGTAGACTGGTGCGCCATTGCTCCGCGATGCCGGTCCAGACATTCGGCGCGCCAAGCCGAAGCCCGCATGACGCGAGGCGAGCGCCTGGCGTTGCCGGGATGATGTACGCGCGGTCCCGGCGGGTCCAACGCGATAGACTTGATCCGGCCCCGCGCCCCCAACTCCACTTGTATGAACGGCCGGGGCCGGCCCTTTTCGAAACCGGCTCACCGCCGCGTGGCGTTGTGCAGGATGATTGTCTTGACCCGTCTCGCATCTGAAGCGGGTGCAAGCCTGCCGCACATGCCGCTGCTTGGTCATGCGAGGCATCGCTACCGTGGGGCGTGGCGTTCGCCGATCTCCAAACCGCTGTGCCGCCATACCGAACACGCAAGGCGGTTTAACCGCCAGGCTGCTGTTCAAGGTATTAACGACGCAGGCGGCATGACCGGAGAGACTGGCGGGGTAAGCAGCTTCCATCGATCCGGCGGCATTGCGGATGTGGCTGGCGATGGCGGCCTGAGTTCTTGTCCATCTGCCGCATAGCGGGTGGTCAGATGCTGGTCGCGTTTCCGGCGAGCCGAAGCATTTGTCTCTCAAGGTCACCCGTTGGAAATCCAGCACCAGCGGCTTGTCGGGACAAGATAGTTGCTATTGGGATTTGGCCGCCGCAACCGCGAGCATCGCTTCTCCCATCCCATTGACGCCTCGGGCATTCAGCATTTCACCAGCGTTCTGAATGTCGCGCACCTCTTTGTTCTGGCTGAGTTTTGATTTACCAACCAGGCTGGTGATCTCGATTTCCAGGGCGACGATCGCCTTCACCATCGTGTCAATGAAGTCCTTCGGCGCGTCGCCCATCTTCCACGGGGCAGGCTGCGAGGCTTCATGCATGTGAGTGAGCTTCGCCACGTTACGGCGCACATAGCGCTCATCATCCCGGACAGTGATGCGTCCGTGGGCGTGGACGACGAGATAGTTCCACGTCGGCGCCTGGTTATGGAATTCATGCTTGCTTGGACCAGTTCGGCGAGATGTAAGCGTCAGACCGTCGAGCTCGTCCCGGACCGCATGGCGCTACGGCGCCACCTCCAGCCCGGCGAGACAGTCGTCATTGTCCGTGAGGGTGACCGCCCCTCTATGGTGAGAATATTGATCGCCGGCAACTTATGGCGCCTGCCGACCTCAAATTCGTTGAAGTCGTGCGCCGGCGTGATCTTGACCGCGCGGCTGCCTTTCTCCGGATCAGAATACTCGTCCGCCACCACCGCGATCCTGCGGCCGACGATCGGCAGAGGATGAGGTTCTTGCCGACAAGATGCCGGAAACGCTCGTCGTCGGGATGCACCGCCGACCGCCATATCGCCCAGCATCGTCTCCGGGCGGGTCGTCGCCACGGTGATGAAGGTTTTAGGATTTTCCGGATCCAAAACCTCGCCCTCGACGGGGTAGCGGAAATGCCAGAGATTGCCGTTGACCTCCTGCTGTTCGACCTCAAGGTCGGACTCGCGGTCAAGAGCTTCGGGTCCCAGTTGACAAGCGCTTGTCCTTGTAGATCAGGCCTTTCCTTGTAGAGCGTGACGAACACTTCGAGCACCGCCCTGGACAGGCCCTCGTCCATGGTGAAACGTTCTCGGCTCCAGTCGGCCGAGGCCCCAGCCGCTTCAACTGGTTGAAGATCGCGCCGCCGGATTCGGCTTTCCACTCCCAGACTTTCTCAATGAACTCGTCGCGCGTCAGGTCACGGCGGTGGATCTGCTTCTCCATAAGCTGGCGCTCGACCACCATCTGCGTGGCGATGCCGGCGTGATCCATGCCGGGCTGCCACAGCACGTTCTTGCCGCGCATGCGCTCGAAGCGCACCAGAATGTCCTGCAGCGTGTTGTTGAGCGCATGGCCCATGTGCAGCGAGCCAGTGACGTTCGGTGGCGGGATGACGATGGTGAAGGCTTCCGCGCCCTCCTCGGCGCCTGCGCCGACACGAAACGTCTTTTGAAGCGTATTATGTTTTTTGTGCATAGACCAACGAGTTGAACGGCGGCCCCATAAATCGCCGATGTGATAGGTCGGGCGAAGGCGTCCACCAGCTCGTACTTGTCAAGACGATGCCACCCTTGATCTTGCACCCGCCTCCGATACCAGCGATGCGCTGCGTCGTACGCTCATGCCTGTCAGGATGGGATGGGCGCTGCTAGCACCGTGGCAGTTTGACAACCCGGCCATCGGGGCGGTAGCACCGTCCAAGGCCAAGAGTCGCAGGGCAGACCGCACCCCATCGGGCTGCGCGACCCAGACCAGCTGACGCCCAACTGGCACACTCATCGCGCATCAGCACCGTGGATGCGACATCTACTTTGTTGCGAGCGCGATATCGGAACTTGGTTGTGACGCAGCTGTGCGTAAGCGCACCGCTGTCAGCAAGTGAGTGAGCGAAAGAACTACGTGGTGGAGGTGAGAAGTCATGCAGCGTCAAGATTCCCCGCCCTTTGCGGCAAACACACTGATCCCTCTTCAGAATCCGGTCTTTCGTTCGATCTGGACAGCCACGCAGATATCCAGCCTTGGCTGGCTGGTGCAGAGCGTGGCTATAAGCTGGCTTATGGCAACGATTTCAGCCTCCGATCTGATGGTTGCGCTCGTGCAGGCTGCATCGACACTGCCCGCCTTCTTCTTGTCGATCCTTGCTGGAGCGATTGCAGACAGCTTCAGCCGCCGCGGCGTGATGCTTGCCGGACATTGCCTGATCGCACTGGCATCCACGGCGCTGGCTCTCTCTGTTGGACTGGGCTTTGTCAGTCCATGGCTGATCTTGGGACTGAGTTTCTTGGCGGGATGCGGCTTTGCCTTGAATGATCCAGCCTGGCACGCCTCGGTCGGCGACATCCTGGAAAAGCGCGACATACCCGCTGCAGTGACGCTGATGTCGGTGGGCTACAACGTGGTTCGAAGCATAGGACCGGCGCTTGGCGGTGTAATTTTGGCTTTGCTGGGCCCCCTTACGGCTTTCGCCTTCGCTGCGCTGACCGACCTGGTCCCGTTGAGCGCTGTACTGCGCTCCAAGTGGCAAGTTCGCTCTTCGCCTCTTCCGCGCGAGCGGATGACGACGGCCATTCATGATGGCATGCGCTTCACGGCAATCTCCTCGGAGATCAGAGTGGCGATCGTGCGTGCAACCCTGTTCGGGCTGTCAAGCATCTCGATCCTTGCTCTGCTCCCCCTCCTGGTTCGCGACCAACTGGCGGGGGGGCCAATTGTTTACGGCGTCCTGTTGGCCGGCTTCGGCACAGGCGCCTTCATCGCGGGCATTGGCAATAGCTACTTGCGACGCATCACGTCCCAAAATCGATTGATCACGTTCGCGTCCGTTGCTTGCGCAACGTGTTGCCTTTTACTGGCTCTCACATCATCGGTGGCTGTAGCAGCGATCGCGCTTGCAATCGCTGGCGCAGGTTGGGTTGTCACCTGGACCGGAACCGACGTGTGTGTGCAGTTGGCAAGCCCAAGGTGGGTCGTTGGTCGCACCCTGTCGATCTATTACGCCCTGACCTACGGCGGCATGGCAGCGGGCAGCTGGATCTGGGGTGCTGTCGCGCAGAACTATTCCCTGACGTGGGCTTTGGAAGGTGCTGCAGCGGCGCTGTTGCTGGTTGCAGCTGTGGGAAAGCTATTGCCGGTCCGCCTATGGGAGGAATCGGATCAAGGGGCCTTCGACTTCAGGCCACCAGAACTGGCCCTCGATTTGAAGCCCAGGAGCGGCCCGATCGTGATCAAGGTGGAGTACTCGATACCCGAGGAGAATATCGAGGAATTTCTGAGCTGCATGCGCGAAAGGCGGCGCGTTCAGAGCCGTGCCGGTGCGCGGGACTGGACCCTCCAGCGCGATCTTCAGAACTCGACTCTTTGGACCGAGACATTCCGCACGCCGACATGGACGGACTATCTTCGTCTAAACCATCGGCTAACGGTGACTGACAGGGAAGTAGGCGAGCGCCTTGCCGCTCTGCAGGTCGGTGATTCTCCTCCTCGTCTCTCACTTTCGATTGAGCGGTCGACAAGCCCCGCCCCCGGCAGCCAAGTCCAGCCTGTGCCCTTTGTATCGCGCCCGTAAGGAAACCAGTAACTTTTCTGGGTTCGGACACGGGAATGGCCGAGACCTACTCCTTCTTTCGTCGGGTCTGCCGGATTGCCATACGTTGCAGCCGGTTAGGCGAGCATGAGGATTTGTGTGGCACGTATGTCCACCACGGGCCCATGTACAGCCCCACCGCCTCTGCGGCCATCAGATCGGCTTGGGCACGGGTTCAGGTCGCCTGTCCCCCTGCATCGCGGCGAGCAGCGGGAGCAAGGGGGGCGGAAGGGTCTCCCCGGTCTGCAGGGAGCGCAGCGGGCAGACGGAGGAATCCGCCAGCGGCGGCTTGCTGGGAGAGGGCCGCGCGCCTCTTTCCCCTCCCTGACAAAACGTGCCGCCAAGCACGTTCACGTCGGCGCAGCCGTGCCGCAGAGGCGGCCGCAACAAAGAAGGCCTACAAGGCGGAAGCATCGAAATGTCCGCCAGCGGGACCAATTCAGTTCGGTGCTGGAGAAAGCGGTTCAACAGGGCGGCCATGGGAGCGCCAGCATAGCGCCGCTGTCAGGCGCGATGCGGACCGACAGCCCCGGCGAAGGGCGCTGATTGATCGACCGAAATTGGATCGGGTCATAATCCATGAATTTTTCACGATGCTTCAGCACGCGCGTGGATTTGTGCATTTAACTGCAGCGTCCAGGTGGTCCGGTGGAAGCGCGCCCGGGGCATCTTGGAACTTATTTGATGCAGCCATCCAGGACTGCTGCATTGCCACAGCAATGGTCACAACCTGCTAGGATCCGGACCCATAAAGGGATTGAACGAAGCCGCTGACGCGTCATTTGGTGCGTGGGTTTGCGGATGACGCTTCTGTTTTGAAGGATTGCGGCTGTTGAAGCGCAATCTTGAGAACAGGAGTTTGAGATGGCCGAGTTGAGCCCTCTTCGCCGACGCATGATCGAGGACATGACGATCCGCAATCTGTCGCCGGCCACCCAGCGATCCTACGTGCACGCGGTGGCCAAGTTTTCGCGATATTCGACCGCTCGCTGGACCGGCTCGGCCTGGAGGACGTTCGCGCCTTCCAGGTGCATCTGGTCTCTACCGGAATCTCGTGGCCAGCGCTGAACCAGACGGTGTGCGCGCTGCGGTTCTTTTACGGCGTGACGTTGCGTCATGCCGAGATCCCTGAACGGATCGCCTATGCCCGCGCGCCACGCACGCTGCCGGTGGTTCTCAGCGCTACGACGTTGTCCGCTTTCTCGCCGAGCCTGAAGACGCGCACCGCCCTGACGACGGCCTATGCCGCGGGCCTTCGCGCTTCGGAGACTGTCGGACTGAAGGTCGGCGACATCGACAGCGGACGCGGCGTGATCCGGGTCGAGCACGGCAAGGGCAGCAAGGACCGCACGGTGATGCTGTCGGCGCAGCTTCTGCGCATCCTGCGGGTCTACTGGCGGCTGGCGAAGCCGCAGGGCTGGCTGTTTCCGGGCCGGGATGCAATTCGCCCCATTGACGTGCAGGTGCTGTACTCGGCCTGCCGCTCGGCGCGTGCGGCCGCCGGCATAGATAAGCGTGTGACGGTCCACACGCTCAGGCACAGCTTCGCAACGCATTTGCTGGAGAACGGCACCGACATTCGCATTATTCAGGTGCTGCTCGGCCACAACAATTTGTCCTCGACGGCGCGCTATACCAAGGTCTCGAACGGCCTCATCCGGCGCACGACAAGCCCGCTCGACCGACTGAACATCGAAGTCGTGCCGCCCGGCTGATCGGTCCCGCCCAAGTGCTTAAATGTGTTATTTATGTTCATGGTGTTGCCCTCCTCAGTGGAATCGAACCCCGAGCCTACAGGCTCGAAGCGGGCAAACGCCGCTCCCTTCAGATTTTCAACAATGACCGGGACATCCCCGGCCAACTCCGTTCACACCGTCAGCGTGAGAGTGACCGCTGCCCCACCAAGAAAGTCGCGAGCGCAGCGCCCACTCAAAAGCGCCGTAGTGTGGTGAGGGCAGCCTGTTACCCATCTGGGTCGCCGAAGGTGAATGACCTCGACAAGGCGACGATCGTGCGCCAAATCCGATGGATCCGCAATGTTGCGTGCTGGAGTAGGTGCCGTGATCCACGAAAACGAAAGGACCTGACATCAGCCATCTTTGCCCGTCGCGAATGTCCTGTATGTGGCAGCTGGTATGGCCGCACGATCACCATTGCTTGGCTTGACAGCCCTATTGTCGAGCAAATCGTGCGGATCGTTGACCATCACCGCCAAGTTATGGCGTGTCGAACAGCCAAGCGTTTGGTCGAAGGACTTTTCGTTGAGTAAAGGACTGGAAAGCGACGGACAGACAGGAGGATGGGCATGGAAGACAATCGCCTCTATTCGCGCTGCGCGGCCGTCCTGTTGGTCGAATAAGTGGATCTTGTAAGCGTCGATGCCCATCTCCTTAGCCTGATGGACCGTCTCTGCGCTGAGACGGGGCGACCCGCTGATAAGGAGATGGAGCGCATCCCGCCGACCGCGACTGGCTCTCTCAAGGAACACACGCAAACGTTGCCGTTCGGAAGCGCGAAGGCTCTCTAACGTTAGGACGGTGGTCTCCTGCCGGACAAGGATCGGTGTCAATGGCTCGACACTCGGTGCGGTGCTTGTGCAGCCACTTACACTTGCCGTCAGAGCGATCAGGAGACCTATGATCCGCAACGTCATTCGGCCCCCCTATTCAATGATAAAGCCGAGACCGCCCTTGGCGGCTGGCGCGCCGGTGCGGGGATTGGCGTGGTATCGCGGCGGACTTCCCAACGAATTCGTCGGGGTGGCCCCCCCGTCCAAAGGCTGCCCCATCCGGGCCGTGGGGGCGCTCATCTGGTTGGGGGTCGATCCTGGTCTTACGATGTAAGGCGTAACCAGAATAACCAATTCCGACTCCTCCTTTTGAAATGAGGACGAACGGAACAGGGCGCCAAGGATCGGCACCTCGCCGAGCCCAGGAAAAGCACTGATATTGTTGCTGACGTTACGCCTGATGAGCCCACCGATTGCAAAGCTCTGCCCGCTGGCGAGTTCGACGACTGTGTCGGCACGGCGCGTGGAAATTGCCGGCACGGAGATACCGTTGATTTGAACGGCACCTTGCGACGTGAGTTCACTGACTTCCGGCTTTACGCGAATATTGATTTGGTTGTTGTTGAGAACGGTGGGTACGAACTCCAGGGCGACGCCGAAGTGACGGAATTCAATCGAGACCCGCCCATTTTCCTGTGGGACAGGAATGGGGAATTCGCCGCCGGCGAGGAAGCTGGCGGTTTCACCGGACATGGCAGTGAGATTCGGCTCAGCCAAAACGGAAGCGATGTGCTCCTTGGCGAGCGCGTCGAGAACCGCGCCGACGCTGATATTATCATTGTTGAATCCAACTTCTGCTGTACCGCCACCATTGGCCGCACCAGCGGGCACCTCTGCTGCCGCTTAACAAACCCACTTTGAAATTGCCGATTTGACCGAAGGCAGACAGGTTAATACCGAGTTCCTTCATGGCGCTACGGGATACCTCCGCAACGCGCACATTCAGATTAACCTGCAAGGACCCAGCGACCTTGATGTTATTGACGACCTGCGCACCGTCACCGAGAAATTGCTCAGTGACTCTTTTCGCGATGTCGACGACCTCGGCATCGGGCGCTGTACCGCTAAGGATTGCGCCGCGCGGCGTGTAACTGACGTGGATCGGATAGTCGCCGACCTGGTCCCTCAACATGGCGCGCAGGTCCCCGATCGGTTGTGTGACGACAATACGCAACTGGGCGAGAGCCTCCCCGTTGTCGTTTAGGGCGAACAGACTGGTCTGCCCGGATTTCTTCCCAAAGACGAAGATGGTTTTGTTCGAGGGTGCCTGATAATCTGCGATCGTCGGGTCGGCAACAAAGATGGTCGCGGCTGGCGCGGACAAATGAACTGTCTTGCCGAGCGAAGAGGAAAGGTTCAGCGTCGCGTTGATGCTATTGGAAGCGGCACGCGGCGCCCCTTCATCCCCGTTGTTTTGGGCCGCGGCAGAAAGTGGAGATAATAGAACGAGCGCGCAGAGCAGATGGCCCAAGTAAGGGGAAACCGTAGGTCTCGGACCGCCGATGAGGATCGGCTGCTGTTTGGCGCCACGATGGCGAGTTGGAACGATTTTCAAGGCAGTCTGTTCTTTCAATTTCGACCAACTATGCGGATGCCGCCTCAGTCGATTCAAGAATGTAACCAATGCCGCGCACGGTCTTGATCCGTGGCGTTGCACCTGACCTACTCAGGTGTCCACGTAAGCGATAGATTCCGACTTCAAGCGCGTTGGCAGTTACCTCGTCGTTGAACGAATAGAGGTGATCTTCCAACTGCGCACGAGGCACGATGCGGCCTGCACGGATAAGCAGATGCTCTAGAATACATAGTTCGCGGCGTGCGATCTTCAGCGGATGACCCGCAACGGAAACCTGTCGGCCGGGACAATGCAGTTACCCCTGCCGCGCTTGACCATCAGGCACCGGGAAGAGTGCCGTGGTGGCGCAGGAGGGTTTTGGCTCAGAATCATGGAACACGATGAATCATCGCGGCGCATTTTGTAGAGCGAACGATAAGTCTTGCACGACCAGCCATTTATCCCTCGCGAGATCAATGCCGCGGGCAATTAGCAGGCGAACTCCGTCCGGACTGAGTACCTGTTTCAACGCGGGCAAAAGAAGTTGTGTAGCCATGTCACGAAATGCTTGGTCCGCTTCTCTGCCGGCCGATGGTCCATGAAATCCCCTCTGCACGCACGACGCCGGAAACCTCCTTGCCGATATGATGCTCAAGCACCGGCCGCCATGGCACCAGCGTGAACTCGCGCGATTTCTCGATGACAGCGTATTTTCCGCCGGCGAGCTCGACGGAGCGGCGGAGCGTGCCTTCTATTCGATCTCCACTCTGGGCTTCAGAATAGGGCAGACCGAGTTCGTTCGACAACTGGCCGGCCACGCGGTTCAACTCGCGTTGGCGCAGCATCGAAAGCATGTTGGCGCGATAGACGATCCGGTCCTGCTCTTCCCGAGCAAGACCTTGCGCAATCAGCCACTGCCGTCGGCGGCCTTGCGCCTCTCGGACATCGCGGCCGAAACCAGAGCTGTGCAAGGCCTCCGGTATGTCGGAAACCAGCTCTCGATCGAGCCAGGTGGCGCCGTCGAAGCTGACTTGTTGTTCCAGCGGCGTCGATGAGAGCTTGTCAACCGTGACAGGCTCGGCCCCGGCCCGCTGACGCTCGTAGTCAGACACACGGTCGAGATGATCCGGTGCGACGATCCAGGTGCCGTCCGGCTCGCGCTCGACACGACCGGTCGCCCGGCGGATCGCCTCCAGTCGCCGCGCGTGCGTTTCGGCAAAGCGTTCGGTGGCCGACGGGTCATGCTTGAGATGGATATCGATGCTGTAGCGCCCGTCATGGGCCGTGGCGATCTCGGCAATTGTGCGGTCGACTTGCCTTGGCCCGGTGTCCCTCGGCGTGACCCGCACTATGCAGCCCTCTGGCGTCGGTTGGGTGGCCTCGCCTTTGCCGATATCAACATAGTGGCTTTTGCCGTCCACGCCGTCGACGACGAGGTAATGGCGGTCAGTGATTTCGTCGGCCAGGCCGCGCGCAATGATGCGGCCGACGACAGGCTGCATCTGCTCTGCAGATCGATCATGGACAACATAGTCGGCGGCACTGCGGGCGAGCCCCTTGCCGGTCAGTTCGCGGTGCATGGTCTTGATGATGTCGCCCCGCTCGCCGATGCGGCGCAGCGTCGCTTCAAGCTCGCCATCAAGGCGCCAGCGGCCCGAGCCGACTTCCTCAGCCAGACCCATCCGCTCGAGCTTGCGCAGGCGGCCCTGGTGCAGCGTCTGGCGAAACGTGTCTCGGCTGGCCGGTGAGACATGCCCCTCATGGTCGCGCATGCGGAGCAGCTGCCGATCGATGTTGGTGAAGCGTTCCCGCTCCATTTCCTGGCGCAGGCGTTGCTCGATCTCGCGGTCCGTTCTCGGGCCAAGGTCGAGGCTGACCAGCTCCGCCGCCCGTTCACGGATTCCAGACGAGATGTAGTCCCGCGCGATGACGAGGTTTTCGTCGCGGTCGTCCTTGCCGCGGACGATAATATGGGTATGCGGATGACCAGTGTTGAAATGATCGACGGCCACCCAGTCGAGCCTAGTGCCGAGGTCTTCTTCCATCTGCGCCATGAGGCGCCGCGTGAGCGGCTTCAAGTCATCATACTCGATGCCGTCTTCAGGGGCGACGATGAAGCGGAACTGATGCCGGTCGCCATCGGCACGATCGATGAAGGCCTTGCCATCAACGCGGTCGCTGTCGGCGCTATAGAGCTCGCCAGGCTCGCCTTCGCGGGTGACGCCGTCGCGCTGGAGGTAGCGAAGGTGTGCACGTGCCCCGTCAACACCCTTGCCGGCCAGCTTGACGATACGCGCCTTGACGACGGCGCGCCGCTGCCGAAACGCCGCGTGGGGGTCGCGCGCTCTGAGAACGGCGGCAGCAGCCCCGCCGCGCCCCGCCCGGCTTCCGATGAAGCGGCCACGGCGACCGCTGCCGCCGCCGGCTCGGTTGATCGCGGCGCGGATCTGGCCGGCGAAACGCTTGCCTGCCTTCGAGCCGCGCGATCCGATTTTGCCCAGGCTCGGCTTGAACTCTTCATCCTGCATTGAGCCTCCTAGTAATCTTAAGCAATATCAGAGGTTTGTCGGCAGCAGCTCTCCTGACGCTGAAGGCAGCCTCCGTGGAAAACGATGTGCAGACAAAGACTTCGCCGCCTCGAGGAGGCGATGCCTTTATCTTGCCTTCCGCGGACCTGCCTCCCTGCCCGGCCTGACCCACGGTACCCCTGCCCTCACCTGCGATCCGGCCGGCCTGACCTTGCTCGCTCCGATCCGAGCGGCACCACGATTTGGCCATTCGGATCTGTCGCGGAAACACCGTTTCGCAGGAAAAACAGCGACTGCCCGGACGGGATTTCCGGCGCTTTTCCGGAACGGGATTTGCCGGTGAACGCGTCCATGTCGGCGGCCGAGATCCCCGCCGCCTTGAGCTCTTCCAGATACAAAACCGTCTCGCTGGGCAGCGGTCGCCGACGCTGCAAATGCTGTTCGTAGCGGTCCGGCCCGGCGTTATAGGCGGCAAACAGGCCGGGAAAGCCGAAGCGGTCATACATGGCGCGCAGATAGGCAGTGCCTGCCAGAATGTTGTCGCGAGGGTCGTGCGGATCGGCTCCCAGGCCAAGCTCTGCGCGCAACTCCTCGTAGGTGCCGGGCATCACCTGCATGAGGCCGACGGCGCCGGCGTGGGAGGCGATCGGCCGTCCATTCAGCTTTGTCTGCCCCCGGCTTTCGGCATCCATGACGGCATAAATCCAGGGCTGTGGAATGCTGAAACGCCGGCTTGCCTCAGCTACGTAGTGCTGCCATCTTGCCAGCTGCGGACCACGGGAGATGGCGGCCGGCTGAGCGTCGGTCGCGGCGGAACAGGCGCATGGCGCTATCGCGACCATGCCGAGCATCAGGAGGGTTACTCGGTCCATAGCGGCACGAGCCTCCCGGCAATATTTTCGGCCGGCACCGGCCCGAAATAGCGGCTGTCGAAGGAGTGATTTCTATCGTTGCCGAGCAGGAAAACCTCGGCGGCGGCGAGCTTGCGGCAGGCATTCCACCAAGGCAGCGGACGGTGCTGCGTGTCGGTTGCCAGCCGGCGCGCGACAATTTCGCCGCCGATGATGATGGCGTCGCCGAAGGCGCAGACATGCTCGCCAGGCAGCGCGGCAAGGCGCTTGACCAGCGGCACGTTGCTGGGCAGATAGAAGCGTTCGGCGGCGAGATCGGCGACCGGTTTTGGCGGGCGGACGAGCACCAGGTCGCCACGAGCCGGTGATCCGGACGCGACGCGATAGAGGCCGACCGGCGCACTGGCCGAGGCGTTCCAGACCAGCCAGGGCGATGGGTTGTCGAAAGCGGCGAAGCCGATCAGGCTGAGGCCTATACTGGCCACGGCGATCGTCTTGCGCGCCCGAACGCGCCGCAGATGGCTGCCGATCAGACGGGTAGTGGGACGCCGGCTCATGAGCGGCCTCCCTCACCGGCCGAGCCGGAATCGTGCCCGGCATCCTCGGGCCTGGTCTCCTGCGCGCGTCCCTTCGACCAGTCGTCGAGCTCGTCGATGTGATAGCGGACATAGCGGCCGTGCTTGCGAAATTGCGGGCCGCCGCCTTTGAGCCGCATCTTCTCCAGCGTGCGCTGGGACAGCCCGATATAGAAGGCGGCCTGCGCGGTGTTGAGAAACGGACTGCCCTTCTTCGCGCGGGCCGCGCGTTCGTTTTCGTCGTCCATGATGATCCTCGTTTCGTTACGGACAAGCGAAGGCGAGGATCGGCGAGCGAGATCGTTTTGGGGACGGGCGAAGAGTGGGGGGCGAGTTTTCGCCGCCCCTTCTTGAGAAGAGCCCCGCGCCGGTTGCGGCGCGGGCCTCGAGGCTGGCGGTTCAGTCGACGGGGTTCCAGATGATGGCGTATGTGTCGTCGTCATCCTGGCCGGCGGCGCGGCCGAGATTGGCGTAGAGCTTCCGCGGACCGAACTCCGGGGCGGCAATCGACAGGCTCACATAGTCCTTGCCGGAGGTCTCGCCGGTGCGGATCCAGCCGGCCCCTACTTCGACCCCTTGCGTCAGCACCCGGAAGTCGGGATGGGTGTCGGCGCTCTTTGCCTGATTGGGCACGATGTCGATGTCGGCGCGGACGCTGAGCGTCTTGAGCTGGCCCTTGTAGCCGCCGTTTTCCTGTTTGGTGACGTATCCGATCGCGGTCATTTTCAGTCTCCTTTTGGTGCTCGCCGGGGACCATTCCCCTGCGATGGCGGACCGTGATGGGCGCGTCCGGACCGCCGGAACCGGGGCGGCCGCAGCGATAGCGGAGGACCCGAGCGGACAGCTTTTTTGAAGCGAAGCGGCGCGAGGAAGCCGCCGCAGGCGGCGGGGAAAAAAGCTGCTGGCGAGGGTTTCGGGCGGGCCGGATCCGCCCATAGGTCGTCAAGCCAGCCGCAGGGGAATGGTCCCTGAGACACATGGAGACAGGTGGCGCGATCGGTGGCACAAGAGCGGGCGGCAATGCAGGGGGCTGGCTGCGCGGGCTCTGTCGGCAACCGGATCGGACAATTGGCCCCATGCGCCTGGCGCCTCAGCAAGCAACCCGGCGTGGTGCAGGGCTGCCGAAATGGGGGCGAGTTGGCGTCGGGATTTCTCGCGCAAGGCACTGGCTCGACAAGACGACCAATCGGCAGCCGGCGCGGCCCGGAGCGGCGCGCGCGATCTGAGCGGCGGCACTCGAGAGAACCGCCGCTTGAGGCTGATCGGTTCATTCGCGCACGAACAGCGGCTGCACTTGTGCCCACTGATCGGCGGTGCGGAAGCCGCCGCGGCTGGTGTAGCTTTCGGCGGGGAATTTCATCCAGCGCGGCAGCCAGGTCTCGACCCTGAGGCGGCCATTCTCGCCCGCCAGGAAGTCGCGGATGATCTTCTTTTGCGTCTTGACCTTCTCGGCGACATTGCCGTCCGCGACCAGCTTGCCGCCGACCTCGGCCAGCATCGAATTGGCGATTTCCTTGTCGCGCAAGAGGTCGAAGAAGGCATCGTCCGGTTGCCACCATGTGCCCATATCGACGTTCAGATGGTTGCCGAGCGCCTCGATGACGGTGCTGCCGGCTGCAAGCGTCTCGGCCATGACAAGGGTGAGAACGCGCATGACATCGTCGTCGCACAGCGCCAAGAGGCGCGCGAACACGCCGGCGATAGCAAAGGCGTCGCCATTGCCGCCGGCGACCACGCCATCCTCATCCGGTGATCCGAGCAGGGCCAACACTTCGCGCCGCTTTTTGCCGAATGCAGCTTCAGCCTTGCAGCCGGCAAGGCTGGCAGTCACCGTCTCGTTGGCTGCGCGCTGTGGCTCACGGCGCACCTGCCACAAGCCGGAACCGGTGATGGCGTGCGCCACCACGAGGCGCAGCGCCACGGCGGGATGGTCGAGCATGGCCGCACGCACGGCAGCATGGCGATGCAGATCGACATAGTTCTGCATCGGGCCGGTGAGTTCGGGGCGCGGCGGCTTGGCGGCTGTTTCTTCTTGCTCACCGCCCTCGCGGGCGCGGCGGGCTTCCTTGTGTGACAGCCAGCCCTCGTGACACCCGACCTCGCCGCGATGCGAGACAGTGATGACGACCTTGCCGCCCTTCTTCTTCGGGGTCTTCTCGTGGTCCCATGGGTGGAAATACTGGCCCGGCTCCAGCAGCACCACCTCGCTCCAGCCGTCGTTGAGATAGGTGTCGCGTCTGGCGGCAATCGCTTCGTTCTGCTTTTGCCAGAACAGGTCGGCATCGGCGAAATAGCTGTCCTCGCCGAACAGGTCCGAGGTGATCAGGCCGGTATATTCGTCGATGGCAAACATCGCCACCTTGGTGGAAATCGACTGGCCGCCGAACAGCCATTGCTTCAATTGATAGCCACGCGGCGCGTATTGATCGGGATCGGCACAGAGTGCCAGCCAGTCCTTCTGCTGCGCCTTGGACGCCATGGTGAGATGGCGCACCGTCTCGGTATCGATCTCCTCGCGCCGGTAGGCTTCGCGGATTTTGGGCAAGAGGTCGCCAAGCGCCAGAATGCGTTTGACCTTCAGGTCAGTGATGCCGAAGGTCGCAGCGATATCGGGAACGGTGCGGCCTTGCCTGACGAGCCGCGAAAACGTCTCCCATTGCGATACTTCGTCAGGATCGAGACGGGCGAGGTTTTCGATCAGCGAGGCTTCCAGCGCATCGGCGTCGTCGCCATCCTCCATGATGGCGCAGGGCAAGGGATCGCCTTCGCCGCGCTCGTCGGCAAGCGATTTCGCGGCGAAATAGCGCCGCCTGCCGGCGACGATCTCGAAGGTTTCCGGTTGGCCGTTGGGCCGCACAAGGAGAGGCACCAGCACGCCGCGCGCACGCACTGACGGCAGGATGTCGGATATGTCGGGCGCGCGTTTTCCATGGCGCATGTTGAGCGCGGAAATGTTGAGCTGATCCAAGGGGATGTGGGCAAGCTGCACGGTTACTCTCCTTCGCTTTGGTTGAGGGTGTCCCCGCCGCAGAGGCCGAAGGCGCGGCGCGGCGGGACGGTTTTTGCGCCTATCGGCGCTGCTGTTCCGCCATGTCGGGCGGAAGCTCGGAATGGGGCTTTGAAAGGGCGTCTGCTGCCTGCCGCAGAAGTCGCTCGGCCTCGGTGATGTGGCCGCAAATGCGGGCGGCTTCGGCATAGACGGAGAGCGTAAAGCGCGCCTGGAAATGCAGGTCGCGCTCGATGCCGAGGCCAAGCGGACCTTTTACGGATGCAAGCTCGGCCAGACTGACGCTGCCGAGTTCGGGGAAGCCGAAGCCGAGATCGCAAAGGCCGAACAGCGTGTCGCCATCTGCGTCGAGTTCGGTCAAAAGCCACGTGGCGGCACCTGTCGGATTAAACAGTTTCACAACGGGAAAATGGTCGATGTCGGCCTCGGCGGCGCCATTGGCGAGCAGTCGTGCGCGCAGTAGATCGGTGATCAGGATCATGGAAAGACTCCTTGTCAGAACAGGTCGAGTTGATTTCTGCTGGCTTCATCGAAGAGGCCGATATGAGCGGCTTTTGCGCCGCGCGCGGACACATCGGCGCGTCCATCAGGAGGGTGAGCCGATCGCGCGTGGTGATCGGCCGGACACCGGGAATGAGCATCTGCTCGCCTTGCGGCGTCGGCTCGGTCGCGGTCAGTTGAGGATCGCGCATCGTCATGCCGCAATCCCTTCCTGCGCCTCGCCTTCGGCATCGGCCTGAAGGCCAAGCAGGAAATCGGCGGCCTTGGAGGCAAGACTGGCGGCACGGAAGATCGCGCGGTTGTCCTCGCGCAGCACCTTCAGCCATGAGCCGATGTAATCGGCGTGACGCACGGTCGGTTCGATACCGAGATTGCTGCAGACGAAGGCGGCAGTGATTTCGGCGACCAATTCTTCACGCGCGTAGGTCTTGGAGCCGAACGAGCCGGAGAGGTCGCGAGCAAGCCGCGTCGGGTGGCCGGTCCAGTGGCCAAGCTCGTGAAAGCAGGTCCGGTAATAGTCGATCTGGTGATGGAACGCCGGCTGCGGCGGCACCTGAATGTGGTCGCTGCCCAGCATGTAGAAAGCGCGATCGCCGCCGACCCTGAAATCCGCACCGCTGGCGCGAATGAGCGTCTCGGCCTGCGGCACGATCTCGCACTGAGGCAGCGGCTCGGCGGCGGCATAGAGGTCTTCCGGAAGATTATCGCACTGCGCGACATTGAAGACGGTGAAGCGCTTCAAAAAAGGCACGGCCTGTGGTTCATCGCCCTCGTGGCGTGCGCGCTCCTTCTCGTCCTTGGGGACAAAGCGGTCGGCATGCACGATGGTCGTGCCGCGCTCGCCCTTCCTGACGTTGCCGCCAAGGACGAGCGCCTGCCGGAAGGTGAGCCAGTTCTGGCTGGGATAGCTGCGCTCGATGACCGCGCCCCACAGGATGAGGATATTGATGCCGGAATAGGTGCGCCCAGAGGATGCATTCCTCGGCAGGCCAAGGCCTGCCTTTGCGCTGCCCCATGGCTTGACCCATGGCACGGTGCCGCGCTCCAGCTCGGCAATGATGCGGTCCGTGATCTCCTGATAAAGGCTGGCGCTGGGGCGCCCGCCCTTGCCTGCGCCAGCCTCTCCGCTGGCGGAACGCTTGCTGTTTGCATGCATCGTCTCATCCTCCGCTCGCCAATCGCCGCGCCTTTCCCCGGAAGCGGGGTGGGCGGCGAGTCGCGACCGGAAAGGCCCGCCGTGGGAGGCGGACCGCATCCGAAGGACCGGAACGAAGAGGAGGACCCTGAGCGGCACGCGAAGGGTTGCGGGCTGCCGCGGCGGGCCTAGAAGGGAGTGCCGCCCACCCCGCGCCACCGGGAAAGGCCAACAGACAAACCGCGCCGCCCGCAAGGGCGGCGGCCGTCACAGCCCGAAGGGCTGCCCACGCCAAGGGGCGAAGCCGAATGGCCGAGACCGCCTGAGCTTGCCGAAGAAAAGCGGGCTCGGTTCACGAGCACCTGGTGCGCGTCGTCAGGCGCGCGGGCGCCCGCCAGGACGGCAGGCTGGACAGATTTTTCGCACGGATCATCGTCAAGCGCCGCAGTTACGTCGAGAAACTCGACGACATCGCCACCGTGCGCGCGGCTTCCTACGAACAAAGCCAGCGCTCGCCTTTCAACAGGTTGAGGCGCGTGTCCCAGTAATATTCCTGACCGGGATCATGATAGACGCGCTCGCCCGTTTGTGGCTTATATTGGCTTTGATGTTGCAGGCGACAGCGGCAGGGTCGATTCGAAGGCAAGAAAGCCAGCCAGGAGTTGCTTTGATAGCGATGGTTGCCCACGCCCTTCCCTCCGAAGAGAGAATGCGACGTTTGCGGCCTGGAGTCTACAAGTCGGGTCTAATTCACCGGTCCTGTTCCGAACCATTGAATGAACGGCGCATCCTTACCCGTGATATCCTTCACCGTCTTTAACAGCGCTTCATGGGTGCGTTGGAGAGCCCGGTAATGGTTGCTGGTGGGTGATAGAAGCGGCTGGACGATGCTCTTGTGCAGCCGTTCCGCCTCCGCCAGAAAGCGCTCGATTTCAGCCTGTGAAAGCTGCTTGGAAAGTTTGGTCCGAGCCATTGCGATCTCCGTTGAGGAATCGCCCCACCTAGGATTATCATCCCAATTGTATACTTGACGTACCAATGATCGATTCGATAAAGCAGCCGGGCAGGCCGGTACTGAAAACGAGATTACGCCGCTGATGGTCGAAGCGGGCATTTCCGTTCGTCTGGGTGCCCTCACACCGCCACGGGAGACGTTGTCGACCAAAGGATGGTCGCCAAGATTTACTCATCTATGGCAGTGGTGGGAGCAGCTTCCGTAGAGCCTTAGTATTGGCTATCAGGGTTTCGACATGGTGGTTGATGTCATGCGCTTTGACGGGCTTGTTCCTGCCCTTGTTTTCGGCGGCGCGGAAATTGAACACAACAACTTGGCCTGTTGTCTTTTCCTTGCTCCAGATTCCGTGAACCCAGTTGTTGCGCGTGCCCGACATGCCGCTGATTTTCTCAATTGCCTTTGAGATGGCGTCTCGATCGGAAGACGTATCCCACTCGGGGATCATCGCTAGGAGGAACTTAACTCGGGCTTCAAAAGTTGGGATACGATAGTAGCCGAAATGCGCCATGTTGGTCGACATGTTACAGATTGAACACATGGCATGCATGAGTGTGGTTTCAGCGTTCGCCCAAGCGACGACCATATCGCCCAATGCGGTTGCGATGTCCGAATCACTACTTAGGTTGTTGAGATCGTTGTAGGTAGCCATGTCAGAATCCCCCAAAGACAAAGACCAGGACAAGGGCGACGAGATTTTGCGACGCCTGT
The DNA here is from genome assembly GCF_040318915.1 of Mesorhizobium sp. M0991. Classification (NCBI taxonomy): domain Bacteria; kingdom Pseudomonadati; phylum Pseudomonadota; class Alphaproteobacteria; order Hyphomicrobiales; family Phyllobacteriaceae; genus Mesorhizobium; species Mesorhizobium sp. M0991. The sequence goes on from NZ_JAMYNE010000019.1 coordinate 94,284, forward strand.
TGAAAACCCCTCCCGATCATAAGACCGGGAAGGGCAAGCAGCCTGTAGCGCCAGATGGCTCTAAGGACAGTGAGGGAGTGCCAGCAGGTTATTCGGCTCCACGCCGTCAGGCTCCGTCTTAAGATACTTCCGTCCGTTCGAACGCTGGCGTACGACAATCCACACGGAATCTCCTGTCGGCGCTACCGTCCAGTATTGCTCATTTTCGTTTTCGACGTTGTTTATCATCGTATCGATGTCTCGATACCAGCCGCCAGCGGCAGGGCCGCCGAGGCCCTGAAGACGACGGTCCTTGTCGGCGTTATCAGGCTTGTGACAATTTACTCGGAAAGTTCCGGCCATGTAGGCCTCCTGTGATTTGCGCCACAGGAGGGCTTGACGTGAATCGCGTAACGCGCAACTTAATGGACGTGATCACAAACAAGCCCTCCAACGGCTTGGTTTCAACTTAAAGGCGACCGTGGTTCAGACGGTCGCCTTTTACGTTCTGGCGAAACTTTGATTCGCACAAGATCGTCAATCTCGTTTTGTTCTCTTTTTTCTACGTATCCACAGGAGTCGTCGCGCCTTCTGCTTAGGCGTGACCGGCTTCACCAATCCGCCGATAGGTAAGGCGCTAGTCGCGGGCCATGCGAAGCAAATCCTCCGCGCGTTCTGCATCTGAGACTTTCAGAGCCATGCGGCGATGGTAGCGGAAATCAAACTCGGCAAGGTAGCGATGCAAATGCGCCTCGCCGCAATGCTGGTAGACGCCGATCATGCCGCGCTTGAAGACTGAGAACACGTTCTCAATGGTGTTCGAATGGATGGCGATCCCGTCCTCGTAGCGGACATATTCGCCGTCCGAATGCTTCGTGGTCTTGTGGGTAGCGAACTCGCCGCCAGTCTCTGTGTAGAGGTTCGACGCATCGGTGTAGAGGATGGTATCTCGCGACACGTTGCGCACCAGCACGTCACGGACGGTTGCCTTGGTGGCGTCGTTCAAATGGAACATGCGAGCCTTGCCGCCGCGCTCGACCAAGCCGACGACGATGCGCTTTTCGCGACCGCCGCCCTTGCCTTTCTTGGTGAAAGGACGACCCTTACGTTGGGCTGATACGCGAGGCGTCTCGCGCTTTCCGATGTAGGTTTCGTCGGCCTCAACAGTCTTGCCGTTGCCGCCGATAGGACCAGCAGAAGCAACATCCTCTTGCATGGCTTCGCGTGCGGTGCGCCATAAACCAAGCGGTCTTGTAGGTGACGCCAAGCATACGATGCAACTGATGGGCACTCATGCCTTTCTTGGACGAAGCGTAGAGATGCGAAGCCAGCACCCATTTATGCAGGCCGATCTTGGAACGCTCAAAGACGGTGCCGACCGTGACCGTGAAAGGCAAACGGCATTCGTTGCATTTGTAGACGCCGGGGCGCGTGGACTTGCCCGCCAGCTTCGTGATGCGCTCGGGGTTGGCGTTGCCACAATGCGGGCAGAACGGGCCATGAGGCCAATGGATAGTCTCCAGATGCTCGCGGGCCTTGTCAGCGTCGTGGTAAATTTCGTTGGTCAGGTCGAAAATTGGCGGTAACTCCTTGCATTTATTGAAAATTCGGCTTGGTACGTCAAGTATATAATTAGGATTATCATCCTATATCGGCATGGCCTGGTAAAGACCCACAGACCCACCCGCAGCGGAATGGCAGCTTGCCGAAGAAAAGCGCGCTCGGTTCACGGCACCCGCGCGAGCCGTTAGGCGCGCGGGCGCCCGCTAGGACCGCAGGCTGGACAGAATCTCGCACGGATCAGCGTCAAGCGCCGCAGTTAAGTCGAGAAACTCGATGACGTCGAGACGACGCTCTCCACCCTCGTACTTGGCCACGAAGGATTGGGGACGATCAAGCTTCTCGGCCACCTGCGCCTGAGTCAGGCCTTTGGCCTTGCGCAGGGAGACCAACTCGGCCAGAAACCGCTGGTGGCGGGGCGATCGAAGAGACTTGGGCATGTAGGCGAACCGGTCGGGTAAAGACCGGATCAGCGACTAATCCCGGTTTCGGATTATCCCATTTTGGGATATGCTGCGTTGCATCCAGCGCTCAACAGCCGAGGCTCGCAACAGGCATGAATCGATCAATGGGAACAGATGAGACTCGAAGCTCAACTCTGTGTGACGAGGTCCCCTGGTCGGATAACCTCACGAGCTACGACAGGAAGCATTTCACGATCTACCTGCGGATCCTGGATGCCTGCGCCGACAACGCCAGCGAGGAGGAGATGGCCGATCTCATTCTCGGCATCGACCCGTCCATTGAACCGGTCCGCGCCCGCAAGGCTCTTCGCAGCCATATCGACCGTGCGAACTGGATGGTGACGACTGGCTACAAGGAACTGTTCGCCGGCTGACGCACAGCACGGACTGTCATGCTCTTCAAACAAGGACGTTCAGATACCCGCCATTCATGAGCGCACGGCCGCGAGAGACGGCGCGGCGGGAGCGGTCACAACTGCTTCGCGTGCTGTTTCACTGCCATTTCTAGTGCTTGGCTCAGAGGCACAGCCTTGGAGAACAGGAAGCCTTGAGCGGTTCGGCAGCCAAGCTTGTGCAGGGTTTGCCGATCCGCCTCTGTTTCGACGCCCTCGGCCATGACCTCGATCCCGAGCATGTTACCGAGATCGATGACCGATTTGACAAGCAGTCGGTCCTCTCGGGACTTGGCCAAGCCGCGAATGAAGCCCTGGTCTATTTTCACCTTGCGTATCCGACTGTCCTTGAGCGATGCCAACGTAGAAAAGCCGGTGCCGAAGTCATCGAGCGCGATGGAAATGCCGGCATGTGAAAGCCGTCCGAGCTTTTCATCCACTCTGTCCGGGTCCACCGGGGATTCTTCGGTAATCTCGATTTCGAACATCGTTGCAGGGAGGCCTTTTGCCGCCAGACCATCCAGAACCATGTCGTCGATATCGCCGGCTTCCAGTTCGCGCGGCGAAACATTCATCGCCACACGGAGATCACGACAGTCAGCTTTCACCAAGCCGTCGATAAAAGCACAACAGTCGGCGAATACGGTTTGCGTCAGCAGCTGAAGCATTCCGGTTTCGCGTGCAGCTGTGATGATTTCGGGTGGAGAGATGGCGCCATGAGTCGGATGGGACCACCTCAGCAAGGCTTCAAAACCGACCACGGCCTCGGTGTCGAGTTTCACGATCGGCTGGAACCAAGGTTGCAAGCTTCTCGTCTTTATCGCCGAATGAAGGTCCCGTTCGACGGACTGGCGGCGTTGCAGTTCCCTGTCGAGTTCGGCATCGAACAGGCAAAATTCGTTCCTGCCACGACGCTTGGCCGTGTAAAGGGCGATATCCGCCCGCAACAACATTTCGGTCAGGCCCGGGCTTTCCGCCAGGTATATTCCTATTGATGCCCCGACCCGGACGGACGCGACCTCCCGATAGGGGCGGGCAATTTTTGCTATGATATTGGAGGCGAGATCATTGGCAGAAAGCGAAACCCTCGTTGAGGGAAAAAACAGCACGAATTCATCGCCGCCGATACGAGCGAGCGTTGAGCCTTCCGGTGCTTCCTCCTCTATGCGGCGGGCGATCCTGACAAGCAGTTCATCACCGGTCCTGTGACCGTAGGTATCGTTGACGGATTTGAACCCGTCCAGGTCAACCAGCATTGCCACGAAGGGGCCATCCGCGGTCTCGAACCGTCCGATAGCGTCTTCGAGGCCACGCCTGTTGAGAAGGGCCGTCAGGTGGTCCTGCCTGGAACTGGCCTTCATCTCCGCCGCAAGCCGCTCGGCCTCATGCCTCAGGCGGCTCGCTTCGCGGAACCGTGCTTGCCCAACAAACGAAGCTCGAACCAAGCCGCCCATGAAGAGCAGAACGGTAAAAGCCAGAATGTAGTCTTCAAAATTGCCTTTCGCCAAAAGGCAACCCACCGTGATGAGGAGCGGAGGTGTGATGAAGTTGATCGCCGCCGCGGCATACGAACTGCCGTATGTAACCGCACCAGCTGAAATGCCCGCCAGAATGACCAGATGCAGCGGTGCTTGAGGTGTCGTGTATCCAACAGTCAGGACGGCCAGGAAGGACCAGGCAAACCCTGCCAGAAGAGCAAGGATGCCAAACCAGCGAAGCCGCGGCAAAACCCCCACTAATCCGTCATGGCGCCCCGTTTCCTTTAGCTGATAACGCGCGAGTGCAAGGCGGGCGGCATTTATCGCATTGACGACCAGGAACCAGATTGCAGCTGCAAAGCCGCTGCCAGAAAGGGCGTGCACCGCCCAAATCAGGCCTGACAGGATAGCGCTTATCGGCATCGACACGAAGAGGCCGGCCCTCAGGTCAGCAAGCTGATCCTGACGGATTTTGGCCTCCAGCGTGTCTTCATTCTTCGGGGCCATGGACGGACCAGCTTGCTCCCATCGTTGTTCGCGAGGACAAGCCTACGCAGGCCCACTGAAGGACGGGTTAACTATCCAGCGGGGATAACCAGTGTGCTCACCATGTCTTCGGGGCGCACGTCTGCCTCTTGGCCTTGCCGTCTGACCATCGAGCTCTTGCCCGCACGCGTGCCTTGATCCGAATCATCCCAGGATCGGCAACGTCACCATGGAAGCAGCCCTACCAACGGCATCAACGCGCCCGGCGAGACAAAAGGAAGCCGGGCCGAGATAGCGTTCCAGAGCGGCAGCGCTGCCTGCGATTCACCGCCTGAGCATGGCCGAAATGCCAAGGCGGATAAAGGGAAGATATTGGGCAAAGCGAAGCCCTGCATGTCTTGCAAGCCGTGCCGCCGGGTGCTCGCCTGAGTAGAGAGCGACAAGTGCATTCGTAGCATGATAGAGCGGTGCCGCCGACAGACGCAGCCGGCTTTCGTATCTGCCGAGCATGTCGGGATCAGCAATGTCGCGGCGCTCGCGACATGCCGCCAGGATTCTATCGGCGAGTTGCTTCTGGCCACTGAGGCCGATGTTGAAGCCATGCGCGGTCACCGGGTGCATGCCGAGGGCAGCATCGCCGATCAGTGCCGCACTCGGAGCCCAGAACTTGTGCGCCCAGGTCGTGACCAGCGGATAGGCATGGCGGGTGCTTGCCAAGGTCATCTCTCCGAAGCGTCCTCGACACCGGCTCGTCGATTCCATGAGGAACAAATCGTCGTCGAGAGCAAGCAGTCTGTCGGCCTCGCTTGAGCGCAACGTGAGAAGCAGCGACGACACGCCTTCCATGAGCGGCAACATCGCTATCGTCTGATGGTGATCGAACCATTCGACCGCGATCTGGTGATGGGCGCGCTCGTGCCTCACTCGGCAAATCAGCATGGAGTTGCCAAGCCGATTGATGTCGGCGCCAATGCCGAGCAGGTCGCGCGTCCCGGACAAACGCGAATCCGCTGCAACGAGCAGCCGAGCGGCCAATTGCCTGCCATCAGAGAGCGTTATGACTGCTTCTTTGTGGCTGGTTGTTGCATTGACGACCGAGCGGCCGCACAGCAGCTGGGCATGATCCTGGAAGTGGACAAGCTTGAACAGGGCGTCGCGGATCCGACAATTTGGGACCAGAATTCCGAGTGGTTCCCCAGATCCGCTGGGAGAATCGAAGCTCAGGGCGAAAGGGCTCGATCCGTTGAGCACGCGCGCGCCTTGTAGCGGTGATTTGTCCGAAGCGGGGATGGCATCCCAGGCGCCGAGCTCGCGAAGGATTCCAACCGATGCGTGGGTCAGCGCGATCTCGCGACCGTCGAAAGCCGGATTCGCCAGGCTTTCGAGCGACTGCCGTTCAACCACTGCCACCTTGAGTCGGCTCTGGGCAAGCGACGCGGCGAAGGAAAGTCCGACCGGCCCGGCTCCGACCACAATAACGTCGAATCTATCGACAGAGCCGGCCATCAGCGTGCCGCCATTGCGTCGGCTATCTGCGACGAAGGGCACTGGAACGCATCGCAATCGATCCACGGTTTGCGGCTCATCTCCCCAAGCGTCTCCACGCGACCTAACCGTCCGTTAGACATCCGTTCTCCGTTCAAAAATGCTCAATGAAACCATGCCTATGAAGAGATAACCCTGATGTGGATCAACCAGGCTCGATAAACGCGGCAACGGCGGGTTCACGGTCGACTGGTCGACCGCCACACCATGGTCTGGTCAGGTCATCATGGAATGGCCGGCTTCCCGTTCGGTGCGGCCCTTTCCTGGCCGAAAGTTCGGCAACGTATTCTGGCTGATCCGTTCGCACCCGTCGCGCGCCGAAATCGGCATGACGCGAAGCAACCGCGGAAAATATTCGAGCGAGTCCTCGCAGGGCAGGCTGGGTCAACTGCGTTGCTCGTCGCGGTCGATCAGGATCCGCTCGGCGGCGCCATCGAGATCTTCATATTGGCCGCTCCTCAAGGCCCACAGGAACCCCGCCAGCCCAAGCGCTCCGAGGAACAGGGCCACAGGTATGAGGTAGGCGAGCGTCGTCATGAGGATTGTGCCAGTGCGCCAATGTCCGAGCGCCTGTCATGTCGGGCATCTTGCACCGATGCATTTGACACGAAACCTTGCAGACGTAGCGCATTGCCGATGACCAGGAGGGACGAGGCGGACATCGCGACCGCCGCGATCAGTGGCGTAACGTGCCCCAGAATGGCGACCGGCACGGCGATGCCATTGTAAACGATCGCGATGGCGATGTTCTGCCGGATCAGCCGTCCGGCCTTCCGCGAAATGTCTAAAGCAAGTGGGACCGCCAGAAGACTTTTACGCAGGAACACGAAATCCGCGGCGTTGCGACCGATATCCGCCGCCGTGGCCGGAGCGATCGAAACGTGTGCGGCGCCCAATGCAGGCGTGTCGTTGAGCCCATCGCCGACCATCAGCACCTTGTGGCCAGTTCGCGTCAATGCTTCGATGTGTTCGACCTTCCCGGAGGGAAGCAACGAGGGAACGAAGCGCTCGACGCCCAGTGCTTCCGCGACTTCGCCGCAGGCAGCCTCTGTGTCGCCCGACAGCATCTCCACCGACACGCCGGCGCCGTTCAGTTGCTCGATGGCCGCCTTGGCATCGGCACGCAGCTCATCCTCGAAATCGAAAGTCGCGACAATGACCCCGTCCTTCGTCAGAACGGTTCCGCCATAGCCTTGTTTGCCTTCGCCGCCGATCCGAGCTTTCCACTCACGCCATCCGCGGCGACCCAGCCGCCAGGTACTGCCCTCGGCGATGGCTTCGATGCCGAAGCCCGGATGCTCGCTGACGGACGCGAGTTTCGGCTGGCCGGCAAAGGCTGCATTGCCAGCGATTGCCTTCGAAAAGGGATGGCGGGAATGCGCTGCCATCTCGGCCGCCATGGCGAGCATCGTCGGATCGATGGACGGCGCATTGATCAGCCTGGGCAGTCCGAGCGTAAGCGTGCCGGTTTTGTCGAACAATGCCGTGTCGATCCCGGCCAGGCGCTCAATGGCGGAGCCGTCCCTGACCATGACGCCGCTTTCAAACAGCCGCCGCGCAGCGACCACCTGCACGATCGGCACGGCGAGACCGAGCGCACACGGGCATGTAATGATCAAAACGGCGATTGCGATTGTTATTGCCCGGTGCCAGTCGCCGGTCGCCGCCATCCAGCCGAGGAACGTCACAAAGGCGGTGAGGTGGACCACGGGGGCGTAGAGCGCGGAGACGCGATCGGCGATCCTGCGATGGCGGGCGCGGCCGCCCTCTGCCGCTTCCATCAGCCGAACGATTTCGGCCAGGAATGAATCCTTCGCGGCGGCCGTCGCCTCGATGGTCAGCGGACCGGTGAGATTGAGTGTACCGGCCTGGACCTGCGCCCCCGGGCCCACCGTTCTGGGCGTGCTTTCCCCGGAAACCAGGGAACAGTCGAGATCCGATGCCCCGCCAATGATCCTGCCGTCGATGGGCACCCTCTCGCCAGCCGCAATCAAGAGCTCCATTCCTGGTTCGATCTCGCCAACCGGCAAGTAGTCGCGCGAACCATCCTCGCGCAGCACCATGGCGCCGCGCGCCGCCAGCCGAGCCAGTCCGTTTACGGCCGTCCGTGCCCGTTCCCGCATCACGTGATCCAGCGTGCGGCCGATCAGCAGAAAGAACAGCAGCGACACCGACGCGTCGAAATAAGCATGGTCGCCATGGTTGATCGTCTCGTAGAGGCTCATGGCGTAAGCGAGCGATACCCCGACCGCGATCGGCACGTCCATGTTCATGCGGCTGTGGCGCAGCGCATTCCAGGCCGAGCGAAAATAGATGCCGCCGGCGAAAGCGAGCGCAGGAATGGCAATCAAGGCCGAGACCCAATGGAACAGGTCGCGGGTCGCGCCTTGCGCGCCGGACCAGACGGAGACGGATAGCAGCATGATGTTGCCCGCCGCAAAGCCGGCGACCGCGACGGCGCGGATCAGTTCCGAGAGCGTCCTGTCCTTCCCGTCAGCCTCGGGATCGAACAGGTGCGCGCCATAGCCCAGCCGTCCAAGTGTGGCGACGAATGGCGGAACCTCGTCGCCGCGCCACCGGACCGAAACACGTTTCGTTGAAAGATTGACACGAGCGCCTTCGACGCGATCCAGCTTACCGATCGCCGTCTCGATCGTCTGGATGCAGGCGGCACAATGCACAGCCGGCACCGAGAGGTCGGTCTGGCGAAGATTTTCGCCGATCGAGCGGCTCGCCAGTCTGATTTCCTGGCCAGAAGGCAGGACCAGTGTGACCTTTTCCAGGTCCAATGCCATTTCGGCGCCTGGCGCGCAGCAGCTCATTGCAGCGCCCCGTGGGAAATCATGATCCGGCGAACGTCGCGATAGGGTTCCGCAAGGCTCGCATCGGCGTCGATTTCGACGATCCAGACGCCATCCGTGGGCATGTGGTGCGCGGCGAATATCTGACCGGAGGCAGCGGCAAGAGTGACGGATTTGTCCTCGGCCTCGTAGGCGGGATGACGAAACAGCACCTTGACGCCATGCAAGGCAACCGGCTTGCCGACAGCATCGGTGAGGCTGTAGCGGACCTCACCGCCTGCGATGGTCAGTTTGCCAGTCCAGCCGAGGGCCGCCTGAGCTCGCCCCTCCTCGGCCTTCTTGTTGAACTGCTGGCTCGCCACATAGGTGTTTTCGACGACAAGGCCGGTCCAGCTCGTGTTGGCGAGCGTCGCCATCGTCAGATTGACCGCTATGACCACGCCGAAGAAGCCAAGGATGGTGAACAGCATATGCCTGCCGGTGAATTCGCGAGATTGTCGCGAGGTGTCGCTCATCTGGCGCTCTCCGGTGCGTTGAAAGTGGCCGTGTATTCGTCCGACTCGAACGTTGCCTTGTTTTCGACCCGGAACTTGAAGCTTTGCGCTGCACCCCGAACCTGATCTGCCGGCTGACGCACGAAAACCTTGAGCATCTTGAGCCGGTCGGGTTCGACCGGGATGGCGAAGGAGCGATCCGCCGGCAGGTCGATGCCGACAACGCTCATTTCGGCTCCATGCAGGCCCTGCATCGTGACAATGATCGTTCTTGGTTCGGGGATCATGTTGAGCAGCTTGACGGTGTAGCCGTTGCGGATCGAACCGTCGGACAGCGTCACGAACTGCGGGTTGCGATCGTGCAGGACATTCAATTCGAGCCGTTCGCGGGTCAGCAGCGAATAGAGCAGCGCGAGACCGACCGCCGACCAGGCGCCCATGTAGATGAAGGTGCGCGGGCGAAAGATCTTGCGGATATGGAAACGGGCCACCTTGTCGGAGAACAGGCCGTCAGCGCTCCTGACCACTGACGGGTTGACTGAACCGGAGCCGCCCGGGGTCGCCAGCATCATGTTGGCGTTGTAGTCGGCCAGCGTCGCATAGGAAATCAGTCCGCGCTCCCTGCCGAGCTTGTCCATGATACCATCACAGGTATCGATGCAGAGCGCGCAGGTGATGCATTCAAGCTGCTGGCCATCACGAATGTCGATCCCCATCGGGCACACCGCGACACAGGCATTGCAGTCGACGCAGTCACCGACGGGCTGCCCGGCGGCAAGGACCCTCTTGGCGTGGCGCGAGCGCGGTTCGCCGCGCCAGTCATTATAGGTGACGGTGAGCGACCTTTCGTCGAGCATGGCCGCCTGGATGCGCGGCCACGGGCACATATAGGTGCAGACCTGCTCGCGCATCAGCCCGCCGAACGTATAGGTCGTCGCTGTGAGCACAGCGAAGGTGATGTAGGCGACAGGCGCTGCCGTGCCGGTGAAGAGTTCGATGAGCAAGGTCGGCGCATCGGCGAAATAGAAGATCCAGGCGCCGCCGGTCAGCACCCCTATGACCAGCCAAATGGCGTGTTTCGATGTTCGCAGCACGAGTTTGCGCGCAGTCCAGGGACCGGCATCGAGCTTGATGCGCGCGTTGCGGTCGCCCTCGATGGCTCGCTCGACGACCAGAAACAGATCGACCCACACGGTCTGCGGGCACGTATAGCCGCACCAGGCCCGACCGACGGTGGATGTGATCAGGAAAAGGCCGATACCGGCCATGACCAGAAGGCCGGCGACGTAGTAGAATTCCTGCGGCCATATCTCGATGAAGAAGAAGTAGAAACGCCGGTTGGCGACATCGAGCAGCACGGCCTGATCAGGGGCAAACGGGCCACGGTCCCACCGCAGCCAAGGTGTCAGGTAGTAGATCCCCAGCGTGATTGCCATCACCGACCACTTGAAGCGGCGGAAACTGCCAGAGGCCCGGTTCGGGAAGATCTTCTTGCGTGCGGCATAGAGCGGCTGACGGGTCTTGGCGGAGTTGACCGCATCGGCTTCGAGCCGTTCTATTTGCGTGTTATCGAGCACGAGAAGCTCCAGTCACCAGCGACGATTTCGCCGGAAGCCCGACCCATCGGTTTCTGGATGATGCCGAGGCCCGGCTCGCGCCGGGCCTCGTCGCTTGGCGGTTGGGGGGAGGACGAGAATAGGCTTGCGTTCCTATTCTCCGCCGCCAAGCGAATGGACATAGACCGCGAGTTCCTTGACCTTGATCTCGCCGAGACGCCCGATCCAGGCCGGCATGACGCCATGCCTCGGGGCGCGGACCTGCGCGGCGATGGCTGTTTCGCCAGACCCGTAAAGCCAGATCGCGTCGGTCAGGTCGGGTGCGCCGAGCTCCCTGTTGCCCTTTGCATTCTCACCATGACAGGCCGCACAATTCTCGGCGAAAACATTGGCGCCGAGTTCGATCAGGCTTGCGTCCTGAACAGGATCGGAGAGGCTTGCGACATAGGCGCCGACCTGCTTGATCTGATCCGTCGTGATGATGTCGCCAAAAGCAGGCATTTCCGACAGGCGCGTATCCGGGTCTGATGCGAAGCGGATGCCGTGCGCAATCGTCTGCTGGATCTGTTCGGCGTTGCCACCCCACAGCCAATCGTCGTCGTTTAGGTTGGGAAAACCCTTGGACCCTTGAGCGCCCGAGCCATGGCACTGCACGCAATTGACCTTGAACGCGGCGCCACCTGCGGCGATGGCGAATTCGCGTAGCGTATTGTCGGCTGTAATCTCGGAGACGGTCTTCGCCTGAATGGCAGCGACAAATTTACCCTTGGCCACTTCGGCCGCCGCCAGTTCATTCTTGACGTCTCTGCGGCTCGAATACCCCAGCACACCCCTGGTCGCGGAAGTCAGCATCGGCCATGCCGGATAGACGACGGTGTAGCCGATCGCCCAGGCAATGGTGATGTAGAAGGTTATGACCCACCAGCGCGGAAGCGGGTTGTTGAGTTCCTTGATGCCGTCCCACTCATGGCCGGTCGTCGAGATGCCCGAAACCTCGTCGATATGCTCGCTGCCCATGATCAGTCGTCCTTGAGAGGAATGTGAGCGGCTCTCTCGGCTTGCCTGCGGCTGCCGGGACGAAATGCAAAGGCAACGCATCCGAGGAAGAAAAGTGCCATGGCAAGCAGGCCCCAGCTGTCGGCAAACTCCCGCATGAAATTGTAGGTCATCGCCATTCTCCTCAGCGGTAACCGGCGGCTTCGTCATAGGTCCTGAAATCGACCAGCGTGCCGAGCATCTGGAGATAGGCGACCAGCGCATCCATTTCGGTGACCTGCTGCGGATCGCCGTCGAAGTCCCCAAGCTTGGCTTTCGGATAGCGTCTCTCCAGGCCCGATGTGTCGGCATTCGCATCGGCCTGCGCCATGAGATCGGCATTGGCATGAGCGATCATGTCGTCTGAATAGGGCACACCGACACGGCTGTTGGCGATCAGATGCGTCGAGAAATCCTTCACCTCGATTGGCATGTCCTTCAGAAACGCGTAGCTCGGCATGATCGATTCCGGCACCACGGAGCGTGGTTCGGTGAGATGCTGGACATGCCATGCGTTGGAGTAGCGGTCGCCGACCCGGGCGAGATCCGGCCCCGTGCGCTTCGAGCCCCACTGGAACGGGTGGTCGTACATCGACTCGGCCGCCAGGCTATAGTGGCCGTAGCGCTCGACTTCGTCGCGGAATGGCCTGATCATCTGGCTGTGGCAGAGGTAGCAGCCCTCGCGCACATAGATGTTGCGCCCGGCGAGCTCGAGCGGCGAATAGGGCCGCATGCCTTCGACCTTCTCGATGGTGTTGTCGAGATAGAAGAGCGGTGCGATCTCGACGATGCCGCCGACCGTTACGACCAGCAGGGACCCGAGGAGAAGCAGTGTGGCGTTCTTCTCGATGACCGCGTGTCTGTCCATCAAGCCCATTTTCTGGCTCCTGATCGCACAGGCTGGAGGGCGGGGATGGAGCGCGGCATCGGATCCTCCTCGCGCCGGTAGCCGAGGATGGTCATGGCGATGTTCCAGGCCATGATGAGGGCGCCCGACAGATACATCGCGCCGCCGATGGCACGCATGATGTAGTAGGGATGCATGGCTGCGACGGTTTCGGCGAAGGAGTAGACCAGGAAGCCCTGCTCGTTGTATTCGCGCCACATAAGGCCCTGCATGACGCCGGAGACCCACATCACCGCGGCGTAAACGACGATCCCAAGCGTCGCCAGCCAGAAGTGCCAGTTGACGAGCCGCAGCGAATAAAGCCGGTCGCGGTTCCATAACTTCGGGACCATGAAATAGATCGCGCCGAACGAGATCATGCCGACCCATCCGAGCGCGCCCGAATGGACGTGACCGATGGTCCAGTCGGTGTAGTGCGAGAGCGAGTTGACGGCCTTGATTGACATCATCGGGCCTTCGAACGTCGACATTCCGTAGAAGGCGATGGCCATGACCATCATGCGGATGATCGGGTCGGTGCGCAGCTTGTCCCAGGCGCCCGAGAGCGTCATCAGGCCGTTTATCATGCCACCCCATGACGGCATCCAGAGCATGATGGAGAACACCATGCCGAGCGTCTGGGCCCAGTCCGGCAGGGCGGTGTAGTGGAGGTGGTGCGGACCGGCCCAGATGTAGAGAAAGATCAAAGCCCAGAAGTGGATGATCGACAGCCGGTAGGAATAGACGGGTCGGTTGGCCTGCTTGGGAACGAAATAATACATCATGCCGAGGAAGCCGGCGGTCAGGAAGAAGCCGACGGCGTTGTGGCCGTACCACCACTGCGTCAGGGCGTCCTGTACGCCGGAGAAGGCTGAATAGCTCTTGGAGCCCAGGAAGGAGACCGGCATCGACAGGTTGTTGATCACATGCAGCATTGCGATGGTCACGATGAAGGCAAGGTAGAACCAGTTGGCGACATAGATGTGCGGTTCCTTGCGCTTTAGGATCGTGCCGAGGAACAGGATGAGATAGGCGACCCAGACAATGGTCAGCCACAGGTCCACATACCATTCGGGCTCGGCGTATTCGCGGCTCTCGGTTATGCCGAGCAGGTAGCCGGTCGCCGCCATGACGATGAAGAGCTGGTAGCCCCAGAACACGAACCAGCCGAGATCGCCGCCGAACAGCCGAGCGCGGCAGGTGCGCTGGACGACATACAGCGACGTGCAGAGCAGCGCATTGCCGCCGAAGGCGAAGACGACGCCCGACGTATGCAATGGCCGTAAACGGCCGAAATTGAACCAGGGCTGGATGTTGAGATCCGGGTAGGCGAGCTGCAGGGCGATGACCACGCCGACCAGCATGCCGACGACGCCCCAGAATACGGTGGCGATGGCACCGTAGCGGATCGGCCCATCCATGTAAGCGGCGGGGTCGATCGGAACTGCCGGCTTGAACTCCGTGTTGCGCAACAGAATCGCCGTGAAGCCAGCCACGGCGAAGAACAAAACCCACATATGCCGGCGAAAAGGTTCATCTACGCCGAAGCCGGCAGCCACCAGGGCCGCAAACGCAAACAGGCTTAGAAGGACGATCTCTGTGCCGAATTTCATCGCAAGCCCCGATTTCCGATTCCGGCGGGCGCCAAACCGCAGTGCCTTATTGCGCAGCCGTGGCCTGCTCGCCCTGATCCATGTCAGAGCCGCACGATTTTGCTTCGAGCAGGATCGAGTTCGGTGCGATCAGACTGTGGCGATCGAATGTGGAAGCGCGGCACCGGCCGCCACGCTTACGGACAGGCCCCGCGTCCCCGGTCGGGCCGGGTATGGAGGCGATCGCGGGCGTGTGGGGAAGCGCGCCTTCTGTGACGCTGGAAAGTAGGCCGATGCCTTGCCGAACGTCGATCGTTTCAATGCCTTGGGACATCCAGCGCCAGCGTTGCGCTGCCTTCGTGACATTCATGGTTCGGGGAGACGGCGATTTTCCCCTGCGTATGAGGCGTATTGACTTCGGCCGAGTGCAATCCTGCCTGGAACAGCCGGTTGCACGTCGAGCACCTCGAGGATGGATGCTTCGCCGACGAGTTGGCCGAAACACACCTGGCTCAGGCGATCGGATGGAGAGCGGGCTGTCGCTATGCGGCTTCTTCTAAGCCCAACGCGAGCATGCCCTGCCCCGAACGAAATAAGTGACGTAGGCCATGCAGCTTCGATGTCATTCAAAGGGCGGTTGCGCCTCGGCCGCCGCAGCGCCGTTCCAGCCGGCTCATGCTGTCCACGGTGACACGGCGGTTGTTCTCGATCCGAATCACGCCGTCCATTCTCAGGCTGGTCAGCTGACGGCTCACGGTCTCGTTTGTGATTCCAAGGAAATCAGAGATGTCGGCACGCGTCATCGGCAGCTCGAAGCACGCCGACCTAGCCGCCGGGTCAACACTGGAATCGATGTTCCGGGCGATCATGAGGAGAAAGCTCGCCACCTTCTCCGGTGCGGTCTTGCGCCCCAGAGTCACCATCCATTCGCGTGCCTCGTCGAGTTCGTTCAGCGCCTGCTTGAACAGGCGATGCACAAATTCCGGTGATTCCTTCATCAACCGTTCGATGGCCGCTCTCGGAAACGAGCATAGCGAGACAGCTGTTGCCGCTTCCGCATTGATCGCGCTTTTCATCTTGAAGGGCCGTCCCAGAAAATCCGGCGCGAACTGGAGACCGACGATCTGCTGGCGGCCGTCCGAAAGGCTCTTCGTCAGCTTCACCACGCCTGAAAGCACGTTTGAATAACAGTCGACCGCCTCGGCGTCGCCGATCAGTTCGACCCCCGGCTCGATATTGTGCCGCGACGACGTCTTGGCGAGCTGAGCCAAATGGTCTGGTTCGAGCGCACCACAGACACCGCGGTGCCGTGCCTCGCAAGACAGGCAAAGAACGGGAATGCCGGAACTGTGAATGTCCTGCCGTAATGTCATTCGATCGCTCTACTTGTCCAGTGCGGGCAGGATAGCAATCGACGGTAGAAAAATCCTTGCGGCAGTTTGTCCGTGCTGAACGCTGATCGAAATCAGGGCTTAGGCTCATCCAAGCATCCACAGTTCCGGCGACGCAAACACGGTGGACCACGACATGCGACTGGAGCTAGCTGCCAGACTTGGCGAGAACGTCCCGCGCTATACCAGTTATCCGACCGCGCCGCATTTCCATGCGGGGGTCGATGCCGTCGTTTACCGAGGCTGGTTGGAGGCGCTCGAAGGTGGTGACGAGATATCGCTTTACCTGCATATTCCCTATTGCGACAGGCTCTGCTGGTTCTGCGCGTGCCATACCAAACAGACGCGCCACTACGAACCAGTGACCACATATCTCCGTTCACTGCATGCCGAGATCGCCACCGTCTCCAGTCTTGTCACCGGCAAGGGCCGAGTTCGCGCGGTTCATTTCGGCGGCGGTTCGCCGACGATGCTCAAACCGGAAGATATCGTGGCGCTGGGAACCGTCCTGCGCAACAGCTTCACGTTTCTCCCCGGTGCAAAGATCAGCGTTGAGATCGAACCCAACGATATGGACGATGCCCGCCTCGATGCACTTGCCGAAATCGGCATGACAAGGGCGAGCCTCGGCGTCCAGGATTTCGACCCGAAGGTGCAGAAAGCGATCAACCGCGAGCAGACCTTTCTGCAGACCAAGACGGTTGTTGATGGCGTTCGTTCGCGCGGCGTCGAATCCGTCAATCTCGATCTGCTCTACGGCCTGCCGCATCAGACCAGGGAGAGCGTCGCCTCCACGGTTGCACAGGCACTGACCCTGGAACCGGATCGGATCGCGCTTTTTGGCTACGCCCATGTGCCGTGGTTCAAGAAACATCAGACGATGATCGACAAGGCCTGGTTGCCGGGTCCGGCGGAGCGGTTTGCCCAATCGCAATTGGCAGCGCGGGCGATCATGGACCAGGGATACGAAGCAATCGGGCTCGATCATTTCGCCAAGCCCGGCGATGCGCTGGCGCTTGCGGCCCGCGCCGGGACTTTGCACCGGAACTTCCAAGGCTACACCGAGGACTGCTACGAGACATTGATCGGCCTCGGCCCATCGTCCATCAGCCAGTTTCGCCAGGGCTATGCACAGAATATGCCTTCGACCGCCGAGTATGGACGCATGGTTGCTCATGGCGGGCTGGCCGCTGTTCGGGGTATCGCGTTTTCTGACGACGACCGTGTTCGCGGCTGGATCATCGAGCGATTGATGTGTGACTTCGCCTTCTCGGCGATTGAGCTGGTGGAGCGCTTTGGCGAAGCCGGCCAAAGACTTCTCGTCCGAGCGAGTTCCACGGCCCTCCAAGATCCTGCGCGGTTGCTTGAACTTGATGGTGACCGCTTCGTCGTGCCTGCGGAAAGCCGGCCCTTTGTCAGGAGCATCGCGGCAAAGTTCGACAAATATTTCGAAAGTGGAACGGCCAGGCACTCAGCGGCAGTCTGAGCACCGCAGAGGAACGGTCATGGTTCTCAGTCGATCGTGAACCGATTGCGCTACATTTTTCACTGTTGATCGGCGACCGTCGTGTCGAGACAGGATTCGGAGCGGACCAGACGCGTCTTGGTATAGCGACGATATCGTCCGGTCGTGCCTTCCGGCGCCGTATTCCATTTCGCAGTCCCTGAAGCGCCACGTCGAGTCCGGCCTCTTTTCTGTATCGGAAGCAGTCGACAATCGTCCTGGCCAGATCATGGTTGTCGGCCGACAGCTCCCTTCGGCCTTGCAACAAGAATCCGCAAGGACCCTGCCAGCTGCAGCAGGCGCCGCCGCATCGCACCACCACACTATCCACCCGTGGCTCGCGCTAACCTTTGATTGGTTCGCGCCAAGCCGACGCCCGTCGAAACCGAGCCTCGGCAACATTCCGAGTCGTAAGCGGCTGGCCACGCTCCTGGTGCCGGTGGCAGAAAGTCCGCAAGCACCCCGGCAGCGCCGTCAAGCGTGGGACAACCCGTCCACCCGAATATCCGCCGGCGCAGTTTCAGTGAAAAGCGGGCCCAGGCTAGACGGCTCTCTTGTTACCCCAGAGCATAACGTGCAGCTGCGGCAGCACACGGGCTTCGAACCACCTGTCGCGGGTCACGCTATCAACCAGCCACTCCATGCGCTTCAATATTCCGTCAAGGTCGACAGGCGCGTCTTCATTTGCGGGGCGTGGCGGCGTGTGATTGCCGGGTTGCAGATAGATCGGAAGTCGCGGAAATCTCGCAGCGGCGTCTTTCGCGTAGGCGTAGTCCCTTTCGTCGAAAACAATGAGCTTGAGCACGACTTGCGGCCTGCCTTGTGCCGCCTGGAGGCACGCCTCGAAAGCGGCCCAATCGGTCGTCATTTGGCTTGACGGCGGCTTTGGGCTGAGGACTAGCACGTCGAGGTCGGCAAACCAGTCCCTGGCCACCGAACCTTGGGTTTCCAGCGCAAAACGGTAACCTTCACCATGGCCTCGCTCGATGAGCGCGCCGAGCGGCTGGATGGCCGGATTGCCGCCTGACAGCGACACCATCAGCGGGCGGCCACCGGAAAGCGCAAGCACGTTTTGCCACACCGCGCCAATGGACATCATCTCCCATTCATGGCGGAATTGATTGTCCACCGCATGCAGGCTGTCGCACCAGGAACAGCGATAGTCACACCCGCCGGTTCTGACGAAGACCGTCGGCAAACCGATGAGCACGCCCTCGCCCTGGATCGTCGGCCCGAAAATCTCACTCACGCGGATTGCGGGATGCGTATCGGTCATGGCCGGTATTCCGCCCAGGTTTTCGGCGTTTCGCTCACCCGCACGGCCGAGGTTTCGCGCAGGCGTGCCTTGCACCATTCATAAAAATGTCTGGCCAGATATTCCGCCGTGACTTGCTCATGTCCCAGCACGTCGTTGAGATGTCGGTGGTCGAAGCTCTCGTCGATGTAGCGTTTGAATGGCGCCAAATCGTGATAGTCGCGCACGAAGCCGTTGTCGTTCAGTCCATTCGCTGAAAGCTCCACTTCAACGATGTAGTTATGCCCGTGCAGGCGCGCGCATTGGTGATCGGGTGGCAACGAGGTGAGCTGATGCGAGGCTGAGAAGTGGAATTCCTTGGTGATGCGGAACATTACGCGGTCCTCCTTCGCAGCGCATCGAGCCAGAAGTCGGAGTCCTCGTAGTCGGTGGGGTCCGGCTGCCCAGAGAGATGAAACGCCTCGCGCCGCTCGACGCAGGTCCCGCACCTCCCGCAGTGACGCTCGGCGCCCTTGTAGCAGGACCAGGTCTGCGCAAACGGCGTGCCGTATGCTGCTCCATTCCTAACAATGTCCGCCTTCGTGAGATTCACATAGGGTGCATAAATGCGAATCTCCGCGTAGCCGTCGAGCGCGTGGTCCTGCATCATCTGGAAAGCGTCGATGAAGGCCGGACGGCAGTCGGGATAAATGAAATGATCCCCACCATGCACGGCCGTCGCCACCGCCTCAGCGCCGTGCGCTGCGGCGAAGCCGAAGGCAATGGCCAACATGATGGCGTTCCGGTTCGGCACCACCGTGACCTTCATCGTGTCTTCGGCGTAGTGCCCGTCGGGCACGTCCACATTATCGGTCAGCGCGGAGCCGGAAAGGCCGCCGCCGATCTCGTGGATGTCGATGATGCGGTGCGGGACGCTCAGTCGCTCCGCGCAAAGGGCGGCGAAGCCCAATTCCTTCCTATGCCGTTGGCCGTAATCGAAAGATAGGAGGCCGGCGAGTTCGTGCTCCGCTGCCACCTTGTGAGCAAGGGTAACGGAGTCCAATCCGCCGGAGCAGACGACGAGAGTCTTCATTTTTGGGTCCTTGTTTTAACCGGGTAGGCTGCGACCGGAGATTTCTCTGCGCTCCCAGTACTTCAGGAAATCCATTTTGTGAAGTGAACGGGGGACGAGTTTCATGCGCTGACGTGCCGCTGTGTGCAAGGCGCCCTCGCGGTGAGCCTGCAAGGAACACGGACTAGCGAAACGTCACGCTTCAGCGGAATGCTCAAAGGCGAGCGCACCGGAATATGCTCTGCAGGAGGTCCGGACCTTCGTAAACAAAGTTCTCGACGATCAAGCGCCCGGCGGTCCAGAGCTTCGAGGGACGCCACCGCGAGGGTTTCAGGTACAAGACGGCCCGAAGATGGGCTTGCCGCAAGAGAACGGACTTACCAGTGGGATGTTCAGCGACGCCGATGCAGATGTCTGGAATGATCACGACATCAATTGTCGCGGCAACTTTGGCCTCGGGTTCCGTAGATCCAGCGCATTCCGCTTCAGGATCGGTTCGAACCGGAGCACGCCCTCGGTCAATGGACGACCGGCAAACCCTGAATGATCGGTCGTGAGCCGACATCTGTGAACAAGCGGTGTGGTCGATTGCTATCACCCATGTGTTGCGCGCAGGTACCTTATGGCAGTGGATGAACTGGATTTGATGGTTTTACGGCTGGCGGTCGAAAGCGTCCGCTCGCTCTCCTTAAGCTTCGCTGAAAAGGCCGCCGAGGTAGCCACCAGGAGCCGCGGCATCCTGCTTTTCGACGTGCGGGTCGACGGTCATGCGGGGGTCCAGCGGGTCGCAGCCATCCGATATCAGGGCGACCAGATCGGCGTGCTGGCGTTGGACAGACAGGGCCTTGTTACCCACCATTGCATCGTCAACGGTACGTTCTCACATTTCATTGCGCCCTTGGAGACCTGGCACAGCATGCCCCTGTCGATGCAGGCCAAGATCGATGCCAACGGCCATGCCAGTCTCTTCCTAGGGGCCTTGCGAAATGCCGGACATTTGCTGGGCAGCTAGCATTTGGCCAGAATGCATCTGTGAATTTTTGCATGCGCATCGCTGCCGAACCGCCGGCATGATTGTCGTGCTCGAAAACGGCGGCGGCGATCGCGGAAAAGCGATCGCCGCGATCATGGCGATCAACGCGTGGGCGTTGCATCGATGCGCGATCGTTTGAGACGGAGATCTCCGCCTGGCATCGAGCAACATGCACGGAGGTACGCAAAGCGCAAATGCATCAAGTAGTTGAAGGGACGAGCCCCTCGCGCAAATGGAGCTTGCGCTGCCGTTGTCGTCCCATCGTGCCGCCGAACTCGGGGGCGTGACGATCGACCACGATGGCCTATTTTTTTGCAAAGCCGAATGTCCCGATTCCGAAGCCAAGGAAAAAACTCCGACCACAGCGAAGAATAGTAACAACACGGCGACGCGAGCCGCCTTGCGCTCTAGCAGGGGAGGTGCTTGCGGTGCTCTCACCGACGCAAGATCGCAAATGGCACGTGGGTGAGCACCAGAACTGGCGACACGCATGGTGATCGGCTTGACTCGCTGGAGGAAGCACAAGGCCTCAGTGGGCGGAGGCGCCAGCGACGGTCGAATACTGACTGGCTGCTCGGGATCTGATCGTTGAAATGACGTAGGATTTGGTTGCTTAAGCCGATCCGAACCATTTCCCGGAGACCACACCCACCATGAACGATCTTGCGCTGCCGCTGAGCGGTTTGTCATCAGTCGGCG
>NZ_JAMYNE010000020.1:0-112659 GCF_040318915.1 Mesorhizobium sp. M0991
ACCCGTGACGCTCGGCATGGCTTTCACGATTTTCATCCTGTCCACGATCGTCGGCAGCCTTTTTGCGCTCGTCGAATATAGGCGGATCCCCGTGCTGCGAGAGCTCATCATGGCCTATAAGGTCGTCTTCAAGGGCGTTCCGATGGTGATCGTGATTTTCCTCGCCTATTTCGGTCTGCCCCCGGCACTCCAGTTCCTGCTCTCGTTGCTCGGGATCAACTTCAACGCCCACGAAACGCCCAATTGGGTAATCCTTGTCATTGCAGTCACCGGTTGTGTTGCGGCGTTCCAAGCGGAGATCATCAAAGGAGCCCTCAACGCCTTCGATACCGGTCAGTCGGACGCAGCCCATTCGCTGGGCTATACGGGCGGCCAACTGTTCCGACGTATCCTATTTCCCCAGGTGGCCCTCACGGCAATTCCCGACCTGACAACCTCGATGATGGTCATCATGAAGGCGCTTTCGCTCGGATTCGCCATCGAGGTTGTCGATATCTTCGCCCAGTCCCAGTTGACCGCCGCGCTGAACTACTACTACCTCGAAGCCTTCGTCATTGCCGTCGTGATCTACATGGTGATTGCCTATATCGTCACACAGATTGCCGACAGGCTGGAGCGGGCGCTGAGGGTGCGGACCTGAGCGGAACCTCCTCGGAATTCTAAAGCATCGAGGTCGGGGGAATTCACCGCGCAGTACGGCCTGCAAACAACTGACGACGAGCATCGGGCGTGTCTGCAAAGGATCTGCGGGCTCATGTAAACGACGACTCCGAACCCTGGCGCAAGCTGCGGCCGAGGGCTTGCTCGACGGCCAGCAACGCCGGGCGGGCGCGGGTCACTGTGGGAGAGCTCAGTGGAACAACAAAAAGCAAAAAATGCGCATGTCGCCGGCCAATCGCAGCAGGACTTCATCAAGCTTCGAGAGGCCCGCGACAGGACATTGCCGATGCCAAAGCTCATTTTGCATGCGCTGCAGGTCAATGTCCGCGGAGGCGAACTGCCCGGGGAAATGGCCGGCGCTGCCTGAAGTCCCGCTCGACGCGCTGCCGGGGTCGAGGCCAGCTCGCAGCGGTCGCTTCGTTCGATGCGTAGGCCGACGAGGAGCCACAATTCGACGGATAGGGTGATTGGCCAGTTCTGTCTGCACGGCTGCCCGTCGTTCATGTTCCGGCAGGATCATACTGTCGCTTCCCGAAAGGCCCGTAGGAATACTCGCCGAACGAAAGCCAGGTGGCGGAGGCGATCAGTATCGGCACCAGCCAATGTCATTTGGGGACCGTTCGGGACGCGGCGCGTCGGACAGTGACGGCCGTGATCACAGACTACTTGGTCTCTGGGCTCATGCTGCAGGGCATACATTACTAGCAAAGACCGGGTGATGAACGCACGAGGCGAAAAAACCTCACCTCCGATCGGCGAATCTATCAAGCTGCAACTCTAAACTATCCGCCTGCCAGTTGACCGACACTCCTGTGGAGAACATAGCCCGCGACGACAATTACAAGTACGGCAAAGATCCGATTGAGCATGTTCTTGTACGAAGCGAGGCGTGTCGCCACAAACATGCCGATCAACCCGCCGCCAATGCCGCCTCCAATAAATTCTGCGGCCAGTTGCCAGTCGACCATTCCCGACAGGGCGTAGTTGAAGGCCGTCGCGAGGCCGAAAGCTGCGACGGCAAGCAAAGACGTGCCGATTGCATTGATCGTCGGCATTCCGGTCGCCAGGATCAATCCGGGAACGATGAGGAAGCCGCCGCCAATTCCGAAGAAGCCAGAGGCCGCACCGGCGACGGCGGCGACTGCAGCAGTCATCGCACACATCTTGGCATCGACAGGTCGGCCTGCTGTCGAAGAACGGCGCCGCGGGCGAAGCATCAGTGCGCCGACCACAAGCATAAGCAGCCCAAAAAAGAAAAGCAGATGCGTCCCGTCGATTGACTTTCCCAAGGTCGAACCTGCGAGCGCCCCAACCGAGCCCAGTCCTGCAAATACGATAGCACAACGCCACCAGACGTGCCCCTTGAGGGCATGGCCTCCAAAGTTCGCCAATGCGTTGGCGGCCACCGCCAGGGCGCCCGTGCCGATGGCAATATGCGGCTGAGCGACACCGACAACATAGAGCAGGAGCGGCGTGGCAAGGATCGATCCGCCGCCTCCGACCATACCAAGAGTGAAGCCCACCAGACTCCCTGAGCCCACAGCAGAAAACAAAGTACCTGTCATGATGCTCTTCGGACAAAGCAGCGGTCATGAGCAACCATCCCCGCCAGCATTAAGGCTACGAAAAGTACCGGCGATAATCCCAGAGACAACGAAGCTACCGCAGGGCCAGGACAGAACCCGCCCAGTCCCCATCCAAGGCCGAAAATCGCCGAACCTAGAACCAGGGGGGCGTCAATCCGCGAACTGACAGGCAAATGGAAGGTCTCCGCCAGAAATGGTCGTGACATCTGCCCCATCCAGGCTGTGCCTCCCGTTGCAACTGCAACGGCGCCGCCCAACACGAATGCGAGGCTCGGATCCCACGCGCCAGAGACGTCGAGAAAGCCCTGTACACGGACAGGATCAAGCATACCCGACAACGCCAGACCGTAGCCAAAGATGGTGCCCGCGGCCAGGGCCGCCATGACCTGTAATTTAGCGTGTCTCACAAGACTGCTCCGTGGAGAAGCGCGACGGCTAGAGCGCCGCTCAGAAGGAACGTCACAACGGCGACAATTGACCGCGGCGATAGCCGCGCCAGCCCCATTATTCCGTGACCACTGGTGCAACCCGAACCCATGCGGGATCCGAAACCGACCAGAAAACCAGCTATCATAACCAGCGGCAGTGACGCAGTGATGGTCGCGGTCGGCCAATGATGAAAAGTTAGGAAATAACCGACCGGGCCAAGCAGCAACCCGACGACGAAGGCAGCGTTTGTCCACCTATTGTTGCCTTGGAGCAACCCGCCAACAATCCCGCTGATGCCGGCAATTCTACCGTTCAGGATCAAGAGCATCATAGACGAAAGCCCGATCAGAGCCCCGCCCAAAAGCGAAGGAAGATAAGAGGTCATGACGGACCGTCCGAACAGAAGATCGTGTAGAGCGCCGAAACCAATTGAGCAGCCTTCTCGGCGGTCAACCGGTAGAAGATCTGTTTTCCGTCGCGCCGGGTTTCCACAATTTTGGCGTCCCGCAACACTGTCAGCTGCTGGGATAGGTTTGGTTGATGGATGTTGAGCTCATCTTCCAATTGGCTAACCGAATGCTCTCCTTCAACAAGGGTGCAGACGAGCATCAGTCGCATTGGATGCGCCAGTGTCTTTAGAAGAGCTGCAACTTCGCCGGCGCGGGATTCCATTGCGGCAAGCGACATCTCCATTTCGGTTTCATCGATAAGGATTTCGCTCACCACACTACTTCTCCCAATGCGTTGAGGGGAAATTTTAGATAGCGCTTACCGTTTGCTTCCGGCTCCGGCAAACGCCCAGCCCGGATGTTGACCTGCAAGGCATGGAGGATCAGCTTCGGCATAGGCAGCATACGGTCTCGCTCTTGACGCAGTGCGGCGAAGCCCTCTTCGGTCATGTCGGCCAGATGTGCATTGGTACGCTTCTGAGTGCCGACCGTGCTTTCCCACTTGGGTTCGCGTCCGCCTGGCTGGTAGTCGTGCCCAGTAAACAACCGCGTTTCGTCTGGAAGCGTCAGAATGGCCTGGATCGATCTCCACAGCGTGCGAGCGTCACCACCAGGGAAATCAGCGCGAGCCGTTCCGCTGTCGGGCATGAAGATGGTGTCGTGAACAAAAGTCGCATCACCGATCACATAGGTGATCGAGGCTAGGGTGTGACCGGGCGAGAACATTACGCGCGCCTCTATTGAACCGACCTTGAAAGTGTCTCCATCCGAAAACAGCCTGTCCCACTGCGAGCCGTCTGTGTGAAGTTCAGGTCGGTTGTAGATGCCTTGCCACAAACGTTGGACGTCGACGACCCTCGCTCCTATCGCAGTTGGCGCGCCGGTCTTCCCCTTCAGGTACTGCGCAGCAGAAAAGTGATCGGCATGAGGATGGCTATCGAGAATCCATTCAACGGACAGTCCCTTTTCGGCAATATAATCAAGCATCGCATCGGCGTTGGATGTTGTGGTCGCCCCGGACTTCTCATCAAAATCGAGCACCGGGTCGATAATCGCGCATTTGCGGGTACTGGGATCCGAAACTACATATTGCGCGCTCCATGTTCGGGGGTCGAAAAACCCCTTCACTACCGGTCGAGTCCGCCTGTGCCCTTCCAACCACCGGCTTGCTGCCGACAGGTCTACCCCGAGATTCTGGCCCATTGCAGTAATCTCGACAGGCGACATTCGGCCATCGAGCGCCTCGCCCAAGGCATATAGGCTCAATGCGCGGGTGCCGGTCTTGCAGTGGGCAAAGACCGCGCCACCAACATTGGCCATAGCTGCCTGGAAGGACCGCACGTCCGCTTCTGTGATGGTCGGCATTGTGACAGGTATGAATTTGTAGGAGATGCGCGCTCGATCGGCGGCCTCTCGTTCAGCTTCGTTTCCGGGCTGGGCGGGCTCTTCCAAATCAGGCCGAACGTTTATCACTCCTGCGAACTTCTGATCAGTAAGCAACAGAATTTCAGATAGTGCGGGCTGCGGACCTACGGAAAGCCTATCGTTCACACGGATCATTCTCATGTCTGCTCCTAACGTCAATATACAATTGCATATAATGTATAATGATATTTGACGCAAGGGTGTCGCGGCGAAAAAGCGAGCGGGCACCTATGGCCACAGCCTTTCCGCCCGTAAGGTCATCGCCGCCCCTGCCGGCATCATCATTTCTATCGATACCTCGCCCCCTGGTCGGCGATGAACGGAGATCTGGAGACCGCCCGCTGGGCAGCTCGGAAGCTCATGGCTGCCCTGCCGAGCTTCACGATCGAGAAATATCGGTCGCTGCCCTTCTTGTAGCCACATGCCGGCGCCCGTGAGGGCTCCTTTTGAACTGGTGCCGGGCGAACATGCTTTGATAGCACTGATCTGTAATGAAGCCGAGGTATCTGATCCTTGCCTTCATGGGCCGGCCAATATCAGAACCTTCCCGCATCGTTCCGCACGGTACGGCGGCTGAACATAGTGGTTCGTCTTTGCCCTCGATCAATGAATTCGTAATTCGTACTTGTAGGCTTTGGGGCATCAACACCGAAAGGTGCACTGGCGAGGAATGACTATCGATCTGCCAAACATCACTAACTGACGGGAAACATAAGGATGTGCCTTCTGGTGCTTCTGTCGAATTGACAGCGTGGTGATTGAAGGCGGAACCTGGTGCTATGCCAACGTTGCCTCTTCTGAGGCAGGCTGTTCCAGAAGCTGAAAGGGAGGATGGACATGAGCGAGGATCTGTCCGGTCGTCATGCCGACCGCATTCAGGCCGCGATCGCTTCGGACGCCGCCGCGAAGTCCGCGCTGGTCGCCTCTTGGCGACGCTCTTCCAGTTTGCACCGGCTCGATCCCGCCGATTGCAGGCCCCCACGCTACCTGACGGAAATGGAGTTGATCGCGGCCCGGCAACGCATTGAACCGCTCGTCCGGGCGGCCCAATCCAGCCTGGACCGTCTCTATCTCGCGGTGGGCGGGGTTGGCTGCTGCGTGCTTCTTGCCGATCGTGACGGCGTGCCGGTCGAGCGGCGCGGCGCGCCCGTCGACGACGAGACTTTTCATTCCTGGGGCTTGTGGACCGGCTCTATCTGGAACGAAGAAAGCCAGGGCACCAACGGGATCGGCACCTGCCTGGTGGAACAGCGAGCGCTGACAATCCATCGCGACCAGCACTTCCACACGCGCAACACGGGGCTGAGTTGCACCACGGCACCGATCTATGATCACCGGGGAGATCTTGTGGCTGCGCTTGACGTGTCTTCCTGCCGGGCCGATCTGACCGAAGCCTTCGCCAATCTCATTTCGGTGGCCGTGGTCGACGCGGTGCGTCGGATTGAGGCGGAGAACTTCAGGATGGCCTTCCCGAAGGCGCGGATCCTTCTGGCGCCAGTAGCCGACAAGGGCTCCGGCGCGCTGATCGCGGTTGATGCGGACGACCTTGTGGTCGGCGCGACGCGGTCGGCTCGCCTGGCGCTTGGAATTACCCAGCTGTGTCTCGACAAGCCGATGCCCGCGGCCGATCTGCTCGGTTGGACGGAGAGCGGCCCCGCAGTTCTCGCCGAGGCGGAGCGCGGCGTTCTGCAGCGGGCGCTGGCGCGAGCAGACGGAAATGTGTCGGCTGCTGCGCAGGCGCTTGGGATCAGCCGCGCGACGCTTCATCGCAAGCTCAATCGCCTGGACGTCCATAGGTCCCACTGACCATTCGAAAACTCACATGACTGTCGCAATTCTGCGACACACCGCGCCCGGCTACTGTCCTCGCCACGGTGACAATGGCGGCGGAAATCGCAAGTCTCTCCCCTTAAGCGTCGCATCCCGCGGCGTCGACTTTGGGAGGAGAACATGAACAAGGTAGAATTCTCACGTGCGGTCAAGGCGCCGTTCGACAAGCGCTATGGCAACTTCATCGGCGGCAAATGGGCAGAGCCCCACTCCGGCCGCTACTTCGAGAACCACTCACCGGTAAACGGTCAGCTGCTGTGCGAAGTGGCGCGTTCGGACGCCCATGACATCGAGGCGGCGATTGACGCGGCCCATGCGGCCAAAGACACCTGGGCGCGCACCAGCGTAGCCGAGCGGTCGCTCATCCTCAACCGCATCGCCGACCGCATGGAGGAAAACCTCGATCTTCTCGCGTGCGCCGAAACCTGGGACAATGGCAAGCCGATCCGCGAAACGACCGCGGCCGACCTGCCGCTCGCCATTGACCATTTCCGCTATTTCGCCGGCGCCCTACGAGGCCAGGAAGGCAGCCTTTCGCAGATCGACGACGACACCGTCGCCTATCATTTCCATGAGCCGCTCGGCGTGGTCGGACAGATTATCCCATGGAACTTCCCGCTGCTGATGGCCTGCTGGAAACTTGCACCGGCACTTGCCGCCGGAAACTGCGTGGTCCTGAAGCCTGCCGAGCAGACCCCGGCCGCCATCTTGCTGTGGGCCGATCTCGTCGGCGATCTGTTGCCGCCAGGCGTGCTCAACATCGTCAACGGCTTCGGGCTCGAGGCCGGCAAGCCGCTCGCCTCCTCGCCGCGCATTGCCAAGATCGCCTTTACCGGCGAGACCACGACGGGCCGCCTGATCATGCAATACGCCAGCCAAAACCTGATCCCGGTCACGCTGGAACTGGGCGGCAAGTCGCCCAACATCTTCTTCAAGGATGTCATCGCCGAGGACGACGACTTCTTCGACAAGGCGATCGAAGGCTTTGTCATGTTCGCCCTGAACCAGGGCGAAGTCTGCACCTGCCCCAGCCGCGCCCTCATCCATGAGTCGATCTACGACCGATTTATGGAACGTGCCCTCAAGCGTGTCGAGGCGATCGTGCAGGGCGATCCACTCGATCCGGCGACGATGATCGGTGCCCAGGCCTCGTCCGAGCAGTTGGAAAAGATCCTGTCGTACATCGACATCGGCCTTCAGGAAGGCGCGGAAGTGTTGACCGGCGGCACCCGCAACCTTTTGCCGGGTGACCTGGCGGGTGGCTATTACGTCAAGCCCACGGTGTTCAAGGGCAACAACAAGATGCGCATCTTCCAGGAGGAGATTTTCGGACCGGTGGTTTCGGTTACGACCTTCAAGGACGATCAGGACGCGCTGGCAATAGCCAACGACACGCTCTACGGCCTTGGCGCCGGTGTCTGGACGCGTGACGGCAACCGCGCCTACCGCTTTGGCCGCGCGATCCAGGCCGGCCGGGTCTGGACCAATTGCTACCACGCCTACCCCGCGCATGCCGCCTTCGGCGGCTACAAGCAGTCGGGCATCGGTCGCGAGACGCACAAGATGATGCTCGACCACTACCAGCAGACCAAGAATATGCTGGTCAGCTATAGTCCGAAAAAGCTTGGCTTCTTCTGATCGTCTTTTCGTCTACTGCGCGGCCCCGCGAGGGCCGCGCCCCAGGGTAAAAAATCGGAAAAGCCATGCATGCGAAAGTCACGGCAACGCCGGCAGCGCTCGAACTGATCGCGGAGATCGTTGCCGAGCATGGACCGGTGCTGTTCCACCAATCCGGCGGCTGCTGCGACGGCTCTTCGCCCATGTGCTATCCGCGTACCGGTTTCATCATCGGCGATCACGATGTGTTGCTCGGCCACATCCACGGCGCGCCGTTCTACATCGGGGCTTCGCAATTCGAGGCCTGGAAGCATACGAATCTTGTTATCGATGTGGTGCCTGGCCGCGGCGGCATGTTCTCGCTCGACAATGGGCGGGAGAAGAGATTCCTGACGCGATCGACGATCTGCGTCGTTCAGGCGTGAGG
Source organism: Mesorhizobium sp. M0991 (assembly GCF_040318915.1). Taxonomy (NCBI): domain Bacteria; kingdom Pseudomonadati; phylum Pseudomonadota; class Alphaproteobacteria; order Hyphomicrobiales; family Phyllobacteriaceae; genus Mesorhizobium; species Mesorhizobium sp. M0991. The sequence continues at coordinate 8,424 of NZ_JAMYNE010000020.1, forward strand.
TAGGCCGAACTGATTCTTGTTTGCCTCAGCGCAACGAACATCCCTGAAACCAGCAGCAGGATGTCGCTCTCCAAACGCGGACAAGCGGCATGAAACGCAAATTCAGCGACGATGCGGCGATGGACGAAATCATGCGCGGGTCGCCGGCGACCATCCGGGTGGTGCTCCAGCACGGGATGCTTTGCGTCGGCTGCCCGATTGCTTCGTTTCACACCGTTTCCGACGCGGCACGAGAGCACGATCTGAGTGAAGAAGAACTCCGTCGCGACCTGCTGGCGGCGACAAATGCGGGTGACCCGGATTAGGCTTTTTCATCACGCCCTTCCGCAATTACCAGGAGCCGGTGAGGCTCGACCACCATCACTTTCTGGCGTCCGCTTTTGACCAATCCTTGGTTTTCCCATGCCGAGAGCAGCCGGCTGACTGTGTGAAGCGTCGTGCCGGTCATCTCGGCAATGTCCTGACGTGAGATCGGGAAATCTATAAGGATGCCCTCGTTGGTCTTCTTGCCCGACTGCTTGACCAACTTGAGCAGCCCACGGGCCACGCGCTGTTCGACCTGCTCGGTGGACATCTCGATGACGCGCGAATGAGCGTCCTGAAGCCTGCTGCCCACGGCCTTGTACGTATTGGAGCCGAAACTGGGGAAATCGGCGGCAAATGTCGGCCATAAGCGACTCGGCCCGGCAAGAACGATACAATCAACCGCGGCAATGGCACTTGCCGGGTAGGTGGTGAGGCCAAGCGCATGGGCGATGCCCATCAACTCACCCGGACTTATGTATCGCACCGTCACCTCGTGACCATCGGGAGTTGATTTCACCACGCGCACATGTCCGTCGAGCAACAAGAAAAAGGAATCTGCTTCCTGCTCCTGCTCGAACACCGGCTGGTCCTTGGCAATCCTCAACGACCTGGCCTGGCCGATTATGCGGTCGAGATCCGTGGGGGCTATGCCCCCAAAGACAGGAAGCCCGGCAATCAGCGAGCGATCGAGGCTACCCAACGCTGTCCCCTCCCAAGTGCTGTTGCGCCCAATGCATCCAGGTTCGCGCTGGTCAGGGCAGCCCGGTCATAGAATGTGTCATGGGCGGCCCTCGTGCGGCAAGAGGCACGTATTCGCCGCCTTTCCCTGAAATTCCAAATCTCGTTTGCGCTGCGGCAAATTCCGTCTGCCCAGTCACGATAGAAGGACCGACGTGGCGGCCGTCCATGTCGCCTATCACGCCCACCTGTTTTTTCTCTTTGAAGGGAAGTCATGGCAATTCCACGAACACGGCCGAGCACCTATCCGGCTGTTCTCTCCTACGGGTTCCGGCCATTCTTTCTTATCGGCTCATTGTATGGCGGTGCGGCGATGCTGTTCTGGCTGCCTCTGTTTTACGGCAGGCTCGAGACCTCCAGCAGCTTCTCGCCCGTGGACTGGCATATCCACGAGTTGCTGTTTGGCTATGTGGCGGCCGTTGTGACCGGTTTCCTATTGACCGCAATCCCGAACTGGACCGGAAGGCTTCCCGTGCAGGGCCTTCCCCTGCTGGGCCTCGTATTGCTTTGGTCCGCGGGGCGATTCATCGTCTTCTTTTCGGCGCAGGCAGGCTGGCTGCTCAGTGCCGTCATAGACTGCGCCTTTCTTCTCGCAGTCGTTGCGGCTGCCGCCACGGAAATCATCGCGGGCCGAAACTGGCGAAACCTCAAGGTCCTGCTGCCGGTGACGGCACTTCTGGCGTCGAATATGATGTTTCATGCCGAGGCGCACTATCAAGGCATGTCCGACACCAGCCGCCGTCTCGGTCTTGGCGCGGCGGTCGTCCTTGTCATGATCATAGGCGGCCGCATCATTCCTTCCTTCACCCGGAACTGGCTGGTGCGTGAGAGACCGGGGCGCCTGCCGGTCCCGTTCGGCAGGTTCGACGTGGGGACGATCGCACTCTCTGCGGCCGGATTGGCGGCCTGGGCCTTCTTTCCTACCCTTTCAGGCACCGGCGCGGTGCTGATCGCCGGAGCGGTCCTCAATGCGGTCCGGCTTGCTCGTTGGGCTGGGGACCGAACGCTGCGCGATCCTCTGGTGCTGGTCCTGCACGTGGCATTCGCCTTCGTGCCGATCGGCCTCCTGATTGCCGGCCTCGCTGTCTTCGTGCCCGAGAGAGTGCCCGCGGTGGCCGGCATTCATGCGTTCGGCGTCGGAGCGCTGGCCTGTATGACGCTGGCCGTCATGACCCGCGCCACGCTCGGACACACGGGCCGTGAACTGCGAGCAAGTACAGGCACATGTGGGATCTTTGCCGCGGTCGTGCTTGCGGCCATTTTTCGGATCGCAGCTGCGTTCGCGCCCACCGAGGCAGTACTCCTTCATATCTCTGCGGCACTGTGGATCGCATCCTTCGTTGGCTATGCGGGCCTGTTCGGCGGCATACTGGTTCGACCACGGTTGCAAGTGCGGCAGTCAAGAACCGCAGCTTGAAGGCGGGCGGGAGCCGGCTCGCCGGGCAAGACGGGCTCTCCCACGCATATTTCGCACGCCAATTTGCGCCAGCGCAAATCACCACGTCTGCCGGTCCAGTAGAAGAGCGCAACGGTTAGTGCCGTGACGAAGTCAAGAAAGGAATTCCAATGAAACTGCCCCTGATTGCCGCCGCTATCGCCCTGCTCTCCATCGCCGGTACGGCAAATGCCGAAGAACATGTCGTGCAGATGCTGAACAAGGGAGAGAAAGGCTCAATGGTCTTCCAGCCTGCCTTTGTTCGGGCGGCGCCCGGAGACACGATCAAGTTCGTGCCCACCGACAAGTCCCACAACGCCGAAAGCATCAAGGGCATGATTCCGGACGGAGCTGAAGCCTTCAAGGGCAAGCCCAGCGCGGAAATTGCCGTGACCGTTACGCAGGAGGGGGTCTATGGCGTGAAGTGCGCTCCACATTACGGCATGGGCATGGTTGCGCTGATCGTCGTCGGCAAGCCCGTCAACCTGGCGGCGGCGGAAGCCGTCAAGCAGGTCGGGAAAGCCAAGCCGGTATTCGCCGAACTGTTCGCCGAGGCGACCAAAACCGCTTCTAACTGACCTTCATTCAGATCTCGCAGATCCCCTCCGCTTCGGCGGCCGGGGGAAGGCCGGGTGGACCGAGGGGGAGGTCCAGCCCGGCCTATTTGATTCCCGATTTCATGCAGCAAAGCCGATGCCTTCCGTCGGTACATTAGTCTCCGAAACACAGAAAACTGAATGACGCGATGGATTTGCGCTAGCGCAAAGACTTGGCTGAAGCCGAGGCTATTCTGATGACATCGAATGGCCGACACCAAGGAGATGGAAATGCTTACGAGACGCGAAGCTTTGTTGGGTTCTGTTCTTACCGCAGCCGCGGTCGCCACCATTGGTGCAATGCCGGCAGTGGCAAGCGTCAAGGATGTCGCCGGGCTGCCCCGTGAAAAGATAACGCTGGTCCCGCCGCCATTCGTGCATGCTCACGATCAGGTCGCCAAGGGCGGTCCAAAGATCGTCGAATTCACCATGACGATCGAGGAGAAACCGATGGTCATTGACGCCGACGGCACGCAGCTCAATGCGATGACTTACAATGGTTCGATCCCAGGCCCTCTGATGGTCGTGCATGAAGGCGATTATCTTGAGCTTACCCTCATCAATCCAGACACCAATACTCTCGCCCACAATATCGATTTCCATGCTGCCACTGGCGGGCTCGGCGGCGGCGAGCTGACGCTGGTCAATCCGGGCGAGCAGGTTACGCTGCGCTTCAAGGCCACGCGGGCTGGAACGTTCGTCTATCACTGCGCACCCGGCGGCGCGATGATCCCGTGGCACGTCGTATCGGGGATGAGCGGCGCGGTGATGGTGCTGCCACGCGACGGCCTCAAGGACGAGAAGGGCAACCCCGTTCGGTATGATCGCATCTACTACATCGGCGAGAACGACTTCTACATCCCTAGCGACGAGCAGGGAAAATTCAAGAAATATGAAACCGCCGGCGACAATTACGACGATACCCTCAAGGTGATGCGCGGGCTAATCCCGACGCATGTGGTGTTCAATGGCAGGGCTGGTTCGCTGACCGGCGACAATGCCATGAAAGCAAGGGTCGGTGAAACCATGTTGCTCGTTCATTCCCAGGCCAACCGCGACACGCGTCCGCACCTGATCGGGGGTCATGGCGACTTTGTCTGGGAACACGGCAAGTTCGCCAACCCACCGGCCAAGGATCTGGAAACCTGGTTCATCCGTGGCGGGTCGGCAGGGGCGGCGCTGTATACGTTCCTGCAGCCTGGCATCTATGCCTATGTCAACCACAATCTGATCGAGGCAGTCGAACTCGGCGCGACCGCGCATTTCATGGTCGAGGGAAACTGGGACGACGATCTGATGATGCAGGTCGAAGCGCCCAGGGCTATCACCTCGTAGAGCGGAGATCCGATCCTCGGTGCGACCCCGCGGCGGAGCCAAAGGGGTTGCGCTTGCGGCCGGAGTTGGCACCATGTCCTTTGACCCCGTCATTACCTTCGGAACAACTGCGGCCGTCGCATTGATCGGTTGGGGCGTAAGCCATGCGCTCGACACGCGCCCTTTTGGCCTCCCCCACCAGACCGCAGTGAGCGAACTGGTCGTCCTGGGATCCGGCTCGTTCGAGCACCCACAGGCTGGGGAGTTCCTCAAGGGGAACCATCCCGTCGCAGCGCCCATCGTGCAGCAAACCATGGAGGCGCCGCTGGAGATCATGAAATATCAGGTAAGCATTTCGGAATACGGACGCTGCGTAGCGGACGGCGCCTGCAAGCCCGCCGACTCACGCAAGAGTGGCGACATTCCGGTCACCGGTGTCAGCCACATAGATGCGGAAGTCTATGCGACCTGGCTGTCAGCCCGCACGGGACAGGCATGGCGGCTGCCAACGGACGTCGAGTGGGCTTATGCGGCCAGCGAACAGTTCCGAGGTGACATTGAGGGCGAAGGCGACCCGAACAACCCGGCGCGGCGGTGGCTCACCCGGTATCGGCTCGAGACTGCGCTTGGGCGGAAACCTGATCCGGAACCGAGGGCTCAGGGGTCCTTCGGCACCAATTCAAAAGGCGTGGCAGATATTGCGGGAAATGTCTGGGAATGGACCTCGACATGCTATTCCCACGCCATAATAGCGATTGATGGCAAGCGGATCGAGAGTTCTATCGACAATTGCGGCGTACACGTTGTCGAGGGATTTCACCGCACCTACATGTCCAACTTCATTCGGGATGGAAAAAGCGGCGGTTGCGCAGTCGGGACGCCGCCTGACAATTTGGGTTTCCGGCTTGTCCGCGACCGACCCAGCCCTGTGCAGGCTGCCCTTCGGCGCCTAGGATTTTCCTGACGCACAAACACATTTTCCTGACGCATACAAGAGTGCATGATGACATTGAAATCAGCTTCTGCCGATCGGGCGGGTCCCGTCGCGGAACGGCCGCTGGACCATACCGGCGTCGAGCGCACGACGATCGGAAGATTGGTCCGCGAATTCTATGCAAAGGTCAGGAAGGACAGGCGTCTTGGACCGATTTTCGCGCGCGAAATCACCGGCGATTGGGAACCTCATCTCGAGAAAATGACGGATTTCTGGTGTTCCGTTATCCTGAAGAGCGGCGACTACCAAGGACGACCGGTGCCGGCGCACCTCAAACTCAAGGATGTCACCGAGGCCGATTTCGATGTCTGGCTGGCCTTGTTCCGGCAGACGGCGGTCGAACTCTTCGCCCCGGAAACGGCTGCGGTGTTCGTCGACCGCGCTGAACGGATCGCGACAAGCCTGAAGCTGGCGATGTTCTTTCGTCTCGCTCCCGTTGTGACGGGCGATGGCGAACCGGCAGGCATCGGCGAAACCCGGCCGGATTGACTTCGCGCAAGGAATGCTTCCTTCGAATTTCGTAATTTCCTTGGATGGCTCTCAACCTCTTCGTCGGTACGATCGTCATAAGCCTGACGGTAGTAATTCACACTTTTGGCCTTATCGCAGTCACTCGCGCGATGGGACATCTGGTGGCGCGATTTCGCATGCATGGGCACCGCAGCCGAACAGTCGCGATGATCAGCGTGGTCATGGGGCTCTTCGCCGTGATGACAGCGGAGGTCTGGGTTTGGGCCGGACTTTACCGGTTGCTCGATATCTTCGCCGACTTCGAAACCGCACTCTACTTTTCCACCATCACCTTTTCGACGGTCGGCTACGGTGACATCGTACCCGCTCACGCATGGCGCGTATTGGCGGCACTTGAGGGGGTGAATGGATTCCTGCTGATAGGCTGGTCGACCGCGTACCTGATCGCGGCGGGGACCCGGATCGGCCCGTTCAAAGCCGGCGAGCATTTCTGACCGCGGCAGCGCTCAAACTGCCACCGAATGCCTGCCCTTGCCGCTCTCAAGATAAGCGTCGAACATTGCTGCGATGCTGCGAACAAACGGGCGACTTTCCGCCGGGACGACGAAATTGTCGCCATCGAGCTCCAGCAACCGGGCCGGATCGTTAATCGCCAGGGAACTTGCCTTGAAAAGGAGCCGCTGGCCACGCTCGCCGAAGCGCTCTACCAGTTCGATCGCCGAAAAGGCGAAATCGCACATCAGTCGCTCGATGATCCAGCCCCGGACGCAGTCATCATCGGAAAATGCGATGCCGCGGACCGCGGCCAGTCCGCCCCCTGCAACCATGCGACCGTACTCTGCCGTCGCCGGCATGTTCTGCGCGTAACCCTGGCGAAAACGGCTGATGGATGAAGGGCCAAGCCCGATCAGTGTCTCGCAGCGATCCTCGGTGTAGCCCTGGAAATTGCGATGCAAGGTGCCTGTACGGGCTGCTTGCGCCAACGCATCGCTTGGCTTGGCGAAATGGTCGAAGCCCACCGCTTCATACCCTGCCTTCAGTACGAGGTCGGCGGCAATTTGCGATTGAGCGTACCGCTCCGCACGGCCAGGCAGCCACGCTTCGTCGATCATCGTCTGGTGCTTCTTGAACCAGGGCACATGCGCGTAGCCGAACAGCGCCATCCTGTCTGGTTCCAGGGTCAGCGCCTGCTCTCGCTGGTCTGGTGCGGCAAGCCGTAGAGCAGGTCCAGATTGACGGAACCGACGCCGCGTGAACGAACTCCGTCGACAACCGTCTTGGTCTGCAGGAAGCTCTGCTCGCGGTTGATCGCCTTCTGCACCTTCGGGTCAAAGTCCTGCACACCGAGGCTTGCCCTGGTCATGCCGATTTCGCACAGTGCATCGAGGCGCGCCTCGTCCATGTCGTTGGGATCGATCTCGACGCTGATTTTTGCGTCCTTAACAAAATCGAAGCTGTTCCGTAAGGCAGTCCCCAACGCCACCATATCCTCGGGCTTCAGCATGGTTGGCGAACCGCCGCCGAAATGCACGGCGCGGACATGGCCCTTGCTGGCGACAAAACCCGCAACCGTCGCGATCTCCGCATGCAGCGAACGAAGATATGCAGTCACCGGTTCGTAATGGCGTGTCTGCTTGGTATGACACGCACAGAACCAGCAGAGTCTATCGCAATAGGGGATGTGCAGATAGAGCGAGATCCCGCCGCCACTTTCGAGCGCCTCCAGCCAGCCACGACAAACGGCGGCATCGACGCCCGCGTGAAAATGCGGCGCGGTAGGATAGCTGGTGTAGCGGGGCACATTCTCGCCGAGTCTGGCAGCCAATTCCGGTCGCATGTCGCCTTCCGTCATCCTTACAAAGTTGAATCCTGGCTGCAGGTCCCCATCGCCGCCTTGATTTCGGTCAAGGCCCTTTGCGAACAAACTGCCGCAAGAGATTTGCAGCCGCCGGTGCTATCGTGCCGGTACTTTGAATGTTCGGACAATCATGATGACAGTGCGCCAAGATGTTCACAGTTCCGGCAGTCCAGTACTTTGCCAGTCTTGTGAGGCACGGCATCGCGGTGTCTGGGGTGCGCTCGATCCCGACCAGTTGGTCGCACTCGCCAAGACGTCATCAAGACACAGCGTTGACCCAGGGTTCGAACTGATCGGCGACGCAGAGACCGTCGACAGCTATTCGAACGTGCTTTCGGGTGTGGTGAAGCTGACAAAGAGCCTTTCCGATGGTCGCCAGCAGATCGTCGGCCTCCAGTTTGCGCCCGACTTTCTGGGACGGCCGTTCAAGGTGGAAAGCGCAATCAACGCGGAAGTCGCAACGGCAGTTTCCCTATGCTCATTTCCAAAAGCGGCTATCGAACGGATGATGAAGGAATCACCAGAGCTCGAGCATCGCCTGCTCAAGCAAACGCTGAACGAGCTCGACCATGCACGCGACTGGATGCTGACGCTGGGGCGCAAGACCGCTTCGGAAAAAGTGGCGAGTTTTCTCTTGATGATCGCCAAGAACATCGATCCCACGATTGATCCAGCCGCTAGGTCGGCGAGTTTCGATCTGCCGCTGACACGCGCCGACATCGCCGACTTCCTTGGCCTGACGATCGAGACGGTTAGCCGCCAGTTGACCAGGCTGCGGACCGACGGCGTGATCCGGATCGAGAACAATCGGCACGTGAGGGTGGACAACTTGAGCCGGCTGGAGCGGCGTTCAGGCGCCTAGTGCTCGTCGGTCATCGCGATCATGGGCAAGACATGCTCGCGTTCGAACGCGATATGCCGGCGCATGCTTTCGAAGAACCCGCGCAGCATGAACCCGACGGCTTCCGGGTTGTGCAACCTCTCGCCATGGCCGATCGCCAGCAGGATTTCGGTCACCTCACCGGCAAAGCATTCGTCCTCGACATGCTCGGCGCGCAGTCGTCGGACTGAGGCAAGGTTGGCATCGCTGCCAGCGACAGAAGCCTCGTAGGCGGGAAAGATGATCGTCTCTTCATATCGATGAATGTTGCGCAACAACGGGACGATCGCGTTGGCTGTGCCAAGGCATTTCAGGCGGTCGACACTCGGCAAGGTGTCGGCGATTCTTTCCAGGACATCACAGAGCTGCAGTTTGTCCAGATGCGCGCGTTTCATCAACGCCGCTGGGACCGCCTCTCTGCCGGATGTCGAACTGTCGCGGCCTGTTTCGAACCGCGACGATTCCCGCTCCCTCTCCCTGTTCAATGACAGCCTCCTGACCGTTTGCGAGATCAAAGCTGCCCAATCCAAAAGCAAATGGCTTTGACATGGATCAAGGCGGCGATCGGGAGACTGCTGAATTGGTGTCGATGCGGATTGGCGTCCGCGCATCGGAATCCGACCTCGGGGACATGTCATGAAGTTCGGCACAGAAATCGTCGCTTTGGGCCTTTTCGCCTTTGTCGCGCTGGTAGCTGCCGGCTTCGGTGTGGACGAACCTTTTCGGCAGCACATGTGGGTGCTGCTCATCGTGCTGCTTGGCTTTATCACCATCCTTCTTCGCAACACGAGCTTCGCAGCGCCCGCGGCAATCGATCCGTCCGCCTATATGGATGGGCCGATCCGCTACGGTGCCATCGCCACTATGTTCTGGGGCGTGGTGGGAATGCTGGTCGGCGTGGTGATCGCGCTGCAGCTTGCCTACCCGGATCTTAACATCGAGCCCTGGTTCAACTTCGGCCGCTTACGGCCTTTGCATACTTCCGGCGTGGTCTTTGCCTTCGGCGGCAATGCGCTCATTTGCACGTCGCTTTATGTCGTGCAGCGGACCTGTCGTGCCCGGCTGTTCGGCGGCGATCTCGCCTGGTTCGTATTCTGGGGCTATCAGCTGTTCATCGTCATGGCTGCAACCGGCTACCTGCTCGGAATCACCGAGAGCCGCGAATACGCCGAGCCCGAATGGTATGTGGACCTGTGGCTGACCATTGTGTGGGTCGCCTACCTCGTCCTGTTCCTCGGCACCATCCTGAAGCGCAGGGAACCGCACATCTACGTCGCCAACTGGTTCTATCTGTCCTTCATCGTGACGATCGCGATGCTGCATGTGATCAATAATCTATCGATGCCCGTCTCGTTCGTGGGTTCAAAGAGCTATTCAGCTTTCTCCGGCGTCCAGGATGCCTTGACGCAGTGGTGGTACGGCCACAATGCCGTCGGCTTCTTCCTCACCGCCGGCTTCCTCGGCATGATGTATTATTTCGTGCCCAAGCAGGCCAACCGACCTGTCTATTCCTACAGGCTGTCGATCATCCACTTCTGGGCTTTGATCTTTCTCTACATCTGGGCCGGTCCGCACCACCTCCACTACACCGCTCTGCCGGACTGGGCCCAGACGCTCGGTATGGTGTTCTCGATCATGCTCTGGATGCCTTCGTGGGGCGGCATGATAAACGGCCTGATGACGCTCTCGGGCGCCTGGGACAAGCTGCGCACCGACCCGATCATCCGTATGATGGTCATGGCCATCGCCTTCTACGGGATGTCGACCTTCGAAGGCCCGATGATGTCAATCAAGGCCGTCAACTCGCTCTCGCACTACACCGACTGGACCATCGGTCACGTCCATTCGGGCGCGCTCGGATGGGTTGGCATGATCTCGTTCGGCGCGATCTATTTCATGGTCCCGAAGTTATGGAACCGCGACCGGCTTTATTCGCTGCGGCTCGTCAACAGGCACTTCTGGCTGGCGACGCTTGGGATCGTCGTTTACGCCGCGGTGATGTGGGTCTCCGGCGTCATGCAGGGCCTGATGTGGCGCGAATACGACGAGCAGGGCTTCCTGGTCTACTCCTTCGCCGAGACCGTCGCAGCCATGCATCCCTATTATGTCATGCGCGCTCTGGGCGGCGCGATGTATCTCGCCGGAATGCTGATCATGGCGTGGAACATCGCGATGACGATCCTCGGCTACCAGCGCGAGGAGCAACCGATGCCGGATCCTGTTCCCGCCCTCCAGCCTGCCGAATAAGGAGCCAGAAAATGGGCTTGATGGACAAACATGCCGTGATCGAGAAGAACGCCACGCTTCTTCTCGTGGGCTCCCTTCTGGTGGTGACGGTCGGCGGCATAGTCGAGATCGCGCCGCTCTTCTATCTCGACAATACGATCGAGAAAGTCGAAGGCATGCGGCCCTATTCGCCGCTCGAGCTCGCCGGCCGCAACATCTATGTGCGCGAGGGCTGCTACCTCTGCCATAGCCAGATGATCAGGCCGTTCCGCGACGAAGTCGAGCGCTATGGGCATTACAGCCTGGCGGCCGAGTCGATGTACGACCACCCGTTCCAGTGGGGATCGAAACGCACCGGACCGGACCTCGCGCGGGTGGGCGACCGTTATTCGAATGGATGGCACGTCCAGCATCTTACCGACCCGCGCTCTGTGGTGCCGGAATCGATCATGCCAAGCTACGCATTCCTGAAAAATACACCGATCGAGGTGAAGGACTTCTCGACACATCTTATCGCCAACAAGCGTGTCGGCGTCCCCTACTCCGATGACATGATTGCTAATGCCAATGCCGATCTCATGGCACAAGCGGATGCCAACGTCGACACGTCCGGCCTCGAAGCACGCTATCCGAAGGCCAAGCTCGGTGATTTCGACGGTAATCCGCAGCAGGTCACCGAAATGGATGGCCTTGTCGCTTACCTCCAGATGCTCGGCACGCTGGTCGACTTCAAAAACTATGATGAGGCCGCCGGCTACCGCTGAGGAAGATATCGATGAATTACAATCTGATGCGGGAATTTGCCGACAGCTGGGGCCTGCTCGCCATGGCGCTTTTCTTCGTCGGATGCAGTGCCTTCGCGCTTCGCCCCGGCGGCCGCAGGCAAGCTGACGAAGCCGCCCGGATACCTCTCAAGGACGATTGACAATGAGCAACGAGCATATCGATGAAGTCTCGGGCATTTCAACCACCGGCCATGAGTGGGATGGCATCCGGGAGCTCAACAATCCGCTTCCGCGCTGGTGGATCACGACCTTTTACATCACCATCCTCTGGGCGATCGGCTATACCATCGCCTATCCAGCATGGCCGATGCTGAGCTCCGCGACCAAAGGCGTAATCGGCTATTCGAGCCGAAATGATGTGAAGAACGAGCTCGCCGCAGCGGAAATCGCCAAGGGCAAGTATGTTGCGGCTGTACAGTCGAAAACTGTCCTGGAGATTGCCGCCGACGATGCGCTGCGCGAATTCGCGGGTGCGGCCGGTGGCGCCGCGTTCAAGGTCAATTGCGTGCAGTGCCACGGCTCCGGCGCTCAAGGGTCCAGCGGCTTTCCCAATCTCAACGACGACGATTGGCTGTGGGGCGGAAGTGCCGAGCAGATCCAGCAGACGATCACACACGGCATCCGTTTTTCATCGGACCCGGACACACGCCTATCCGAAATGCCGGCCTTTGGCGACATTATCACAGCTGACCAGATCAGGAAGGTCAGCGCCTATGTCGCCAGCCTGTCGGGACCTGTTCAAGACGAAAGTCTGGTCGAGCCGGGTGCCAAGGTCTTCGCGGAGAATTGCGTGGCGTGTCATGGCGAAAATGCAAAAGGCAACATGGAGTTTGGCGCGCCCGACTTGACCGATGCCATCTGGCTTTACGGATCCGGGGAAGCATCGATCGCTGCCCAGGTTCGCGCGCCCAGACAGGGCGTGATGCCAGCCTGGGGCGAACGTCTTGGCGACACCAAAGTCAAGGAGCTCGCCGTCTACATCCATTCGCTTGGCGGTGGGGAATAGAGGGGGGTTCTATTCCCGGCCCTCCGCCGGCTAAGCGACGGGCCCGGCTTGCGCCGGGCCTCGATCGTATTTGAGGCATCGGCGATTGACTTGCATCAACGCGGCGCGGCCCATCATGCGGCAAAGCTTGGCTAGCACGCTGCATTCCGGACGTCGCTCCACATCAGAGATGTCCGGTTGCACGGCAAAATGATCGGCTGCGCGACTGGAGATATTGGTGCTGGACAACATTCAGGTAGAGCGACTTGAGGCCGAGGCGGTCAACTCGGCCAAAACGCGTCAGCCGCTCTATGCCGCACGCAAGAAGATCTTCCCGAAGCGCGCTTCAGGCAGCTTTCGTCGCTTCAAGTGGCTGGTGATGGCAATCACGCTGGGCATTTACTACCTGACGCCTTGGCTGCGTTGGGATCGGGGGCCGTTTGCCCCGGACCAGGCTGTGCTGATCGATCTCGCCAATCGCCGCTTTTACTTCTTTTTCATCGAGATTTGGCCGCAGGAATTCTACTATGTTGCCGGACTGCTGGTCATGGCCGGCATCGGCCTTTTCCTGGTCACTTCTACGGTCGGCCGGGCCTGGTGCGGCTATACCTGCCCACAGACCGTATGGGTCGACCTGTTTCTGGTGGTCGAACGCGCGATCGAGGGCGACCGCAACGCGCGCATGAAACTCGATGCCGGCCCCTGGGCCGCGCGCAAGCTTGTGCTGCGTGCATCCAAACACGCTATCTGGCTGGTCATAGGCGCGGCAACGGGGGGTGCCTGGATCTTCTATTTCGCCGATGCGCCAACTTTAATTCGAGAGGTCTTCACCGGGACCGCAGCGCCCATCGCCTACATCACCATCGCGGTGCTGACGGCGACCACCTACACGTTCGGCGGACTGATGCGCGAGCAAGTCTGCACCTATATGTGCCCATGGCCGCGCATCCAGGCGGCCATGCTCGACGAGAATTCGCTCACCGTAACGTACAATGATTGGCGCGGCGAGCCGCGTTCGCGCCACGCCAAGAAGGTGCTTGCCGCGGGGCAGCCGGTTGGAGACTGCGTCGATTGCAATGCCTGTGTCGCCGTCTGCCCGATGGGGATCGACATTCGCGACGGCCAGCAGCTCGAATGCATCACGTGCGCGCTCTGCATCGACGCTTGCGACGGCGTCATGGACAAGCTCGGCAAGGAGCGGGGACTGATCTCCTATGCGACGCTGTCCGATTACAGCGCCAACATGGCGGTAGCCACCGCAGGCGGCTCTTGCTCGGTGAACCCGTCGCTCGTGCGGACCGACGGCGGCGCTTTCTCCGATAGGTTGGCCCATTTCCATCTCCGTAAAATCTTCAGGCCACGCACCTTCGTCTACATGGGCGCGTGGTCGGCGATCGGCCTTGCCCTGCTCTATTCGCTGCTGACGCGCGACCGGCTCGACGTCAGCGTTCTGCACGACCGCAATCCGCAGTTCGTGACGCTGTCCGATGGTTCGATCCGCAATGGTTACACCGTCAAGCTGCTCAACATGATCCCCGAGCCAAGGACGATTGTCGTCACCATGCAGGGCTTACAACGCGCCGAAATGAACGTCGTCGGGATCGACCTGCCTGCAGATCGCTCATTTGCCATCGCCGTCGAACCAGACCGGCTGAAGATGCTGAAGGTTTTCGTCCGCCAGCCGGCTGAACAGCTCAAGGGGCAAGCGCAGACATTCAAGTTCCGGGTCGAAGACAAGGCAAGTTTCGAAGTCGATGAATACACGGCCACGTTCAACGCACCGGAGATCCTTAGATGAGCGTCAATATGCGAAGGCCCCGCGAATTTACCGGAAGGCATATGCTGCTTACCATTCTCGGCTTTTTCGGCGTGGTTGTTGGCGTGAATGTGACCATGGCGACGCTGGCCAGCACGAGCTGGACCGGTCTTGTCGTTGAAAACACCTATGTGGCGAGCCAGCAGTTCAACAAGAAGGCCGAGGAGGGGCGCGCGCAGACCGCACTCGGCTGGACCAGCAAACTCACCATCGCATGGGGCGAGGTCCGCTACAGCCTCAGCGATGCCGCCGGCAAGCCCATTCCCCTGCATTCTGTGAAGGTTCTGTTTCGCCACCCCGCTTACGAGGCGGAGGACAAGTCCCTCACTCTGGCCTCAACTACAGGCCAGGAATTTGCGACGCAGCACACGCCGAGAGATGGCGTCTGGATCGTCGAAGTCGATGCCGATGCTGGTCTCGCCGAACCCTACCGCGATGTCCGTCGGATCATGATTTCCCAAGGAGCGCTGCAATGAGCTGCTGCGCGCCGGGCGCTGAAATGGCGCTGGCCCTCGATAGGGTCACACCCGTCTTGCCGTCGAACCATGAAGTCAAATTGGCGAGCCGCTCGCTTGGCGATGATCTTCACCAGACCGATCTCTCAGTGCCGACTGTTCACTGCGGCGCCTGCATACAGACGATCGAGACAGCACTCGAAAAGCTCGATCGCCTCGAAGACGCAAGGGTCAACTTGTCGACGAAACGGGTTTCGATCCGATGGCGTGGGAATGAGGCACCGCCATTCGTCGCTGCGCTTGAGCGGCTGGGCTACCCAGCGCATCTTTTGGAGCCCGAGGTTGATGAAAAAGACAAGACGCTTTCGGAACTGATCCGCGCCGTCGCGGTTGCCGGCTTTGCGGCGGGCAACATCATGCTGCTTTCGGTCTCGGTCTGGTCCGGCGCTGAAGGTCCGACCCGCGACCTGTTCCATTGGATCTCGGCGCTGATTGCCATCCCTGCCCTCGCCTTCGCCGGCGGCATTTACTTCCGCTCGGCATGGAACGCGTTGCGCCACGGCCGCATGAACATGGATGTGCCGATTGCTGTTGGGGTCTCACTCGCCTACGCGATGAGCCTCTACGAAACCATCAACCATGGCGACCACGCTTACTTCGACGCATCGGTATCGCTGCTGTTCTTCCTGCTGATCGGCCGCACGCTTGATCACGTGATGCGGGAGCGTGCCCGGACCGCGGTGAACGGCCTGTCACGGCTCGCGGCGCGTGGCGCCTTGGTGATGCGTGATGATGGCACGCGCGACTACCGGCCGGTTGGCGAGATAGAACCCGGCATGCAGTTGCTGATCGCGGCGGGTGAGCGGATTCCGGTCGACGGCAAGATTATTCGAGGCTCCTCGGATCTCGACTGTTCGCTGGTTTCCGGTGAGAGCGCTCCCAGAACCGTGGCGTCAGGAGAAGCCGTACAGGCAGGCATTCTAAATCTCACGGGCCCACTGACGGTCGAGGCGACAGCCGCCGCAAAAGACTCTTTCCTGGCAGAGATGGTCCGACTAATGGAAGCGGCCGAGGGCGGTCGCGCGCATTATCGCCGGATCGCCGACCGCGTTTCGGCGCTCTATGCGCCGGTGGTCCATCTGACCGCCTTCGTGACGTTTCTCGGCTGGATGGTGGCCATCGGCGACTGGCACCGGGCAACGACGATCGCCATCGCCGTCCTCATCATCACATGTCCCTGTGCGCTCGGCCTTGCCGTACCGATCGTGCAGGTTGTTGCGGCGCGCCGGCTGTTCGAAGCTGGCGTCATGGTCAAGGACGGTTCCGCCATGGAGCGCTTGGCGGCAATCGACGTCGCGGTGTTCGACAAGACCGGCACGCTAACGCTCGGACAGCCCCAACTCGTCAACGCACCATCCATCCACCCGACTATGCTGGCAATCGCAGCCGATATGGCCTCGCATTCCCGTCACCCACTTTCAAAGGCCATTGCCAACTTTGCAGGTTTCGCCGGCCAGCCAAAGCTCGAGGCTGTCAGCGAGCACCCCGGATTCGGCATCGAAGCCACTGCCGCGGGCAGCACCTGGCGGCTGGGTAGGCGCGGATGGGCCGGGTGGAAGGCCCGAACCGGGGGCGAAAGCAGATATGGCGGAACGGTTCTGACGAAAGATGGGATCATTGTGGCTTCCTTCGTCTTCGAGGACGCGTTGCGTGCAGACGCCAGAGCGGCCATCGAGCAATTAAACAACGCGAGGGTTTCCGCGCAAATGCTGTCGGGCGACACCGCCGCTGCCTGCGGCGAGGTGGCGGCGGCGTTGGGCATCCATCACTTTGTTCCGGCGCTGCTTCCTTCGGGCAAGGTAGAACATATCGAAACGCTGGCGAAGGACGGCCACAAGGTGCTGATGGTTGGCGACGGCCTCAACGACACCCCTGCGCTAAGCGCGGCACACGTCTCGATAGCTCCAGCCACGGCCGCCGATGTCGGCCGCAAGGCAGCGGACTTCGTGTTCCTGCGCGAAAGCCTTTCGGCCGTACCCCTTGCCCTCGACGTCTCGCGCAAGGCCGGACGACTGATCCGGCAAAACATCGCCATCGCGATTATCTACAATGCCGTCGCCGTGCCGATCGCCATTTCGGGGCACGTCACACCGTTGATCGCCGCAATCGCCATGTCCGCCTCGTCGCTGCTTGTCATCGGAAATGCATTACGCCTGGCGTCCTTTGCGACGAACGCACCGGAGACGGTGGGCAGGCGCGGCAACCGGTCCGCCATCGGCGCACTGGCGCGATCGTCATGACGACGCTCGTCTATCTGATACCTGTGGCCCTGTTCCTCGGTGCTCTTGGGCTATCTGGGTTTCTGTGGGCTTTGAGGAGCGGGCAATACGAGGACCTCGACGGAGCCGCGGAGCGCATCCTCATCGACCGAGATGACAGACCTGAAAGCTGACTGGCTCCGCGGTGCCGACATGATGGCGATGCCGCCGGCAGTACCCGTTGAAACTGATGAAGATCAGGGCGCGGATGAGGGCTTGAAGAGGTGATCCTGGGCGCATCGCTGGCCGAGGTGCCGTGAGTGACAATCTCTTATGGTCTCGTGTTGGTTGACCGCCATGAGGCGGCCAGCGCGACGTTAGTGACGCAAACTGCCATTTGGCCGGAGACGCTCCTATCGCTGACCGGCCGCATGCTGCAGCCGCGCGATCAGGTCGCGATTGCGGCAATAGTCTGGCGGATCGTCGGCTTGCTGCTGCTCGTCGAGCCAGGTCGAGCATTCGTCCTGGTGTCCGCAGGCGCGGCAGCGGTCCACCGCCCGATTGGTGACGGCTATATTGTCTGGAACGATCTTCAATTGTTTGTCGACGCCCAGCTTCCGCATCATGCGGCCCATCAAGGCTGTCCTAGCGTCAACTGAGATCAGGTAGTCGAGAAAAGTCATGTCGGTCACTCCCGTTTCCCGCCATATCATTGTCATCTCGGCGACCGCTGCATTGATCTCGGTCAACGGGCCGTCTGCGGACGATGACCCTCGCGTGAATGCCGCAACTGGCGGACTTGCGATGCGGCCGGGGGTCAATACGACATGAGTCGGTTGATGCTGCTTTCTTCGATCAACGTGCGCGTGACTCCACCGAATGCCCATTCGCGCAGGCGGCTGTGGCCATATGCGCCGGAAACGATCAGATCGGCGTTGATTGAGCTCGCAAATGCCAACAGATGCTCACCGTCAGCGTCGCCGCGGATGAACTCGGTCCGCGCCATGATGCCGTGATGCTCAAGAAAGACTGCGACATCAGCGAGGCTGTCACGGATGCCGTCGTCGCGCTCGCTGTCGATTGTGGCGATGACGACGTCGTTGGCCTTGGCCAAGAAGGGCAATGCGTCGGTCAGCGCCCGTCGCGCCTCCCTGGTGTCCTTCCAGGCGACCAGCACGGTATTTGCCATGACATGTTCGATATGGCTTGCAGCGGCGAGTACTGGCCGGCCTGTGCCGAGTACAAGGCTACCGATATCGACGGTGCGATAGACATTTTCTCCTTTGTCGCCGCCGGTCACGATGAGGTCGCCGCACGGGCCCAAACGCTGAGGAAGCGCGTCGGGCTGCAGACGGCTTGACCCCATTCGCTTGAGATCGAGGCAGGAACCAGCCTCTCGAAGTCGGCGCGCAGTTCGGCGAGCCGTTTTTCGATTTCCGTTCGCTGGATCTGCATGATCTCGCCTTCGTAGACCATACCGTCGCCAGTCGCGACCAGAGGCGGGACATCCGCAGCCGCGAGGCCGATAAGGTGAGCGCCGAAGTTTTCAGCAAGTTCAACCCCGAGGCTCACCATGGCCGTAGGAGGTGCATCGATGGCGAGGTTCACGGCAATTGATTTGTAGGACACTGGAGGCGCCTTTCGCTGGAGCAGTTGAACGCAGCATGGGGTGCATTGGCCTGCGGCGCCTTGATGCGCGTCAAAGTGCATTAGCAACCGGCTTGATCGCGACTATTTGGCATCATGGTTTTGCGTGTGCAGAAAGAGCGATGAATGATAACTAGACTGCGTTGCGGGTTCCCTGATCAAAGGACTTGATTTGGACGACAGACAAACACGTGACTTGTCGACCGACGTTCGCGGCCAGGGGCAGACCACGGCCGAACACGACCGGCTGGCCCAGATGTTCGAGCAAGCCCCCGGTTTCATGACATTGATGCGTGAGCCGGGTCATGTCTATGAGTTGACCAACGCCGCCTATCAGCGCCTGATCGGCCAAAGGCAAGTGATAGGAAAGTCGGTACGCGAGGCCCTGCCCGAGCTCGAAGGTCAAGGTTTCTACGAACTGCTGGACCAGGTGTGCGAAACGGGCGAACCCTACAGGGGTCAGGGCGTGAAGGTCGCCCTTCGCAACAGCCATGACGAGCCGGTCGAAGAGCGCATCCTCGATTTCGTCTATCAGCCCATCAAGGCCGACGACGGTCGCGTCACGGCTATTTTCGTCGAAGGCACCGATGTTAGCGAGCTCTCCTTTGCGAACGCCGCCCTGCGCTTGCGCGAAGATCATTTGCGTTCGATCCTGGCAACGGTGCCCGATGCAATGGTCGTCATCGACGAACAGGGCCGTATTCAATCCTTCAGCACCGCTGCCGAAACGCTGTTCGGCTACCAGTCGAGCGAGGTGCTCGGACAAAATGTCAGTCTGCTGATGCCGTCGCCCTATCGCGAAGAGCATGACGCTTATCTCCACCGCTATCTGACGACCGGTGAACGCCGCATCATCGGGCTCGGCCGCACCGTCACTGGAATGCGTAAGGATGGCTCAACCTTTCCGATGGAACTTGCCGTCGGTGAAATGCATCCTGGGACCGGCCGCTTCTTTACCGGCTTCTGCCGGGATCTGACCGAACGCTACAGAGCGGAAGCAAGAATACAGGAGCAGCAGCAGGAGCTTCTACACATGGCGCGGTTTACCGCGCTGGGCGAAATGGCTTCGACATTGGCGCATGAGATCAACCAGCCTCTCACGGCAATCACGAACTACCTTAAAGGCAGCCGCCGGCTTCTCGAAAAAAGCACGGAAGAGAACGCGCCGATGTTGAGGGAGGCCGTGGAAAAGGCAGCGGAACAGGCCTTGAGGGCCGGAGACGTCATTCGCCACCTTCGGGACTTCGTCGCAAGAGGCGAGAGCGAGCGCCAGGTCGAACGCCTGCCCACACTGATCGAGGAAGCCTCGTCCCTGGCCCTGGTCGGTGCAAGAGAAGTAGACGTGCGCGTCAGCTACAAGCTTGATCCCGCCGCCGAACTGGTCTTGACCGACCGCATCCAGATTCAGCAGGTTCTGCTCAACTTGATGCGCAACGCGATAGAAGCCATGCAAGGCGTGCCACGCCGCGAGTTGCAAGTCATGACCGTGGCCCGTGACGACGGCATGGCAGAGGTAAGCGTGATCGACACAGGCACTGGTCTAGCGCCCGAAGTCTCCGCACAGCTTTTCCAGCCATTTGTCACCACCAAGAAACAGGGCATGGGCGTCGGCCTCTCTATTTGCCGTACAATCGTTGAGTCGCATGGGGGCCACATCTGGGCCGAGGCAATACCGACTGGAGGAACCGCGTTCCGGTTCACCTTGCGCATCGTGGAGAAGGAAGAGGTCGCCAATGACCGGTAACCATCTTGTGCACGTGGTCGACGACGACGTCGACGTTCGCAAATCGCTTGGTTTTCTCCTGGCGACGGCTGATTTCGCCGTTCGCCTGTACGAATCGGCGACAGCTTTTCTGGCTACGGCCACGGGCAATCTCGACGGCTGCATTGTGACCGATGTGCGCATGCCGGGCATTGACGGCATCGAGTTCCTGCGACAGCTCCGGACCCGCGGGCATACGCTTCCGGTCATCGTCATGACGGGTCATGCCGATGTGGCCCTCGCTGTTCAGGCGATGAAGGAAGGTGCCGCCGACTTCATCGAAAAGCCGTTTGACGACGAGCTGCTGATCGAAGCGATCCGCTCCGCATTGGACAGTCGCAATCGGACGGAGACAACACACCCCCAAGGCGTGGAAATCCGTGGTCGTCTGGCGGCCCTGTCGGAGCGGGAGCGACAAGTGCTGGACGGCCTTGTGTCCGGCCTGCCCAATAAGACGATTGCCTATGACCTCGGCATCAGCCCGCGCACGGTCGAGATCCATCGCGCCAATGTCATGAGCAAGATGGCCGCGAGCAGTCTGTCGCATCTCGTGCGCATGGCGTTGGTTGTGGAATCCAAACGTTAAAGCGAGTCGCGGAGAGACTTCCCGTCGTTTAGCGGAACCCTATCCGGCACCCAGTCTCGCCAGTGGGTCGGGTGAACGTCGATGCGTGCGCGGGTGGCGGCGTTCTTCCAGCCTTCTCGCTCCTTTATGCAAGGAAAGATAAGCGCATGTTCGCCATCCTCATCGAGGACGGCGAGTTCCAGCTCACGATCGAACGGAGCGCTTGAGATCGGCTTCCACATCATCCCCTATGATGGGTGGGAGCAGCAGGCCCCGCCTTGATCTGGATCATTTTCCGAATCCCCACTCCGGTATGGACCCTGACACTGACATGGGCCGCCATGCGAGTCACCGGCGGCCTAGCCACGGTTGTCGATTCATCTGTCGGCCGACCGACTCCTTGATCGTGATCAATGACCTCCCTGGCGGCAGGGCTACGATCCGCGATGCCGAATATCAGAGTCGATGGAGCACCGGCGACACCGTGCTGTCACGAAAAACAGGAGATCGCGCCGATGCTGATCCGCACGCTTTCTGCTTTGGAATGTACAAAATTGCTGACGGCCAACCGGATCGGCCACTTGGCATCCGCCAAGGATGGACACCCCTACGTCGTGCCGTTCTACTATGCCCACGCCGACAATCACCTCTATGCATTTTCCATGCCGGGCAAAAAGGTCGACTGGATGCGTGCCAATCCGCTGGTGTGCGTCCAGGTCGATGAACGCGGCCAAGGACGGGCATGGAGAAGCGTGATTGTCGACGGTGTCTATGAAGAACTGCCTGACCGGATCGGCTACAAGGTTCAGCGCGACCATGCGTGGTCGGTGTTGAGCAAGCACATCGACTGGTGGGAGCCTGGCGCTCTGAAGCCGGTTACGCCTCCTGTTTCGGACAGCACTCCGCATGTTTTCTTCAGGATCATTATCAAGCAGGCGTCGGGTCGGGAAGCAAAGGAATAGCGTGCTTTCCCGTCCGAACACCGCGGGCGCACAGCCGCCGTGGATTGTGCCGGGCAATCCGTTTTCACGCTAAAACCGTCCATCGCGCAAAAAAACATTGGAAGTTCGAGCCAGCTTGGGGATAGGCACTCTGTGGCGCATGTATACCAGTGGTGAAGGGCGATGGCGCAGGAAAATCTGGTGGTTTGCAGCAAATGCGGCGGGATCAATCGACTGCCGCCAGCGCGCGATGCCAAAAACGCAAAATGCGGAAAGTGCGGGAAAAAGCTGTTCTCCGGCCACCCCGAGGACGTCGACGCACGAACCTTCGATCGTCAGGTCAAGCGAGGCACCCTTCCCGTTGTCGTGGATGTCTGGGCGCCATGGTGCGGGCCCTGCAAGATGATGGCGCCCGCATATGAAGCCGCAGCAAACGAACTGGAACCGCATGTTCGGCTGATCAAGCTCAACTCCGATAATGAGCAGGCCGTTTCAGCCAGGCTCGGCATTCGCGGCATCCCGACCATGATCCTGTTCCATGGCGGACATGAGGTTGCACGCACATCCGGCGCAATGAAGGCGGGGCAGATCGTCAGGTGGATCCGCGACCACCTGCCTGTGGCCGGCGCCTAATCGTGGATCCGCTCATCGCCCGGCTCGGACTTGCACTAACTATAGGCCTGCTCGTCGGACTGGAGCGCGGCTGGCGAGAGCGGGAAGCGCCCGATCGTAGCCGGACGGCCGGAATTCGAACCTACGGCATATCCGGTCTGCTCGGCGGCATTCTCGCAGCTCTGGCCGATGCTCTCGACGGAGTGTCCGTGCTGGTCGGTGGTTTCATCGCCTTTGCGGCAATCTTCGCCTGGTACAAGGCGCGTGAGGCAGCCCATGATGAGGATTTCAGTGTTACGGCGGTAATAGCAGCCCTTTGCGTATTCGCGCTCGGTGCATTGTCCGTCGCTGGCGATTACCGCGCCGCTTCTGCAGGAGGAGCAGCACTCGCGGCCATCCTTGCCAGTCGGGAAATCCTGCACGGCCTCCTGAAGCGACTGACTTGGATCGAGCTTCGTTCCGCGCTGATCCTGGCTGTGATGAGCGCGATCATCCTTGCCCTTGCTGCCAAACCGGACGATGGATCCATGGGGCGGCTTCAATCCATGGGAAGTCTGGTTCCTCACGGTGCTGATGGCGTCGATATCGTTCGCCGGCTATGTCGCCGTTCGCGTCCTGGGGACCACCCGCGGCCTGCTCGTCAGCTCGCTCGCCGGCGCGATCGTCTCTTCCACCGCCGTAACCGTGGCGCTGGCCCGCAACGCCGTGTCGGCAAGCAATCCTCTGCCGCTCGCTGGCGCGGCGTCGCTGGCCGCAATGGTTTCTTTGCTACGCGTCTGCGCTGTGGTTCTGATCGTTGAGCCGAGCGTGTTCCCTTCGGTCGGCATTCCCGCAATTGTCGCGGCGCTCTCCTTCGCTGTTTGCGGAGCATTGCTCCTGGCTCGGAACAGCGGGGATCGCAAGGGTGCCGGCGTCGCGCGCAATCCCTTCGACCTAGGCCCGTTGCTGCTCTTCGCCCTGCTGTTTGCGATCGTCGCGACCGCGAGCGCTGCATTGGCTGCTCAATTCGGCGGACGCGGCTTGCTGGCGAGTTCGGCGCTTGCGGGCACATTCGATGTCGATGTCTCGGTGCTCAGTGCCTTGCGCCTGGTCAAGCATTCGGTCCCTGTCGAGACCATTGGCCAGGCGGTGCTCGCGGCGCTGGCAGCAAACGCGATCTGCCGCCTGTCGCTGGCCGCATTTGCCGGCCCGATCAGGTTCTGGTTGCCGCTCGCAGGTGCAACCCTCGTCGCCGCAATAGCCGGCTACGGCACGATGTTGCCGCCCTCGACCTTCTGGTAGCGCCGAGATCCGGCCTCTTTGATGCCGATCAAGGGCCAAGCCGGACAGCCGTTTTATGAAACTCCACGAAGGAGTAGGCCATGATCAGCTTGAAGGGTCACGCCCCGAAATTACGGCACGTCCGGTTGCTGCCAAGCCGCCTCGGAGGTAACCCATGCCGCGGCGCATCTTGATTGTTCTCGGCCATCCCGATCCGTCGCCACACCGGCTTTGCCGTAATCTCGCCAGGGCCTATGGCGAAAGTGCAGAACTGGCGGGGCATATGGTCCGCCGGGTCGACCTCGCGGCACTCGATTTTCCAATGCTTCGGACGTTGCAGGAGTTCGAGCACGGCGCGATTCCCGACAGCCTAGAGGACGCCGCTGAAGCGATAGTCTGGGCGGAGCACATTGTATTTGTCTTTCCGCTGTGGCTCGGGACCGTACCGGCTCTGCTCAAGGCTTTTCTGGAACAGGTGATTCGGCCGGAAACTGCCTTTGCCTACCCGGACAAGGGTGGCGGCCTGCCCAGGAAACTGCTTCGCGGCCGCTCCGCCCGCGTCGTGGTCACGATGGGCATGCCTGCCATCCTTTACCGGCTATGGTTCCTCAGCCACGGCATTGCCGGCATGCGGCGGAGCATTCTGCGTTTCGCCGGCGTGAGCCCGGTGCGCGAAACCTTGTTCGGCATGGTCGCGGGTGCCACCGATACGACACGGGCGAAATGGGTCGAACAAATGCGCAGGCTCGGTAAGCGGGCGCTTTAGCACGGTTGTCTTCAACCGGAACAGCAAAGCTCCCCTTTCGCACGAATGCAAAGGTGGCCGACCATGAGAATTGGCACGGCTTTGCGAAGCGCCGGTCAGCACTGCAACTTTGTTTGACCCGCATCAAAGCGCCGGCCCTTGTTTCCCGGTTCATTGCCTCCCATCGAGATCTTCAACTCAGGAGAGCATCCATGACGACGGCCGGAATAGATGTCCCAAGCCTGAAGCTACCGCTGCCATTGGCGCGCGCGCATTCCGAGGGGCGACCGAGCCCTGCCGACCAAGCGGACGCAGCAGTTTGATCCACGTCATTGCGAGTGCGGCTGCCAAGATGTGAAATACAAAAAACAGGAGATCGCATCGATGCGGATCCGTACACTTTCCAGTTTGGAATGCACGAAATTGCTGGCGGCCAATCGCGTCGGCCATCTGGCATGCGCGAAGGACGGACAGCCCTACGTCGTGTGCTTCAACTACGCCTACGCTGACACTCACCTCTATGCGTTTTCCTTGCTAGGCAAGAAGATCGAATGGATGAGAGCCAATCCCTTGGTGTGCGCCCAGGTAGAGGAACACGGCCAAGGCCGCGGATGGAGAAGCGTCGTTGTCTACGGCCGCTATGAAGAACTGAGTGACCGGATCGGCCACGAGTATCAGCGCGGTCATGCATGGTCAGTGTTGAGCAAGCACGCGGACTGGTGGGAGCCTGGTGCCCTCAAGCCAGTCATACCTCCCGTGTCAGACAGCTCGCCGCCCCTCTTCTTCCGGATTCTCGTTGAAGAGGTGTCGGGCCGTGAAGCAAGCGAATAGGCTGTTTCCGCCGTTCGATGCATGCGCCGAACGGCGAGCGGCACCCTGCAGTCGATTGCGCCGGCCCGATCGTTTTTGCCTGAATTGTCAGCGCGCCGTCATCGCGGCTTGCCGGCCGGGGCCAGCGCCGAATTGTCCGGGAACGCTTCGCCAAAGGAAAGGTCGTGACTACGACGCTCCCCTGTTTCTCGGCCTGTTCATTCCTCCGCGGCCAAGCCGATCAAGCAGTTGGCGTCGGGCCTGGTTCGAGCTCCCTCAACCAGCCGCCCTCGAACCCCGCCCGTTGCAAGCCGCTGCGGATGTACCGGCACGAGCGCATCAGCCGCCACAAGAGGCCGCTGCGGTCGTTCTCGAGCATCAGGACAACCGGCCCTTCGTTGAGGCCGAAGTGCCAAGGCGAAACACTCGGGGCGAAGTGTTGCGCATCCTCCTACTCGAACTCGCCCTGCTCACGCTGATCGCGCAGCCGCCCGGATGGCTGATTGGCTATGGCCTTGCCTGGATCATGCAGAAGAACCTGGCAGGCGAACTGATGCGGGTGCGCCTGATCGTCGAGCAATCCACCTATGTCTTCGCCAGCGCCATCGTGCTCGCCGCAGCCGTGCTTTCCGCTGTCGTGGTTCGCCGAAGGCTCAACGAGCTGGACCTTGTCACCGTTCTCAAGACGCGAGATTGAACCATGCGCGCAATCTGGATGAAACGAATTTTTGGGATCGCGGCTGTGACGCTGTTGGGGGCCGGCGCGGTCTGGTTCGCATGGCCGCGGCCCATTGCTGTGGACCTTGCGACGGTGACGAAAAGTCCCATGGAGGTCACGATCGAGGACGAGGCGAAAACGCGCGTGCGCCACGTCTATACAGTGTCGGCTCCTATCGCCGGCAAAGTCCTGCGCATCTCTCCGCCGCGTCACGTGGGAGATCAGGTCACCAAGGACGAAACCGTCATGGCTGTGATGCAGCCGACGCTGCCGGGCTTTCACGACGCACGCACCCATGAGGAGCTGCGGGCGGCACTGGCTGCGGCCGACGCGGCCGTGAACCTTGCGGCAGCCGAAACCCGTCGGATCGAAGCCGCGCTTTCATTTTCGCGAACGGAGCTCCGGCGGGCCGAGGCGCTGGCGCGCACAGAAGCGATCTCCCTAAAGGTTCTCGACACAGCCAAATTCAACGTTGAGACCAATGAAGCAGCTCTTGCCAGTGCGAAAGCCCAACTCGAGGTCCGCCGAAACGAGCGTGACAGCGTTGCAGCGCGACTTGGCGAACAATCGGGTGCCGCGCCGGAGCTGAATCCCGCCTGCTGCATACAGTTGCGCGCCCCCGTAAGCGGCAGCGTCCTAAAGATCATGCAGGAGAGCGAAGGTGTGGTCCAGGCTGGTGCCCCGCTGATCGAAATCGGTGACCCGCTCGATCTCGAAATCGTCGCGGACCTGTTGTCGACCGACGCTGTCCGCATAAAGCAAGGCGCGCCAGTCTGGATCGACAACTGGGGTGGACTGCCGGTCCAGGGCCGCGTCTCCCGCGTCGATCCGGCGGGCTTCACCAAGGTTTCAGCCCTTGGCATCGAGGAACAACGGGTCCGCACGACGATCGACTTCACCGACCCTCCGGCGAAGTGGTCGGCGCTAGGACATGATTACCGCGTGATCGTGCATGTCACGATCTGGAAAGGCCATGACATCCTGGCCGTCCCGGTGGCTGCCCTGTTCAGACAAGGAGACGACTGGGCGGTATTCGCGGTAAGGGACGGCCGTACACGGGTATCCATCATCAAGATCGGTCAGCGAAACAGCCGTACGGCGGAGGTTCTGTCGGGCCTTGCCCCAGGCGATCGCGTGGTACTGCACCCGAGCGACAGGGTCACGGACGGCGTGACCGTCCAGCGGGAACTGGCGGGTGGACAACAAAGGAGACAAGATCCTGGCCGCGCATGGGGTACGGCCGCGCATCCTGATCGAAACGCCCTACGGCCTGACCATCGCTATCCTTGCAGCGAAGGGCATGGTCAATCCCTCCGTCGTTGCGGACGGCATGATCGGCGGTATTTTGGCCAGGCCATTCGAGCCAGCCGTCAATTTCCGCGCGCTACTCCTGCGCCCGCCGGACGGCATCAATTCGACCTTGATCACCGACTTCATTGGCGAACTCTATGCCGCTCGCAATATGCTATCGAGCGAGGCATAGGCAACTGGCTCGACGCCTGGTTCTAGCTGCACACGAATGGCATCGACGAGAAGCAGGACACGCAATCCCGGTCCTATCCCTCCCCCATCGTCGAGCGGAGAAGAGCTTGCATATGCTCTGCCAAGTCGAGCTCACCGCGCGCCTCGATCTTCAAAAGATATCGGGCCTTGGACCGGCGATCACCTTCCCTGACCGCAGGATAGGCGCATACAGCCAGCAGCGCCCTTTCCTCAGCCCGGCTGGCTCTGTCGTGGTCGCGGTTACTGCCGCCCATTTCGTGGATCGCCTTGCCGAATGCCGCGTACGCTGCCTTGTGCGCATTGATCAGCGCCCGCAGATCGCGGGACGGTTCCCGGTCCTCCCGTCGCGGCTTTGTGGCGAAAGCCGATGCCGCAACCGTCGAGGCGACAACGGCGTTGGCGGAGTTGAGAAGCAAGGCGCGGCGATTCATCCTGGACATGGTGAACTCTCCTCTTCACTTCATGGCAGGCTGCCAGAACGATGTCGTAGGATCGGCCAGCTGCGCTTCCACAGTAGCATGACTGCCGGCGCGTTCATGTCAGGATGGATGGTAACGTTGGATGCGTTGCAGCCAGAGCATAGTTGGCGCGACTGCGCGAATCGGCATCTCGCGAACTGTTCGATCAATTGTCCCTCGGCCTCGCCACCAAAGAAAGGATCGCCATTCCCGAAAAACTCCATAACTTCGAAGAATTGCGATCCCTTTCGGCGCGGTTCACCAGGCGTCCTCGGCGGTGATGGCTTTCATCACCAGTTCGTCCACCCATCGTCCGGGCCTCGTTAAGATGGCGGTGCCAAGTGCCTTGCGACGACGGCGACCAGCGAAAGCCGTTGGCTTTCAGCGCCCACCGGTCGCCTCGTCGGGCTTACCCGGGAAGATCATCTGAATGCGAGCCATGTCGACGTCGATGATGTCGACGGCTCTGATTCCGATCTTGGCGATCTGGCTTTCATTTGCCCACTCCTGCATCCTCACCAGTGATTTCAGTTGCGATTGCAGGCGGCGGATTTCGGCCCGGTTGCCGACGTGTCGAAACCGCGTTTCCATTGCCAGTCTGCCAGTATGACGGCTGTCGACCGACGCTGATGATTGCGTGCTCCGACAATTTCAATGCGGCACAAGTCGGCAGAAGCATACGCAAGTTCCCGAGAAGGCGAGCGCCGCGTAGGCACGCTGCCGGCCTTCACCGCTTTCCCAGCCAAGCACTAGGTAGTTTCCCGTAGGGATAGAACCGAATTTCGCGACCTGCTGATTCGCGCGATTGCTGTGTTACGGATCAACCGGGAAACAGCCATGCACGCCCAATCGAGCTCCAGAATTTCACTGCCGTTGCACGCCTTACAGTCGAGCCTGCCTACGGCATTCGATCCGACACCGCTACAGTCGGTCAGCTTCTTTCGCTGCGGTTCGGAAATCTATGCGCAAGGTGAAAAGGCCGGAGCCTTCTATCAGGTCGAGTTTGGCGCCGTGCGTGTTTACCGCCTGCTTGCGGACGGTCGCAGGCAGATAAGTGCCTTCCATCTGGCCGGAGAGACATTCGGTTTCGAAGCCGACACCACCCATCATTTTTTCGCCGAAGCCATCAACGCCGTGGGTGTCCGCGTCTTCCGCTTTGCCACTGGTGCGGATCTCTCCCGTCAGCTGCTGCCGTTGGCTCTCAAGGGCCTGACGAGAGCGCAGGAACATCTCTTGGTTCTCGGCCGTCAGAATGCCATCGAACGCGTCGCCGCGTTCCTGGTCGACATGGCGGAGCGACAGGGCGGCTTGCGACAGGTCGAACTGCCGATGTCGCGCATGGATATCGGCGATTATCTCGGCCTCACCATCGAAACCGTATCGCGGGTTTTCACCCGGCTGAAAGACAAAGGCGTCATCCGCCTGCTCAATCTGCGCAGCATCGAGATCATCAAGCACGACGTGCTTCATGCGATGAGCGAGTGAGGCTACTTGGTCACTTGCCGCGCGTGGCAGACCGTAAGCGTTGCCGCTTCAAGCCCAAACGCTTGCGGAAGGGTCAGCAATAATACACAGGCACGGGATTTCAGTTCGTTGGCGGTGCGGGCCAGCGGCTCGGTAGCCGATCTCGTTGTACTCAACAACGCGACATGAAAGCGGTGCTCGCAGCTGCCAACGAGGCTGCCGGCGTTTACGAGCCGGCCGGCTGATTGGACAGCCCGCGAAGCGCGGCAACTCGCGTGCGCGCTTGCCGCTCGACCCCTGATGAGGATCCCACTGGGACGCCGATTCAGATGGCCTGTCTTTGAAGGCCGCCAAGCAGGCCTACGACCGCTTCAACCGGGCAACCGCAGCCGACCCGCTGCAGATGATGGATACCTTCGTCCCAGCGGAGGTGGGTGACGTCGAATTGCCCTCGCATTTTCGGCAAGCATCCCGGCAATTTCGCCGTGATGAGGGCTCCGAGTTTGGACGATGCAGGCGCTGTCAACCTTCTGCAAGCCAGCACCGTCGTCTGTAACAAGGACGCCGCAACCACGAGGGCGCGGCCGCCATCGAAGCGAGTTATCTCAGCACTCGCGGTGAAACCGCAGCCCTCTTGTGCCGCTCAACGGCTAATTTCAACCGACTTTGGTCACTCGGGCTTCAATTGCCATGCGGCTTTGGGCCAAGCGCGCAGCTAGGCGGCCTGCTTGATCTCCGCGACCTGAACGCCCAGCCGGAATGCCTGACCGTCTGCAAACGAGCGCGCGTAGCTCTCTGATGTAAAAGGGACCGTGGTGGTGGTGCCGCTGACCGTCACGCGAACCGACCACCCGTTGTCCCTAACGATTTCAACGACATGTTGCTCATGCGCAGCCATGCACTCCTCCCAGAATCTTCCGTTGAGGATGGGAGGATAGCGTCGTGAAACTGGTTTGCATGCAAATAATCCGACACCGCGACGTCGAAATGTCAAAACACGCACAGCTATACTCAAGTCGATGGCATCGCCTTAACCTTGGTCGATGCAAGAGGACACCACAGCGGCGAACTCACCTCAAGGGCGACTGCGCAGTTCACGCCCCTGTCTGGGGAACACGCGGATTGCCAGGCGGACAAAAAAAGCCCCAGCGCTGGGTCGATGCGCCGGGGCTTTGGGCACGTACAAGCTACACCAACATGTCCGCATATGAACGTGCGCTAATAAAGTGAAGGAATGGTGAACCACGCATATGCCGAAGGGCGCACGCTAAAAGCTGGGGTGAAGCGCAGTATCAGTAATGACAAGTCTGCGCACCCTGATTGTCCCACCTTACTTTCGACCAAACGACGGGGTGAGGATGCGGGCAGTCTTATTGCTTTGATGACGTATGCCGTCACCGCTCATGCCGATGAAGCGAGCCGGCTCACTGACGCCGTCCTCGACCGGCTGCGAAGACTGTCGCAAGACCGGCTGATTGTATCGAACCCGGAAACAGACCAACGCCGGCGCAACCTCACCCTGAAACCAAAAGACAATATCGATGATCTCCAACAGCTATGCTCCCGAGGGTTCAAGCGCCTGCAAACGTTGACCACGCCCACTTTCGCTATCGCCGCCTGGATGATGACGGCCGCATCAATTTCATGGGGCAAGCATAGCGGCCCAGGGTTCTGCCCGATGGCCGCGACCAGGCTCGTGGATACCTCGAACCATCACCAAGACACCGCGAGACGCGGAAGAGGCAAGCTGCTTCATCAACCGGCAACACCGAAAAGCTGCTGATCAATGTGAGCCGCAGTAACGAAGCGTAATCGGGTTCCCACTACAAAAAGGCTCAAACCGCGCAAGACCGCTGATCGATCCGACCAGGATCTTCAACGGTCTGCCCAATGGAAGTCGCCGCTATGGAAATCGTCACGAACAACCATACGAACAGTCATCTGATGACTTCACGGCGTTTTGCGCCTCTCTTCTGGACGCAGTTCCTGTCCGCCTTCAACGACAATTTCCTCAAGAACACGCTGGTTTTCCTTATTCTGTTCACCCTGGCGGCGGACAAGGCGGCATCACTGGTCACCCTGGCGGGTGCCGTCTTCATGGCTCCTTTCCTGCTCCTGTCCGCCCTTGGTGGCGAGATCGCCGACCGGTTCGACAAGGCGCTCATCGCCCGTCGGCTGAAATTCGCCGAGATCGCCGCCGCTGCTGTCGCAGTCGTTGGGATCGCGCTGTCGTCGATCCCGGTGCTGATTATGGCGTTGCTCATGTTCGGCATCATCTCGGCACTGTTCGGACCGATAAAGTACGGCATCCTGCCGGATCATCTCGAGCGCAAGGAATTGCCCCGCGCCAATGCCTGGATCGAATCGGCAACCTTCGCCGCCATCCTCGGCGGCACTATCGCCGGAGGCGTTGTCTCGGCCGATGGCATAGGCGTCTCGGTCTTTGGGCCGATGATGATGATCCTCGCCATCGGTTGCTGGTTTGTCAGCCGATACATTCCGTCAACCGGTTCTGCGGCTCCCGACCTAGTCATCGACAAAAACATCTTTCGCTCGACGTGGCGACAGGTCAACAGCTTGCGTGCCGACAAGCGGATCTGGCGCGCCGGACTGATGACGTCGTGGTTCTGGCTGATCGGGGCCATTGTCCTTTCGATCCTGCCTACGTTGGTCAAGGATTCGCTCGGTGGCGGAGAAATCGCTGTCACCGCCTATCTCGCGGTGTTCGCCGTCTCGATCGCGATTGGCTCTGCCATAGCCGCATGGATGTCGCAGGGCCGCATCGTGCTCTTGCCAGCCCCGGTTGGCACGGCGTTGATGGCACTATTCGGCTTGGACCTGGCCTGGACCATCTGGAGCATGCAGCCTTCGCTTAGGGCCGAAACGCTCGCAACATTCTTCGCCGGACCAAACACGGTCCATGTCGCGATCGACCTTGCCGGCATGGCTATTGCCAGTGCCTTTCTTGTCGTGCCGACCTTCGCCGCCGTACAAGCCTGGGCGCCCGAAGCCAGCCGCGCTCGCGTCGTCGCCGCCGTGAGCATCGTCAATGCAGGCTTCATGACGGTGGGCGGCATACTCGTCGCCGCGATTCAAACAGCGGGCGTCTCCACTGGAGGTATCCTGTTCGGCCTCGCCGCACTCAACGTGGTCGCCGCCTGGCTGATGCTGAGATATCTGCCAACCAACGCCTTCCGCGACTTCGTTTCCATTCTGTTCCGAGCCTTCCATCGTCTGGAGGTGGAGGGGCTGGAAAACCTCAAGGCGGCCGGCCCGGCACCCATCCTGGCGCTCAACCATGTCAGTTTCCTCGACGGCCCGCTGGCTTTGACTCTGACCGATGAGGAGCCGGTGTTTGCCATCGACTACACCATCGCCCAGGCCTGGTGGATGAAGCCGTTTATGAATCTCGCCCGCGCCCTGCCGCTCAATCCGGCCAAGCCGATGTCGACCCGCACGCTTATCAAGGTCGTGCAAGGCGGCGATCCGCTGGTCATCTTCCCCGAAGGCCGGATCACCGTGACCGGCGGCCTGATGAAGGTCTATGACGGTGCCGCCATGGTGGCCGACAAGACCGGCTCGATGGTCGTGCCCGTGCGCATCGACGGCCTGGAGAAGAGCTATTTTTCGCGGCTGACCTCGCAGCATGTTCGTCGCCGGCTGTTCCCGAAGGTCAAGGTGACCATTCTGGAGCCCGTCAAACTTCAAGTAGCGCCGGATCTGAAGGGCCGGAAGCGCCGCGCAGCGGCGGGCGCTGCCCTCTACCAGGTCATGTCGGACCTCCTCTTCCGCACCCAGGACATCAAGAAGACCGTGCTGGAGAAGATCATCCAGACGGCGAACGAACGCGGCATGAAGCAGCTGGCCGTGCAGGACCCGGTCACCGGTTCGCTGAGTTACGGCAAGCTGCTGACAGCGGCTGCCGTGCTTGGCGAGAAATTCGAACATCTCTATGCCGGCCAGCAGACGCTCGGTATCATGCTGCCCAACGCTAATGGCGCCTGTGCGACACTGCTCGGCGTCATGTCGGTCGGCAAGGTTCCCGCGATGATGAACTTCACTGCCGGCGCGGCCAACATCCTCTCCGCTTGCAAGGCCGCCGAGGTGCGCACCGTGCTGACCTCGCGCGCCTTTGTCGAACAAGCGAAACTTGGCGCCGTGGTCGAGGAACTCGGCCGCTCGGTCGATATTGTGTGGCTTGATGATCTGCGGGCCACTATTGGCCTCAAGGATAAGCTGCTCGGCCTTTTGCGCAAAAGCGCACCCCGGGTCGCCCGCAAGTCTGAAGATCCGGCGGTGATCCTGTTCACCTCGGGATCCGAAGGCACGCCCAAGGGGGTGGTGCTCACCCACCGCAACATCCTGGCCAATGCCGCGCAGGCCGCCTCGCGTATCGACTTCCATTCGGGCGACAAGGTCTTCAATGTGCTGCCGATCTTCCATTCCTTCGGCATGACGGCGGGCACGGTGCTGCCGCTGATCTCGGGCGTGCCGGTCTATTTCTACCCCTCGCCGTTGCACTACCGGATCGTGCCGGAGCTTGTTTATGCCTCAAACGCAACGATCATCTTCGGCACCGATACGTTTCTTGCCGGCTATGCCCGCACCGCACACCCCTACGACTTCCGCTCAGTGCGCTACTGCTTTGCCGGCGCGGAACCGGTCAAGCCTTCGACCCGCGCGACCTATATGGAAAAGTTCGGCCTGCGCATCCTCGAAGGCTACGGCGTGACCGAAACCGCGCCGGTGATCTCCATCAACACGCCGATGTACAACCGCTCCGGCAGTGTCGGCAAAATCATGCCGGGTATGGAGTATCGCCTGGACCCGGTGCCTGGCGTCGAGGATGGCGGGCGGCTTTTCGTGCGCGGGCCCAATGTCATGGCAGGCTATCTGCGCACCGAGAAGCCGGGCCTGCTCGAGCCGCTCGAAGACGGCTGGCATGACACCGGCGATGTCGTCGCCGTCGACGATGTCGGCTTCATCACCATTCGAGGCCGCGCCAAGCGCTTTGCCAAGATCGGTGGCGAGATGATCTCGCTGGCCGCCGTCGAGGCGCTGGCGGGCGAATTGTGGAAAGGCTCGCTCTCGGCGGTCGCCGCCGTGCCAGATGCGCGCAAGGGCGAAAAGCTGATCCTCATCACCGAGGCCGTCAACGCCACGCGTGCCGAATTCCTGGCCTTCGCTAAGGCCAACGGCGCCATGGACCTGATGGTGCCCGCCGGAGTGCGCGTCGTTGCGAAAGTGCCCGTCCTCGGCTCGGGGAAGCTCGACTTCGCCGCCGTGACAAAGATGGTGCTCGGCGCAGAGATGAAGATTAACGCCGCTTGAATGGCCGACGAACCAAGCTGCCCGCTTTCCCGCGCAGTCCCCTCCACTTGCCGCCCGCGTAGTAACGCCGGTACTTCACTAGGTCCCGCAAATCACAGGATGTGAGGCGGTCGTCTCTGTCTGACCTTTGGAAACTTAAACATATAGCTATCCCGATTGCCGAACTCAGGGCGAGCAGTTCTGGACCTCGCAGAACGGCAAGCGGGGGTGGTGACGCCGCCAGCGTGCTCGGACGCTGATCAAGCTTGAAAGCCAGGGCAAACTGCCCTGTCGCTTCCTCGCCGGCGCGGATCCAATCGCCACGGCGCTGAACAGTCAATGACCACGGACAGCTTGCCGCGGCTCTTAGCGGCTGCGACCACGGGCCTGGGCGAGTCCTCGACGAGGCGCGCGCGGAATGTTCAGGGTTCAGGCTTATCCGTTCAAGAATATCCGTGGCGTTCCGGTCTCAATGAGCATTCTTGAGCACGGCAGCGCTGGTGAACCTCACGGCGCGCTCGATCGGCCTGTTTCGGAACTTGCCTGTGGCGAGAAACAGCGGCTGCAAATCGGTCTGGCGCTGACAACAATCGGTTGGCCTGCTCCTACTCGACGAGCCGCTTGCCGGCACGAGCCCGCGACGCACTATGATCATCACTGACCTCGCTTGGATTCGCTCGAGCTGGTTGAGAAAGTAAACGTCCTGCAGGAGGGCAGGAAGCTGGTCGAAGGCATGCCGGGTGAGATCCGACCGCTGCAAAGGATGATGCGGCTCGAGGAGCGGAGCCTCACGCAGCTCTCTGCCGTTGAGATGGAGGTGGTTGAATGCGTGGAAGACCTTGGGCGGTTTCTCTACCAATGTGGGCATTTGGAATCAGATAGAGAACAGCCGGCCAAGGCCCGGCTCCGTAAGCATGCACGCGCACTTCAAGCACCGCGATCGCATCAAGAGGCATGCCGAATAAATTTTCACCAATATTGCGGGCTGAACGGCTAAGCAACGGTGAGCAACCGTACGTTTTTTAAATTCAATTGAAGCCAATCAGGAATAGACTATTATCCCACCGGGGCGTGTTTTTTGGGGTGGGTTGGATGAGCAATGTGCAAAGGGTAACTCCAGTTCTAGAACAAGCAATCGCTGCACTTCTAAACAGGGCCGAGTATGGCAACACAGTTTCGATCAAAGCAGCACTGAAGGAAATTAGGCAGGCTGCGCCTTATTTGGTCGCATCCGACGAAGAGCTAACCGAGGCGGTCGTCGAAGTATCTGCTGCCATGGGCCTGTCTCAATGAGTGGCATAGCCTATCCTGGCGATTTGGCTTTGTTGAAACAGGTCTTTGATCGTGTCTGCGCCGAGGCAGGTATCTCGGTTAGTAGCGAGCAGGCGGAGCGCCTGAGCGTGACCGCAATGGCACTCTTCTCGGACGGTGAGTTCGACGAGGCTGTTCTTTATGAGCGCCTTCGGCTTGTTGCCCGCTCTCTGCCGAGAAAGGACCGAGCATGACTCCCATCATCGGGAAGCCCTAGCGAGCGTTGTCGCTCCATATGAACCTTTGTCGATCGACGACGTGGGCCGATCAGGGCAAGCGATCCGGCAGCAATACTGTGAGGCGAAGGGTATGCTGCGTGCGCCGAACTTCCCTGTGCGCCGGTGTTCCACCGCGTGAAAAAAGCCCGCCGCACGGTTGGGTGCGGCGGGCCGGACGGGCGCTGTTGCACCAAGCGGGGGACTAGGGTGGGCGGGCTTGCCAGGTGCGCGCGGGCCGTAGGCAAACTTAGGCGCATGAGTTGCTATACGTCTAGCAACCGCCAGTTGGACTGGCCCGAAATCAGGGTTCCAGTGCCAAGGGACAGGACACTTCCCGGAGCCCAGCCCCAAGGCCCGTCGGGGCCGGCTCCGTGCTCCAGCCTACCGGTTCAGATCCGAGCCGTGCCCACATCTTGAACAGGCAAAGCCGCGAGCGCCTGTGAGGTACGAACCGCCGCTGACTTCCATAATGACGCTACACGTGTCGGCCCTTGATAGCTGCGTGAGGGGAGCTGTGCGAAAGACCGGTTCTCGGGGCGCCTCAAGCTATGTCCTTCAACGTTTCCAGCGGCCCTTTCGGAGCCGACCTGGGTTGGATCAACTCCGGCGCAATCAGGAAAACCTGCGGTGCCGCCGGGGGGTGTTGACCTATCCGACAGGACCTTGAGGCATAGCGAGGATTGCTATAGCTCACCTTTCGTGGCTTCATGAGTTATAGAAAGGTGCTCTATAACTCATGGTATGGAATTGGGAGCAGGCTGACTGGCCGCATTTTACCTACGATAAGAAGGTATTGGAACCGCTGGAAAGCGAGTTCCTGTTGCGATCGGGCGAGTTCCTGGGCGTCTTTCGTCATGTCGGTGCCAACGATCGCGACCAGATCCGCATCGATCTTATCAGCGAAGAGGCCTTGAAGACATCCGCGATTGAAGGGGAATACCTCAACCGCGAGAATCTGCAATCATCCTTACGCCAGCAACTTGGCCTGGGAAGCGAGATCAGGCACATTCCGCCGGCCGCCGAGCGCGGCATCGCTGAAATGATGGCCGATGTTTACTTGCGTTTCGCCGATACACTCTCGCACCGCACCCTCTACGCCTGGCACAAGATGGTGATGTCGGGTGAGCGGGGTATCGGGACCATCGGCAGCTACCGCCAGCATGCCGATGCTATGCAAATCGTTTCCAATCGGCTGGATAAGCCCAAAGTGCATTTCGAAGCGCCGCCGTCGGCCCGGGTGAAGACCGAAATGGACGCCTTCGCGGCTTGGTTCAACGAAACCGCGCCCAAAGGCAAGATACCGATTCCGGCGTTGACGCGTGTCGGAATCGCGCACCTTTATTTCGAGAGCATTCACCCATTCGAGGATGGCAACGGGCGCATAGGGCGTGCCCTCTGCGAAAAGGCGTTGGCGCAAAGCCTGGGTGAGCCCAGTCTCATCGCTTTGGCGTACACGATTGAACGCCACCGCAAGGCCTACTACGACCATCTGGAGGCCAGCAACAAGAGCAACGCGATTACGGATTGGCTGCTCTACTTCGCTAAAACGATCCTTGAAGCGCAGCGCGTAACGCTTGCCCGTGTCGAATTCTCCGTCGCCAAGGCCAAGTTTTACGAACGCTACCGCGGTCACTTCAACGAGCGCCAGGAAAAGGTCATCACCCGGATGTTCCGCGAAGGTATAGATGGTTTCAAGGGCGGTCTCAGCGCCGAGAATTACATCGCCATCACTCAGGCATCTCGCGCGTCAGCGACAAGAGATTTGCAGGACCTCGTTGCCAAGGGTGCACTGATTAGAACTGGCGAACGACGATACACACGTTACGCATTGAACACTCTTGCTGGCCGAGCGTAAACCACAACAGGGCAGAAGAAGCGGGCTGTCGAAGAGCCTGCCTGCCTGGCACCGTCAGCACCCAGTAGAAGCCGAACAGCGGGCGAAGCTGATGTTCGACCACCGGCGCGTGGATGAAGGGCAGAAATCGGACGTTGATTTGTTCGTCTATGTGACGTACATTGTTTGCGAAACATAGACCACGACAGGAGTGATCCCAATGGCGCGCAAACAGCCCCAGATCGAACGAGAGACGCCCAACCGCGTCGAACGCCTCGGATTCCGGTTGGATGAAGAGACTAAGGATCTTATCGAGCGGGCAGCGCATCTGTCACGACGCAAAGTCAGCGACTTCTGCGTCACTGCGCTCACTGACACCGCGCGCCGGACGATCGCCGAGCATGAGACGTTGGTGCTGTCCGATCGCGACCGCGCGGCATTCTTCGACGCGCTGGTCAATCCGCCAGAGCCGAGTGAGCGGCTGGTCCGCGCCTTGGCCGAGCACAAGCGCCGGGTCGCGTCCTGAGCATGGCGGCGTCTCGGCCAGATTTGAAGATCGAGGCGCTCGCGTCGCATCACGACCGGGACGGCTTTGCCTGCGGCGTCGACAGACTCGACCGTTATCTCCGGACGCAGGCAAGCCAAGATGTGCGGCGCAAGGCGAATGGGGTCTTCATTCTCGTGGAGCCTGATAAACCGGATGTCGTGCTGGGCTATTATACGCTTTGCGCAACCGGCGTTGCACAGGGCGACGTGCCGGCCGCCGCGCGCAAGCACATCCCGCGCTATCCGCTGGTCAGCGCCACGCTGATCGGACGGCTGGCGGTCTCGGAAGCCCGTCAGGGCGAACGCCTGGGTGCGATGCTTCTCGCCGACGCCGTGCGGCGCGCCTATGCGAGCGCGGCCACAGTCGGTTCCTCGATGCTGGTGGTGGATGCCATCAGCGAGCGCGCCGCTGCCTTCTATGAGGGAAACGGCTTCGTGCGGCTGCCGGACTCCCTCCGGCTGGTCCTACCGATGCACGCAATCCAGCAACTGGTGGAGCCATGATCGACGCAGCACCTACATCGCCTAACGCGCAGCCTTCGCCGTCGGACCGCGACGGGTTCGGCCACCCTGTGCTTTGCCGAAGCCCTCAGAAGCATCTCGCAGACCCAATAAAAAGGACCCTCTTTCGTCGTGCTACGGCGCCCTGTCAGGTGCTCTGTCGCTCGGGCAGCCGAAGCCGGGCGACAATCTCTCAAACATCGCGTCACAGCATGCCCTGTTGCGCCGCTTCGCCAAAACAGAACCGAAAGATGGGAGAACTTTGTGTGCAGCAAGTGTGCACGTCGCCCTCTAAACACTGGTTCCCATCCTGATGCCGAATCTATCACTGGATACCTCAGAGCACCCTGAATGATCCAAACGCAATCGGCAGCGGCATGGTCGGCCTTCAAAGTCCCTTGGCCGGGTTGGTACGGATAGTCGGAATCTTGCCACACCCGTTTCCGAACTGGATTTTGAAGCCGTGAATGAGCGGCTATGATGAACGTGCCGAGTGCAAGCAAGGTCGAGGAGGCCTCGAACAATCGGCATTAGAGGAGATTACGTCGATGACGAACGTTCGCGCCCTTGTCCTTGAACGCCAGCACGAACTCAAGCTGCGTGAGATCGATCTGCCACAGACCGTAGGCGCGGGCGAAGTTCGCATCAAGATCCATACGGTGGGCATCTGCGGCTCGGACGTGCACTACTACACGCATGGCCGCATCGGCCCGTTCGTGGTCGAAGCGCCGATGGTCTTGGGCCACGAAGCCGCCGGCACTGTCGTCGAAACAGGGAAAGGCGTCGAGCATCTGAAGGTCGGCGACCGCGTCTGCATGGAGCCGGGTATCCCCGATCCCAATTCGCGGGCGAGCCGGCTCGGCCTATACAACATCGATCCGGCGGTCAGGTTCTGGGCAACGCCGCCGATCCACGGCGTGTTGACACCCTATGTCGTCCACCCCGCCAACTACACTTTCAAACTGCCCGACAATGTCAGCTTCGCCGAAGGCGCCATGGTCGAGCCCTTCGCCGTCGGCATGCAGGCGGCTGCCAAAGCAAAGATCGCGCCTGGTGACACGGCGGTGGTGATTGGCGCCGGGCCGATCGGCACGATGGTGGCGATCGCGGCACTCGCCGGCGGGTGCGCCCGCGCCATTGTTGCAGATTTCGCCCAACCCAAGCTCGACATCGCCAGCGGCTATCAAGGCGTGATCCCGGTCAACATCCGCGACAAGAACCTGGCGGCGGAGGTAAAGCGCCTGACCGATTGCTGGGGCGCCGATGTCGTTTTCGAATGCTCGGGCTCGTCCAAGGCATGGGAGACCCTGCTCGATCTGCCGCGGCCCGGCGGCGCGGTGGTGGTGGTCGGCCTGCCGGTGGCGCCGATCGCATTCGATGTCGCCACCGCCTCGACCAAGGAAGTCCGCATCGAGACTGTGTTCCGATATTGCCACCAATATGAGCGGGCAATCGCGCTGATGGGGTCGGGTCGGGTCGACCTAAAGCCACTCATTTCGGCGACCTTCCCCTTCGAAGATTCCATCACCGCCTTCGACCGCGCAGTCGAAGCCCGGCCGGCGGACGTAAAGCTTCAGATCCTGTTGCCGGATTAAGGGGAGTTCCAGAAGCCCCCGGCTG
This sequence comes from Mesorhizobium sp. M0991, assembly GCF_040318915.1. Taxonomy (NCBI): domain Bacteria; kingdom Pseudomonadati; phylum Pseudomonadota; class Alphaproteobacteria; order Hyphomicrobiales; family Phyllobacteriaceae; genus Mesorhizobium; species Mesorhizobium sp. M0991. Next base: position 49,366 of record NZ_JAMYNE010000020.1, read on the forward strand.
TCCTCCCGATCTCCTCGATGCTTTCGTAGCTTTCCTTGGGCTGCCAAAGTTGGCGGCGGCCCTGAGCGCGTTTGAGGCTGGTGCACGGCATTTACCGGCGGCGTTTCCTCCAAAAACAACTCCATACCCGGCGATGACGGCATCCTCTGGGACCACGAGCAAATCCCTTGAGCGCTGACGGAACCGACTTGACAAATCGGCGGCCGTCCGACACGTTCCTAACAAAAGGCACAACAAACTTACAAAAGTTCAAGTTGGCACAATCTGGCCGATAGGGAGAAGGCCGATGCGTCTCTGTGACCGAGCGGAGATTTGCACGTGAGCAGCGCTATCCTCACGCGGCCGACTTCCAGGTGGGCCCTGCCCCGGTTCATGACGGCCGAGCATCCTTTTCCCTGGCTCGCGCCGATCACGGTGATGCTTCTCGTTTTCGGCATCTACCCCCTCGCCTATTCAGTCTGGCTGTCGTTTCACAAACGCAATGTCGTTTCCCGGCAGCTTGACTTCGCAGGGCTCCACCAATGGACGCGGGCCTTCTCGGATGCGCGTATGTGGCATTCGCTGGAAACCACGCTGATCTACACCTTCGTCGCGCTTGCGGTTCAGCTTGCGCTCGGCATCCTCATTGCCCTTCTGCTTGACACCGATCGCAAAGGTTACGGCGTGCTGCGGGCGCTGATGACACTGCCGCTGGTGGTGCCGCCTGCGGTGACCGGAATGATGTTCCTGCTGATGCAGGACGGCTCTTTCGGCGTCCTGTCGTTCTACCTCTATGCCCTCGACCTGATCTCGCCGGCACAGCCGATCCTGACGCAGCCCGGAACCGCATTGGCGGCAATCCTGCTGGCAGACATATGGCAATGGACGCCGTTCATGGTGCTCATCATCCTGGCAGGACTCAGGGCGCTGCCGAAGGAACCTTTCGAAGCCGCGGCGATCGACGGCGCCAACGGCATCCAGACATTCTGGCGGCTCACATTGCCGATGCTGCGCAAGGTGATAGCGGTCGCGGTGCTGATCCGCGGCGTCGATCTCTTTCGCATCTACGACTACGTTTACATCATCACCGCCGGCGGGCCAGGCACGGCCACCGAGACACTTTCATTCTACGCGGGTCGAATCTACTTCACCGGAGACTTTCCCTATGCCGCGACCCTGTCGCTGATCGTGCTCGTCGTCTTGATCGTCGTGTCGAACCTGTTCGTCAGGCTGTTCAAGGTGAGGTTCTGATGGAGTCGTCGCGCGCCCAAACGATCGCCCGTGACGTGCTCGCCGTCCTGGTGGTGGCGATCTTCATGTTCCCGATCGCGTGGTGGGCTCTGTCGTCCATCAAACCCTATTCGGCGATTTTCGACCGCAGCGGACCAGTCTACACCGGTTTCACGCCGACGCCGGACAATTACCGTGTGACGTTGCTTGGCGTTTCGCGCGTCGACATCGGCATGGAACAAGGCGGCGAGGCGGCCGGGGTCATCAAGGGTGGCGCGAGCTCCTACGATTCCCGCCAGTCGTTGCTCGACAGCGCCATCATAGCCGTCGGATCGACGGCGCTGACGCTGCTGCTGGCCACCCTGGCTGCCTATTGCCTGTCGCGAATGCAGTTCAGCGGCCAGCAGTCCTTCCTGTTCTGGATTCTCTCGCAGCGCTTCATGCCGCCAATCGCGATCGTCATTCCGATCGTTTTCATGTTCCGCGATCTCGGCTTACGCGATACTTATACGGGCCTCATCCTCGTTCACAGTTTGATCAACCTGCCGCTGGCAGTTTTGCTTTTGAAATCGTTCTTCGACGATGTTCCGCGCGAGGTTGATGAGGCGGCGCTGATTGACGGCGCGACGCGCTGGCAGACGTTCCGACGCGTGGTCCTTCCCATGGTCAAGGGCGGCATCGCTGCGACAGCTGTTCTGTGTTTCATCTTTTCGTGGACCGAGTTCCTGCTCTCACTGTTCCTGACAACGTCGATCCGCACCGTGCCGGTGAAGATCTCGACCTTTGTCACCTCGACCGCGACCGAGTGGGGCTACATCACAGCGCTCGGCACGTCCGCGATCATACCCAGCTTCATCTTCATCCTGCTGGTTCAACGGCATCTGGTCCGCGGCCTCACCCTCGGGTCCCTGAAGGAGTGAGGCGCAGACGAGAAGAACGACGACAAAAACGCAATGGAGGAACGATCATGAGCTTCAGTGAACACGACAAGAAGACATTCGTCGCCGATACCTGCAACGATTTTACGGCGCGCCGAATAACCAAACGCGACTTCATGAGGAAGATGGCGCTCGCCGGTGTCGGCTTTTCTGCCTTCGGATCGGCCATGCTAGGTGGCGGCCGCACCAATCGGGGGATGCTGGGGCTCGGGGTTGAGGAAGCCCGCGCCCAGGACGCCGACATGCTGAAGTGGCTGGCTGATGTCGGCAAGCCATATGCCGGCACCAAAATCCGCTACACTTCGGAAGCGACGCCGCCAACGATCGTGGCCAACCAGCTTGTCGCAGGTGAATTCACCAAGGCAACCGGCATTGAGGTGGAAGTCGAGATCGTGCCGCTGGAGCAGGTTCTCGCCAAGGCGACGCAAGACGTACAGGGCCAACTTGGCACCTACGACGTCTACTATCTCGACCAGTCCTGGATGGCCACATTTGCCCAGGATGTCGTCGATCCGCGCGAGTATTATGACCAGAACAAAGAACTGGCGATGCCCAACTTCGACTGGGACGATTTCTCCAAGCCGCTGGTCGACGGCATTGCCATGTACAACGGCAAACAGTGCGGAATTCCATTCGATATTCCGATCTTCATCCTGATGTACCGCAAGGATCTATTCGACAAACACAACATTGCGCTGCCGACAGACCTCGACGCCTACCTCAAGGCCGTGCAGGCGCTCACTGAGGCAGAAAAAAGCAACGGCATCTTCGGCACCGCGTGCCAGGCGAAGTCCGGCCACTATTCGCTGGAATGCGACTGGACCTTCGCATTGTGGGGCCATGGCGGTTCGATCTTCAACAAGGACAAGAAGTTTGTCGGCAATGACGAACGCGGCGTGGCCGGGCTCAAATTCTATCAGGAGTTGGTCAAGAACTCGCCGCCCTCCGCGACGACTTGGACGTGGGACGGCCAGGGACAGGCGCTGACACAGGGTCAGGCCGCCATGGCAATCACCTGGGGCGAGGATTTCCCCGGCTTCGACGCCAAAGATTCCAAGGTCAAAGGCCTGTTCGAGGCCCTGCCCGCGCCCAAGGAGGTTCCTGGCCGTCGCGCCGCCGCCGATTGCGGCTTCAACGAAATCCCGGCCGTCGGCCACCAGGGTGGCTCGACGATTTCGCTGTCGCAATATTCCAAGAACAAGGAAGCAGCATGGCTGTTCATGCAGTGGGTCTGCTCGAAGGATGTGATGGCGCGGGTGTCGACGCTCGGCGGCGGCGCCTCGCCGATGCGCAATTCGTCCTTTACAGATCCTCGGGTCAAGGCAAAGGGCGTTGTCGGGCCCGGAACGACACGCCACTTCGACGCGATCAAATACACTATCGACAACCAGATGGGATCGGAGCCGGACATGCCGATCTGGGCGGATCTGTCGAACAACGACATTCCGGTTGAACTCGGCAAATTGCTTACGGGCCAAGACTATGGCGGCGATGCCAAGGCATGCCTGGATGCCATTGCCGGCATTGTCGACGGCAAAGTCAAGGACGCCGGTCTTTAGCGGCTAATCGGTGATTTGGGCGAAGGCGGCTTCGGCCGCCCTCGCCGTTTGGCAATGTGGCGGCAATGGTTCCAGATCTCGTCATCGGCATTGATTCCTCGACCTCGGCAACCAAGGCGATCGCCTGGGACCGCAATGGTCTGGCCGTGGCTGAAGGCCGTGCACCGCTTGCAATGTCCAACCCGCGTTCGGGCTATTTCGAGCAGGATCCGGCCGAATGGTGGACCTCGACGGTCGCAGCGCTGCGCGCTGTCGCGGCAACGGTTTCGCCGGCACGCATTGCAGCCCTTGCGATTGCCAACCAACGCGAGAGCTTCGGACTTTTCGATGAGCAGGGCCAGGCAGTCGGGCCTGCAACGCTCTGGCTCGATGAGCGCGCCCGGCGGAAGGCACGGCGCTTCGGCGAGAGCTTCGGCGCGGCACGCGTCCACGCAATATCCGGCAAGCCGCTGGACGTCATTCCTTGCCTTTACCGCATGATCTGGTTTCGCGAGGAAGAGCCCGAGATTTTTGCCCGGGTGGAGCGAATGGCCGAAGTTCACGGCTATCTGGTGTTTCGCTTGAGTGGCCTGTGGGTGACGTCCACCGCATCCGCCGACCCGATGGGCATACTCGATATGCGAGCTATGGACTGGTCGAACGATATACTGAACGCGGCAGGCGTCGCCCGGCGCATGATGCTTGACCTGGCGCGGCCCGGCGCCGTTCTAGGCCAACTAACGTCGGAAGCGGCCATGCTGACGGGCTTGCGGGAGGGCACACCGATCGTCGCCGGCGGCGGCGACGGTCAATGCGCCGGCACGGGCGCGGGTGTGTTGCAGCCGCGATGCGCCTACATCAACCTCGGTACGGCTGTCGTCTCTGGCAGCTTCGGCATCGACTACGTGCATGATTTGGCCTTCCGCACAGAGACGGCGGTCGCCGATGATGGCTATATCTACGAGACGTGCCTTCGCGCCGGCACTTTTCTTGTCGACTGGATGGCGCGCGAAATGCTTGGCGTCGATCTGCATGGCGCAAGCGACGCCCTGGAGGCGCTCGAGGCCGAAGCCGCTACCAGCCCGATCGGCGCAGGCGGCATAATGCTCCTGCCCTACTGGCAGGGCGTCATGGATCCGCACTGGGACAGTGCTGCCCGTGGTGTCATTGCCGGGCTATCCGGCTCCAGCCGCCGCGGCGACATCTATCGCGCCGTGCTGGAAGGCATAGCGCTGCATCAGGCCGCGACAAGTCAGCGGGCCGCTGCGGCTGCCGCCCAGACCATCGACCAGTTCATAGCCATCGGCGGAGGAGCGAAGTCCGACCTGTGGATGCAGATTTTGGCAGATGCACTCGACCGTCCCGTAATGCGTTCGACGACAGTGGAAGCCTCCTCGCTTGGCGCGGCGATGGCAGCGGCCAAGGGCGTGGGCTGGTTTTCCACCATCGCCGAAGCGTCGCTCGCAATGGCCAGCAAGCCGGCCAAAACCTTCGAACCGGACGCGAAACGGGCCGCGCTCTACGCCGAGCTTCTTGCGATCCATGCCGATCTTTGGCCTACGCTTTCAGCCTGGAACGAGCGCCTCGCGGCCTTCATGGAGGCCGATCATGGCTGAAACCAACTGGAACGCCTTAATCGAGGACGTTGTCGCGGGACGCTGGAAAGATCCCAAGACAGGCGCGGCAGCGGTCCTGCCGTTCCAGACGATCGAATTGCTGGAGACGACGGAGGGCCGGGAGGCGGATCTCGTTGCGCCCCTGGCCCTAGGCAGCCGCATCGCTGTTGTGTCCGATGTCAACACCGTCGATGTGATGGGCCGGCGCGTCGCGAAGGCGCTGCGCGCCATCGCCGACATCGACGAAATCGTGCTGCCTGACGGCCTCGACTGCGATGAGGCAACGATCCAGATGGTCAGGGAGAAGACGCGTCACGCCGACGGGGTCGTGGCCGTCGGGTCGGGCGTCCTCAACGACAGCTGCAAGCATGCAACCTTCCTCGACGAGCGGCCCTATGCCGTCTTCGGCACGGCCGCCTCGATGAATGGCTACGGCGCCTCGACAGCGTCGGTGACGTTGGCCTCCGGGCTCAAGATCTCGCTGCCCTCGCATGCTCCGCGGGGCATCTTCCTGGACGTTGGTGTTTCGGCTGCAGCACCCGCCTGGCTCAGCGCCGCCGGGCTTGGCGACAGCCTCTGCCGCTCCACCGCCCAGATCGACTGGTGGGCTTCGCATCGGCTGTTCGACACTTACTATTCCGAGGTGCCTTACCTGCTGCAGGCGGGTGATGAGGAACCGATGCTGGCCCATGCGCCTGGCCTTGCCAGGCATGACATCACCGCCGTCGGGCACCTCCAGCGCATCCTGACGCTGTGCTCGATGGGTGTGTGCTTCGCCGGCGTTTCCCACCCTGGGTCCATGGGAGAGCACCAAATCTCCCACTGGATCGACATGTTCGCGCAAGCCCATCATCCCGGCACCACGCACGGCCAGCAGGTCGGGGTTGCCTCGCTGGTCATGGCGCGACTGCAAGCGCGGCTACTGGACATGGAAGAGCCGCCGCAGGCAAGGCCGACCTTCATCGACGAGGCGGCAATGCTGGCGCGCTATGGCGGGCAACTTGGACCGCTTTGCATTGCCGAGATGAGGAAGACGGCACTCGACGCCAGCCAGACGGAAACCTTCAACCGCAGGCTTGCGGAAATCTGGCCGGCGTTGCGCCAGGAGGTTCGGCCGATGGCAATGCCGGTCGCCCGCATGGAGGCGGCGCTCAAGGCTGCGGGGGGGCCGGTCACCGGCGCGGAACTAGGCCTGCCGCGTGCGCTTTGGCACGATGCCATTCGCTATTCGCGAGAAATCCGCGGCCGATGGTCCTTTGTCAACCTGGCCGCCGATGGGGGGTTGCTGGAAGAGTTTCTGGAGAACGAATGGTGAGAGCATCCGATCGCCAATGGCTCGCATGGCGAAAATGAGATCCAACCGGCAAGGGCAATCGAAGGGTAGCAATTTATGGCGTCTGTCACCATCAGCAACATAAAGAAGGACTATGGCGCCGTCTCGATTATCGATGGACTCGATCTCTCGATCGAGGATGGCCAGTTCGTCGTTCTGTTGGGACCGTCCGGCTGCGGCAAGTCCACGCTGTTGCGTATGATAGCCGGTCTCGAGCCCATCACGTCCGGTGAGATCGCCATAGGCGACAGGGTCGTCAACACGCTCCATCCCAAAGACCGCAACATCGCGATGGTCTTCCAGAATTACGCGCTTTACGCGCACATGACAGTCTTCGACAACATGGCCTTTTCCATGCAGTTGAAGAAACGCCCAACCGATGAAATCAAACAGAAGGTCGGATGGGCGGCGGCGATCCTCAATCTGACCCCCTATCTGGAACGGTACCCCCGCCAGCTTTCGGGCGGTCAGCGGCAGCGCGTCGCCATGGGCCGCGCCATCGTGCGGGACCCAACTGTGTTCCTGTTCGACGAACCGCTGTCCAATCTCGATGCCAAGCTGCGCGTGCAGATGCGCACCGAAATCAAGGAGCTCCACCAGCGGCTGAAGACCACCACCGTCTATGTCACGCATGACCAGATCGAGGCCATGACCATGGCCGATGTCATCGTCATCATGCGCGACGGCCATATCGAGCAGATCGGGCGCCCGCTCGATGTCTACGATCGCCCGGCAAACCTCTTCGTCGCCTCTTTCATCGGCTCGCCCGCAATGAACATGTTTCATGGCGAGGTGGCTTCCGAGCGCGGCGCCTGGGTGGTGCGGGCCGACGAGCTATCCCTCCCGCTCCCGCCAGGGGCTGCGGTCCGGCCCGGCCAAAAGGTGATCTACGGCATTCGCCCCGAACATCTTCGACCAGTGGCCGACGGGCGCGGCATTCCGGCGAGGATTACGGTTGTCGAGCCGACTGGCCCCGAAATCCACATCTTTGCCAGCATGGGCAACACCGCGATCTGCTCGGTGCTGCATGACCGCATGGAGCCCTCTCCTGGAGCGGTGATCCATCTGGAGCCGGCGCCTGAGCGAATCCACCTGTTCGACGAGGATAGCGGCGAGCGGCTGGACAAGGGAAGAAGCTGAATGGCGCGGATCATCATCCTCGGCGCCGGCGTCATGGGCTCTGCCATGACGCTTCCGGCCGCTCATGCCGGTAACCACATCACTCTTGTCGGGACCCATCTCGACGAGGAGATCGTCGGCTCGGTGGCCAGCACAGGTCGTCACCCTCGCCTCAACATCACTCTGCCTGACGCGGTGACCGCCTGTTCCTGGACCGAATTCGGGGCAGCGATGAACGATGGACCCGATCTGCTTGTACTCGGTGTTTCGTCGGCCGGCATTCCTTGGGCGATCGACCGCATTGCGGAAAGCATCAAGTCGCCCGTGCCGATCCTGATGATTACGAAAGGACTTGCGGCAACCGACGAAGGCATCGAAATCCTGCCACATCCGCTTGCCCGCGAGATCGAGCAACGCACTGGCTTGTCTGTCCCTGTGATGGCCATAGGCGGACCGTGCATTGCCGGCGAACTGGCCGCACAGCGCGACACGTCTGTGATCGTGGCCGGGCACGATCCCGACCAAGTGACCGCGGCGTCCCGCACTCTGCGCGCGCCTTTCTATCATGCGCGATCGTCATCCGATCTCGTCGGTGTCGAGATCTGCGCTGCTTTCAAGAATTTCTACACACTCGCCGTTGCGGCCCCCGTTGGGCTGCTCGAGCGCGACGGCAAGGCGCCCAATGGCGCGCTCATGCACAACCTAGCCTCGTCACTTTTCTCGCAGTCCCTCGCCGAGATGGCGATTCTGGTCGAAGCTCTGGGTGGAAAAATCGAAACGGTGCTGGGGCTGGCCGGCTCCGGCGATCTTTATGTGACCTGCCAGGCGGGCCGTAACGGTCGCATGGGACGCCTGCTCGGCCGCGGCCTGCCTTATTCCGTGGCGAAGCGCGAACATATGAGTTTGGACACGGTCGAGGGGGCGCAACTGGCGCTGGACCTTGGTCCGGCTTTGAAGAATATGATGGGCCGGGGTGTACTTCCCCACGATCGCCTGCCGCTGACGAGGGCCATCATCGACGCGATTTGCCATGATGCTCCGCTGGTTTTGTCCTTCGACCGCTATCATCGAGGCTAGCGGAGCCGGGGAAACTCGATTGATGCCTCATATCGATGAGCACATGGCTCCGCCGAGCCCGCTCTGGACCCGCTGCCGCGGAGTGGACAGGATGATCTGATGGAGAAACCAGCACGAAAGAAACGCGACGGCCGCCAAGCCATAACGAGTTCCGTCACGGCCGATCGCGAGGAAGGCCTGCTCGTGCGCGCCGCCTGGCTTGCTTACGTCGGTGACCTCACCCAGGCGCAAATCGCCAAGTCTCTTGGCCTGACACGCCTTCGCGTCAACCGGATGCTGGCGCATGCCCGCCAGCGGGGGATCGTCCAGATTCGCATCAATTCCAAGGTGGCGAACTGCATCGAGCTAGAGCACCGGCTGCGGGACGCCTATGGCGTCTCCGAACCAATCGTGGTTCCGACACCGCCCGATCCTGCCCTGGTGCCACAGGTCATCGCAGCCGCTGCCGGTGAAGCCCTGTCGCTTAGAATCCATGACGGAATATCGGTGGGCGTGGGATGGGGACGGACGCTCCAGCTTAGCCTGCGGTCAGTGACCGTGCGCCCGGTCAAAGGGATGTCGGTCGTTTCCCTGCTTGGCGGCCTCACGCGTGGATCGGCGATCAACATCTACGAGATCGCTTCGCGGCTCGCGGCGCTTTTCGATGCGGAATGCTTCTACATCGCAGCACCGGTGTTCACGGACACCGAGGCCACGCGCGACCTGCTTATGCGCCAGTCCATTCTGGAAGACGCCTTCACTCATGCCCGCGACGTTGACGCCGCTTTCGTTTCGGTGGGCGCGGTGCACAAGGACGCCACCATCTTTCGGATCGGACTGGTAGGAGACGATGATCTCAGATCGCTCCGCGAAGCCGGAGCGGTCGGCGATATTTGCGGCCATTGGATCGGCGCCGACGGACAACTCGTCGATCACCCGCTAAACAGTCGCGTCATCGGCCTCGCCCCCGAACATCTGCGCGACGTCGACACTGTGATCCTGCCCTCCGGCGGCCTCGACAAGGTTCCGGTGCTGCGCGCCGTACTGCATCTCGGAGTCGTCGATGTGCTGATCACCGACGAGAAAACCGCTGAGGCGGTCCTTGCGGAAAAGCCGTAGCGCAGACTGACCTCTACCAGCAGAGCGGCCCGCGAGTGATCGTTTCTTCACGTCACAGAACCTCGTGGATTTCCTCGATCGAAGTCTCGCCGATCCGCTTGTCGAGAACGATCTCGCCGCGCGCCATGGCAACGACCCGGTCACAGCATTCGAAAACATGATGCATGTTGTGGCTGATGAAGACGCTGGTGATGTTCTGGGCCTTGAGGGCGCGAACGAAGCCGATCACCTTTCGCGTCTCTTTCACCGAAAGATGATTGGTCGGCTCGTCGAGGATCATGACTTTCGACTTGAAGTGCATGGCCCTGGCGATCGCCACACCTTGGCGCTGGCCGCCCGACAGTTCACCGACCAGCGCGTCGGGCGACCTCAGATGCAGATCGACGTCGGCGATCGCTTTGACGCTTTCGTCACGCATGCGCTTCTGGTCCAGGATGCCGATGCCGAAAACCGAGCCCTTCACCGGCTCGCGTCCGATGAAAACGTTGCGGGCGATGGTCATGGTCGGGACCATCGAATTATACTGGTAGATCGTCTCGATGCCGCGATCCATGGCGTCGCGCGGGTTCGAGAAGCGGACCGGTTCGCCTTCGATCCTGATCTCGCCGCCATCGGGCTTTTGGGTGCCTGACAGGATGTTGATCAGCGTCGATTTGCCGGCGCCATTGTCGCCGACGAGGCCCAGTGCCTCATCTGGGTAGATGTCCAGCGTGACGTTCTTCAAGGCGTGGACGCCGGAATACCATTTCTGGAGTCCCTTGATCGCGATGATGGGTGCCGCCATGATCAGGTCTCCACCTTCATTGCCCTGCCCCGCTTTCGAAGCCAGGCATTCATGACGACCGCGAAGATAGTCAGAAAGCCGATTGCCATCTTGAACCAGTTGGCGTCAACCTGACTCAGCACCAGTCCGTTGTCGATGACGCGGATAAGGGCAGCCCCGATGATGCCGCCGAAGATGGTGCCGATGCCACCAGCCAGCGAGGCACCACCGATGACGGCAGCCGATACGGCTTGCAACTCCAGCCCCTCGCCGATCGAGGGCAGCGGCGCGCCGAGCCGCATCACCTGAATGGTGCCGGCAAAACCGGCGAGCACCGAACAGATCATGAAGCAGGCGACCTTCACCCGGGCCGTCGGGATGCCCATCGACTGCGCGGCGGGCAGAAAGCCGCCGGTGGCGCGCACCCAGTTGCCGAAATTCGTGCGCGACAGAAGCACCGTCACCAGGATTGCCACGGCGAGAAACCAGAAGAACGACATGCGAAAGAGGTCGCCCGGCCCGACGTAGATCGTAAACAGCCATTTGGGCAGAGCGTTAGCTGGGATGACAGGAGGGAAGCCACCGGAGATTACCACCGTCAGCGAACGCGCGATGAACAGCATGCCAAGCGTGGTGATGAAGCTTGGTATCGCGAAACGAATCGTTATGAACCCGTTGAAGAAGCCAATCAGGGCGGCGATCGCGAGGCCGGCGGCAAAGGCCGGCGCGAACGGCACGCCCGCCGCCAGCATCACCGCCATGGTCATCGGGGTCAGCGCAAAGACCGAGCCCACGGAAAGATCAAACTCGCCGCATATCATCAACAGGGTCACGCCGATCGCGACCAGCCCCATTTCGGGCAGCAGCCCAAGCATTCCGCGCACGTTCTGTGTGTTCAGAAATACGCCGTTCGAGCGGATCTGAAACACGAGCAGGAGGAGGAGCAGGAACACGACCGCCGCAAGCTCCGGCTTCTCCAGATAAATCTTCATCAAGCGCTTCATCATTCGCTCCGGCTTGGGATTGTTTGCGCTGGCTTGTCGCATCGGCAAGGGGATGGCGGCAGTCTGTCTTCTACCACCCTTGACGGGGAGATGCCGTTGGAGGATGGGCCCAAGGCCGTGCTGCCTGGCCCTCCCCTTGCCCTCTCCGCGTAAACAACGGGGAGAGGACGCCGGTTCGCGCCTACCGCACGCCTTTTGCGGCCAGTTCCTTGAGCTTCGGCACGTCTTCCTTGACGATGATGCCCTTGCCGGTGTCGATGTCTGCCGGCAGCAGACCGACGTTCTTGGCGAGATAGGCTTCCATCACCGGCATGAAGCCCTGCATATAGGGCTGCTGGTCGACCTGGACCTGGATGTAACCCGCTTCCATCTGTTGCAGGACCTCCGAGACGATGTCGAAGCCGCCCATCAGCACCTTGCCCGGCTCGATGCCGCGATCGATCAGGACCTGGGCCACGTAGGCATGCCAAAGGCCGGTGTCGAAATACACCGTGGTGTCCGGGTGGGCAGACAGATAGGCGCCAACACGATCGGCGACGACAGCGCCATCTGTGCCGGTGTCGAGCCGTTCAATGACCACTTCGCGTCCGGCATTCGCGGCCTTGTATTCCTCAAGGAACTTCATGACGCCGGCAGCGCGCTGTTCCGACCAGTTCTGACCAGGCGCGGAGACGCCGACGAGCGCCCTGATCTTGCCTTGCTTGGGGAAGAACTCGGACATCTTCTTGCCGAGTTCGTAGCCGGCGGGAATGAAGCCCTGACCGATGAAAGCCTGGCGGGCATTGCCGGCTGCACCCTCGGTGTCGTCGACGTTGGACGCGATGACCGTGACGCCGGCAGCGCGGGCGTCGGCGATGATCTGGTCGAAGGCATTGTTGTCGACGATCGAGGTGATCAGCGCGTCCGGTTTTGCCGCGAGAGCCGCCTGCATGTTGGCCGATTGTTGCTCGATCGAGCCTTCGGTCTGCGTGAAGACCATCTGGCAATTGGCCTGGATCTTGGCGCAGGCGTCGTCAAACCCCTTCTTCACCGCCTGCCAGAACGGGTTCGACGCCGACGAATGATGCGTGAAGACGATGCTCATCGGCTCCTGCGCGTGTGAGCCGATTGCCGAGCCTCCAGCCAGTACTGCTCCCAAGGCTGCCGAGATAAGTAGCTTCTTCATGGTTCTCCTCCTCCGTAGAAAGCTGCTTTAGGTTCATTTTCAGAGAGTCGATACGTCGGTCACCCGTCGAAGCGCTGTGAAGGCGCGATCGATTTCCGGGTTCAGTTCCATGCCGAGGCCCGGTCCGGGAGGCACGGTGATCATGCCGTTCTTCACCTCCGGCAAAGCGGTCACAAGGTCGCGGTACCAGGTCTTGTAAAAGGCCCTGACGCTCTCCTGGACAAGCGCGTTCGGCGCATTCAGTGACAGGTGGGTCGATGCGCCGAGCACAACTGGACCGGTGCAGTCATGTGGCGCGACCGGCAGGTGCCATGCTTCAGCCATGGCAGCGATCTTGCGCGCTTCCGAGAGCCCGCCGCACCAACTGATATCGAGCATAATGACACCGGCCGCTCCGGTTTCGAGAAGGTCGCGGAAGGCCCACCGGGAACCGAGCGTCTCCGAAGCCGATATCGGTGCCAGCGACGCCTCGGCATAGCGTTTCAGGCTGGACAGGCTGTCCATCCTGATCGGATCTTCGTGCCAGAAGGTCTTGTAGGGCGCAAGCTCGCGAGCGATTTGCATGGCCGGCAGCAGCTGCCACATTGAATGGAATTCAACCATGATGTCCATCTTGTCGCCGACCGCATTGCGGATTTTCTCGAATGGTGCCAGCGCGGAATTCAAGTCGGGCTGCGATATGTAAAGGCCGCGCGTTTTCTCGGCGGCCATGTCGAAGGGCCAGATCTTCATGGCCGTGATGCCTTCCTCCAACAACGAATGCGCCAGTTCGTCGGCGCGGTGAAGGAAGCCGTTCAGATCATCATAGGCGTCGCCGGCCTTATCGAGCCCGTAGTTGGCCGTTTTCTGCCCGGTGGCCTTCTTGATGTATTCGGTTCCGGCACACGTGTTGTAGGTCCTGATCTCGTGCCGGGTGAAACCGCCGAGGAGCTGTGCGATCGGCTGACCCGTCGCCTTTCCGAACAGATCCCAAAGCGCGATATCGAAAGCGGAGTTGCCCCTGACTTCCGCGCCCGTCGATCGGAAACCGAGATAGCCGACGAGGTCGGCGGCAAGCAGATCGATCTGCAAGGGGTCGCGCCCGATCACGCACGGCGCGACGTATTCGTGCAGATAGGTCTCGACGGTCTCAGCCATGAAGAAGGTCTCGCCCAGTCCGACGAGGCCCTCGTCCGTGTGAACCAGAACCCAGAGAAGGTTGGGCCGCTCCTTGAGCCGCAGCGTTTCCAGTTTCGTGATCTTCATTGCGCGCCCGCTCCTCAGGCGATGCCGGCCGCCAGCAGGGCCTTGACGCTCTCGTCAAAATGCCTCGCCATCAGGTCACGAGCCGACTGGGGATCACCGGTCTCGATTGCTTCGGCGAGTTCGATATGGATCTGGATCATCTCCAACTGCTCGGCATCCGAAGGGCGGCTGCGCCAGCCGATCGGCCAGGTCTGGCGCGATACGCGCTCGAACGCGCCGACGATGAGGCTGAAAACCGGATTCTTTGCAGCCTTGGCGATTTCGAGATGGAAGGCGAGATCGTGCTCCATGACCTCTTCCGGCCGCTGGAAATTCTCGCGCATGGCGAGCGCGTGGGTCCTGATCCTTTCCACTTCGTCGGCTGTTCTGCGCAAGGCCGCCAGCATGGCGGTGCGGGTCTCAATCGTGCGGCGCACGTCGTAGATTTGCTGCACCGTGATCTGCTCGGTGTGGACGCCATGCTCGATCACCAGCGACATGGCGCCATAATCCAGCTCGGCGACGGTAGCCCGTCTGCCTGCCCTCAGGTCGATAAGCCGCATGGCGGCGAGCGAGCTGAAGGCCTCGCGAACCACGGTACGCGAGACGCTCAATTGTCTCGAAAGCGCGGCCTCGCTGGGCAGCCGGTCGCCCGGCCCGAGTTCATGCGCGCGAATATGGCGCGTGATCTCGCCGATCGTATTGCTGACCAGGCTCGCAGCGTCGGAATGTTTTGCGGATACCGCCGTGCTCACGCAATCTCCAGTTCAGGATCTGGCAAACCTGTATGGCAGGTTTGCCAGATGTGTTGATAGTACCTAGGAAAGCTGTATGTCAAGCTCTGGTCGGCCTCATCGCCAGAAAGACCGATGACCAGAGGCTTGCATGACCGATGCTCTTGACGCGACCGATGCCGGTCGGCCGGGTGCGGGGCGCCTGCGTGATCGGACAGGCGATCATCTCGCTTGAGTAGGAAGACACCGGCGGGCGGCCGACCGTGCCGTCCGAAAATATCTCGGCGGATGATTCACTGATATTTCGATCGACCCACCCCATATGGGTGGACAGAGTGTCACTTGAGGACTTGCCTATGCTGATTTCGCGTTCAGGACGGTTTGCAGTTTTGTTTGCAGGGTTGTTCCTGGCATTTTCCATGGTCGCTGTGGATCACGCCGATGCGCGTCGTGGCGGCAGCTTCGGCAGTCGCGGCATGCGCACGTTCCAGCCGGCGCCGCCGACCAGAGTTGCGCCGCAACCGGCCGCACCGGTCGAGCGCTCGATGACACCCAATGCGACAACGAACAATGCGGCCCGTCAGCCGCAGGCATTCCAGCGTCCAGGCTTCTTCAACGGCCTCGGCGGGTCGATGATGCGGGGGCTGCTTCTTGGCGGTTTGATCGGCGTTCTACTGGGCCATGGGTTCGGCGGCTTGGCCGGCATGTTGGGTCTTTTGCTCCAAGTACTGCTGATCGGCGGCGCGATCATGCTGGCGATCCGCTTTTTCCGCTCGCAGGGGGCGCAAAGCCCGGCGCCCGCTATGGCCGGTGCCTCGCGGGGTACGGGGACGTTTGGGCGAAGCGCAGCAGCCCGGCCTGAGCCGAGCAACGCCACAGCGTTCCCCACTCCAGGTATTGGGTCAGGATATGGCGGAACGAGCCAAGACAATGCTTCCGATGAGATCACACTCACCCAAACCGATCTCGACACGTTCCAACGGCGGCTGACGGAAGTTCAGGAAGCATTCGGGCGCGAGGACCATGCTGCCTTGCGCCGGCTGGCGACGCCGGAAATGGTCTCCTATCTGTCCGAGGAACTTGCCGATAACGCCAAAAAGGGCGTCAGGAACGACGTATCGGATGTGAGCCTGTTGGAGGCCGATATTGCGGAAAGTTGGCGGGAGGGTGATCGCGACTACGCGACCGCTGCTTTGCGCTATGAATCTCGTGACGTGACCCGCGATCGCGTAAGCGGCAAGATCGCCCAGGGCCAGCCCGATCAGCCGACGGAGACAACCGAACTGTGGACCTTCATGCGCCAGAACGGCGGGGACTGGAAGCTCGCCGCGATCCAGCAGCCTGGCTGATGTGCTTGCCTGAATTGAATGTCTCCAGGAGGCTTGTTCAGTTTTGCCGGCTGCGCGCTTGAAGCCCAGTCAGCCGAGGTGAAGCAGCGCCGCCCTATCGGCCCAGTGGCAGCTTCGAAGTCATAATCAGTTCGGCCTCGTCCATCACTCCGGCCATGTAATTTGCAATGATGCGCGACGCGAGCGCTTCATGCTCATGTTCGGATTGACAGTCACCCTTGAGCCCGTCGAATACCCGGCCCAGAAGCGCCAGCTCGGATGGATTAAAAATACCAGCAGTCTGGGCTTTTCGATGGATCGGCATGGCCAATTCTCCGTCTCGGATGTTCTCAGCCGAACGATAGAACCGCCCCTCCAAGATTTGCATTAAAGTTTGCTAAGATCATGCTGGATAGCCACAGAAAAACGCCCGTCACGTGGAATAAGGGCATTGCGTGGCGCCGCGGATGCCACCGCCGCACTGTGGGCGCACCGCGGTCGAACAGGTGAGAGGCGCTTGGAGAGTGGGCCGCGAGCCAACAAGCCTCCGATGTGCTTGAGTAAGGTGACGGCGAGCACCCCACGGTTGTCGTTGTTCAATCCGTTGCGGACTGGTGCGGTAACTCGGTAGGGCGCGTCGGCGCCGTCTCGAGCTGGTCAGTCAATCGATTCTTCAGCACATCAATGAGGCTGACGGTGATGGCGATCACCGCGGGGCCGAGGACAAGGCCGGATGCTCCGAACAGGACGATGCCACCGATCGAGCCGATAAAGGCCACCACCGTGTGGAGGCGCAACCTGTTCCCGACAAGCATCGGATAGAGCAGATTGTCGATGCCACCGACAATGACGCCGCCCCAGACGGTCAATATCGCCGCGCTGGCCCAAGCCCCCTCCAGAGCGAGATAGACCGCCGCGGGCACCCAGATCACGAATGCCCCGAGCACAGGCACGATGGCAAGAAGTCCCATGACAAGGCCCCAAAAGACCGGCGTGGGCAGACCGAGCCACCAGAACATCAGACCACCTAGTGTTCCCTGGACGGCGGCGACGAACACGGTGCCGAGCAGTGTTGCATGAACCGTCTCCGCAAAGCGGGACAAGACGTGTGCCGTCTCGGGAGCGCGCAGGGGCGAAAGGCCCGCAACGGCTTGCAGGCCCTGTTGGCGATCCCGCAGAAAATAGAACAGAAGATAAAATGTCAGGCCGAACATCGCGACCTGATAGATGGAGCCACGCAACAGCGATGTGCTTTGTCCCGTCAGCCATTGTACGAATGCCGCGACCGAACCGGCCGGATCGAATTGATTCTCAATCCATTGGGCAACGGTCGAAAGCGTGGGATAGTCAGACATGAAGCCGTCTGCGTCCCAACCACGGACGACCTCCTGCAGATAATTGGCTCCGTTTACCGCCTCGCGAACGAGCTGCTGTGCGACGAGTACCAGCGGCAGGCCGACGGCAATCGCAGCAACGCTTACAGATATCAATGCGGCCAGGTTTCGATTTCCGACCCGTCTCTCAACCCATCGATGAGCCGGAGACAGGCTGATTGCCAGGACCAGCGCCCAGGTCAATGCCGGCAAAAAAGGCCACGCCAGCAGATAGCAGACATATAGACCGATTGCCGCCGCTGTGAGGACGCCGAGCAATCTCAATTGTTTCACGTCCGGCATCTGTTTCAGATCAGGCACCTTTCGCTGTCTCGCAAGCCCAGCGAGCCTAATTGGTTTCTTGAAAAAAGGGCAGCGTCGGCTGCCGGTTACGGTGCAGGCAGGATGGCGAAATCGCAAGCGTAGGGTGCTTAGGGCAATTCAGGGATTTGCCGCCTATTCATCAGCAAACCGCTCTCTCAGGGCTTCAATGGCGGTTTTCAACGCGGCTTCGTCAACACCCACACCCAGATGATATTGTCTGCCAGGCCGTGGTATTCATGCCGCAGTACATTTCCGATCGTGCGCACCTGACGCCCTGGGATGTCCGGCTGGAGGGCTTTGACTTCATCTGGCAAGCCCCGGCTGGCCTCGGAAATAATTTCGGTGCCGCGCTGCACAGCGTGCTTGAGAACCCAGTCGCCTTGATAGTCGGCCACGGTTTTGCCTGCGACAGCGGCCTGAATCCCGTTGATGGCCTCGAGGGGTATCGTCCAAGGCATGGCGGAATTCACGTGCCATTCAGAAGATGCGCACGGCCGATTGTTCGATTTGCGGCCGCAACCGGGGATGCAGGCCATCCCGCGTGGTTACGTCGACCGGGACGTGCAGTTCATCCTCCAGAAGGAGCTTAATGCCCACAAGATCGAAGGCATTGAAACGGCTCTTGGGATCATAATCGATGAAAAGGTCAAGATCGCTTCCTTGTCCGGCTTCATCTCGAACCGTTGACCCAAACAGGTAAAGCGCGGTCGCGCCCATGCGTCTCACGGCATCAGCTGTCCGCTGCAACCTGTTGATGGCATCCACTCTGTTCATGGCCTTAACTCATATCAGCGAGCACAACTTATCCACTTTTTCCCGCTTTCTGTGCCGGCTGCGCTTAGCACACTGCCTGCAATCCCCAACGAAGCAGCTGATGTCATTGTTCATCGTGTTCATCGCGACCTGAGCCAGCAAGATGACCGCAGCCCGTAAAGGCCGTGCCTACCGTCGGGGCTGGACAGCGGCCGGCTCTGAACGGATCAGATCAGCTGCCAGCAGTTACGGCGAGAACGGAAATATTGCCGTAGGCGCTCCCTTTCCCCGTGCTTGACCGGCGCCGGCGCATCTTCCTTTGTACCAGCGGATGCCGCTATGCTGCACCTCTTGCGAACAGCAGCACCCATAATCAATCGGCAAGCCAGAGCAGCTTCTTCAGTCAGAGATGCGGTTTGCGAAACGCCTGCGCCAGTCGGGCAACCTTGCTCCAGCCGTTCAGCCGGCTGATCCGGTTTCATGAATCACTGCGTCAAGATCGATGTCTGTACCGGATTGCGCTGAAAGACGCCGATAGAAGATCGAAGCAGGCTCACGACCGGCCTCTCGGAGCTCGTAGTACTCGAGCGCGCGCTCGACCACGTCCACAATGGTGCGATTTTGACGGCGAGCCAGGCGGCGCGCAAGATCACGCGCCTTGCCGCTACGGACTGAGAGCTGTGGATCGGTCATATCGGATTCCTTCGCGGCATTATTTAGACCCACTTGGCTTACTAGCAAAGATGGGTGGTGTTGGCTTGCTGCCGCATGAGCGATTAACGCTACAGCTGACGAAAGGAGACGCCCGTAATATTCGCGCACTTATTCGAAGGAATAGGTAAACCCTTGGGCTGAGGCGCCAACCGTCACCTTCGTCATCTTTTCACCAGCGAGCGACCGGTTCAGCACGCCGCGGCTCAATTCCGGAAGAAGAGTGTTGGTCAGAATTGCGTCAATCATCCTGCCGCCCGATTCGATTTCCGTGCAGCGGGCCTTGACCAGATCCATGACACCATCGCCGATGACCAATTCCGCATGGTTGGTTGCGTGCAGCCGGCGAGCAATCTTGGCGAACTGGTGACGAGTGATCGCTTCAATCATCGAATCCGAAAGCGGGAAGTAAGGGATGGTCACCACCCGGCCGAGAAAGGCCGCAGGAAAGACCTTCAGCAACGGACTGCGCAACGCGGTGTCCAATTCGTCGAGCCCTGCCCGTTCCGCCCCGTTCCTTGTCCGGTCCATGATGACTTCGGAGCCGACATTCGACGTGAGCAGGATCAGCGTGTTCTTGAAATCGATCCGTCGGCCTTCACTGTCGTCCATCATCCCTTTATCAAAGACCTGGAAGAAGATTTCGTGCACGTCCGGATGCGCCTTCTCGACCTCGTCGAGCAGGATCACCGAATAGGGCTTGCGTCGCACCGCCTCGGTGAGAATTCCACCTTTGCCATAGCCGACATATCCGGGCGGCGCGCCCTTCAAGGTGGAGACCGTATGCGCCTCCTGGAATTCGGACATGTTGATCGAGATCAGGTTCTGCTCTCCGCCGTAGAGCGTTTCGGCCAGTGCCAAGGCGGTTTCGGTCTTGCCGACGCCCGAGGGACCGCAAAGCAGGAATACACCCACCGGCTTTTCCGGAGCGCCGAGACCGGCGCGGCTGGTCTGCACGCGCTTGGCGATCATCTCCATGGCGTGATCCTGTCCCACAACGCGCTCGGACAGAGTGGCCGCGAGCCGCAGCGCCTTCTCGGTCTGACTCGACAGCATCCGCCCCGTCGGGATGCCCGTCCAGTCCTGAACCACGGCCGCCACGGCGTTGCGATCGACCGATGGCAGGATCAGCGGTGTTTCGCCTTGCGCCTCGGCCAGTTCGCTCATCAGTTCGCGCAGCCGAGCGAGATCGGCAGCCGGATCGGGAGGCGGAGTACCATCTGCCGCCGGAACCTTCGTCCCGGCAGTGGACTGTTCGGTCCCTGGCACCTCGACGCTCTCTGTCTCAGTGGCGGCCTCCTGCCCTTCCACGGCATCGAGCGGCACGCCGTCACCGCGCAGCCTGGCACGCAGTTCGAGTATCTCGGCCACCAGCGCCTTTTCGCGCTCCCAGCGCTGCTGCGCGGCTGCGAGCGTGCGTTCGGTCTCGGCCAGTCCGGCCTCGACCCGTGCCTGCCGCTCGGCCACTTCGATGCCGATTGCAGCCTCGCGGCCGATAATGCCGCGCTCGACCTCCAGCGCCTGGCGACGGCGCATAATGTCCTCGACCTCGGCCGGCGTGGCGTGCTGCGATACGGCGACACGCGCGCAGGCGGTGTCGAGAAGGCTGACCGCCTTGTCCGGCAGCTGCCGCGCCGGGATGTAGCGATGCGACAGGGCGACCGCCGCGTCGATCGCCTCATCCAATATCTGGACCTTGTGGTGCTGTTCGAGAACGCCAGCCACGCCGCGCAACATGAGGATGGCAACCGATTCCGAAGGCTCGTCGATCTTTATCACCTGGAAGCGGCGGGTCAGTGCCGGGTCTTTCTCGATGTGCTGCTTGTATTCCGCCCAGGTCGTTGCCGCTATCGTGCGAAGTTCGCCGCGCGCCAGCGCCGGCTTGAGCAGATTGGCAGCGTCGCCGGTTCCGGCAGCACCACCGGCGCCTATCAGGGTATGGGCTTCGTCGATGAAGAGGATGACCGGCGCTTCAGAGGATTGAACTTCGTCGATTACGGCCTTCAGCCGTTTTTCGAATTCACCTTTTACGCTTGCGCCTGCCTGCATCAATCCGACGTCGAGCATGCGCACGCTCACTCCCTGCAGTGGAGGCGGCACATCGCCTTTGGCGATGCGCAGAGCAAAACCCTCCACGACTGCAGTCTTGCCGACGCCCGCCTCGCCGGTCAGGATCGGATTGTTCTGCCGCCGTCGCATCAATATGTCGACAATCTGCCTGATCTCCGGATCGCGGCCGACGACCGGGTCGATCTTTCCGTCGCGGGCGCGCTGGGTCAGGTCGGTGGCATATTTGGCCAGTGCCGAATCCCCGCCCGGAGCCCGCCGCGGCGCCTCTGTCGCGGTGACCGTTGGCGCAGCGCCGGCTTCGAGTGAGCCCTCCGTGACATCGGCGAAGCGCGCCACGACGGCGTCGGCGTCGATCTTGTCGAACTCGCCGCTGATCTTCGACAGCAGGCCTTCCAGCACCGGTGTCTTCAGGCAAGCAAGCAGAACATGTGCGCTGCGGACCTCCTCCACGCCGAATTCCAGTGTTGCCAGATTCCAGGCCTCCTGGATGGCGTGGAAGATATGGTCGGAAAACTCTTCGATCGAGGTTGCGCCATAAGGCAGCTTGTCCACCGCACGCGTCATATCGGCCGTAAGTCGGCTCGCATCCAGTCCCGCATCGCCGATCATCATTTGCACATCCGAGCGGTCGGAGAGCACCAGCTGCTCGATGAAGTGGACGAGTTCGACGTAGGGATTGCCGCGCAGCTTGGCACTGTCGGCCGCTGCCTTGAAGGCGCGCAACCCTAGAGGATTGAGCTTGCCGACCAGTTCCTTGCGCTTGAAACTCTGCGATGACCGGCGCTGTTCCATCGAACGTGCTCCTGCACTCTGCAAGTGGATAACCTGCCACATAAGCAGCCGCTTGACAAAGTGCGGGATGAACAAAGGTTTCAATGCCCGATTATGCGGGCTCCCATCATTGGTGGAAGATCCTGCATCGCCGGCCGCAAACAACGCGGGTCCTGACATCCCAGCACGACGCGTTCCTGGTCCAGGGCTCGCCAATCACGCCCCCGGATTCCACAATCAAGACAAGGCTGCATTAGCTTTTGTTAATTTTTTCCGCACTCGCTGAATTGTGGAAAAGCGCAACCGTGTGATAACGTAGGGGCAGGTCGGCCTCAGGGCCGGTGACTGGGGGATCGGTGTGATCGACGTCGCACTCTGGCTTGCTCCGCTCGACGGTGAAAATCCGTCGGGAGAGGATTTGCGTAACGATCCGGCGTTTCACGAACTGGAGCGCCTGACGGAGCCCCAGGTCAAGGTTGTTCATGACGGCAACAACAGGCCGGTCTCGCAAAGCACCATTCCCGTCGACTGGCCAGCAGTGCTCACCAAGGCCGAGGAATTGCGCGCGCGTGGCCGCGACCTGCGCCTGATTGTAATTGTCACACGCGCACTGGCCAACGAGCAGGGACTGGCCGGCTTGGCGCAGGGTCTGACGCTTATTGGGCGGACATTCGACCAGCATTGGGAAAGCATGCACCCGGCGCTGCGGCCCAACACGTCGCCTCGCGAGGCCGCCTTGCGCCGCATCAACGCGCTGCTCGATCTTCAAAATGGTCAGGACGGGCTGCTGGCCAACCTGCGGCAAATGACTTTCTTTGCGCCACGCTCGATCGGGCCGATCAGCGGACGCGACCTGGAACACGCTGCGCTCGACGACCGCGTCATGCTGCAAGAAGCAGCGTCAGGATTGAATGCGGCCGAAAAGGCAGCGCTTGTCAGTGCGCACGGACAACTGTTGAACCGGGTTCGTGCCGGGTGCGCGGCACAGGCGGATCAAGCCAATGAGGAAATGCAGTCGCTCATCGCCGATGCGCGCGCGGCGGTCGCGGCACTGGAAGCGGTCGAGACAGCCCTCAACGCTCGCCTTGAAGGCAGCGGCGGGACCACCATTCCGGAATTAAAACGGTTCCTGCAGCGTTTGCTGACAACCCTCGAGCGCAACTCGGCTGCCGGCGCGATGGCGAATGGCTCGGCAAAGCCGTCCCCTTCGCCTGCAGAACCGGTAATGCCTGCCCGAAACGGTCATGGAGCCGATACAATGGCAAGTGTGGCTAGCTACGCGGACTCGAGCACCGGACTCCCCGACCGGATTTCTTCGCGCGACGACGTGGTGAAATGCCTGGACCTCGTCGTCGCCTTTTATGACCGCACCGAACCATCGAGCCCGATCCCCCACCTCGCCCGCCGTGTTCGCCGGATGGTGCATATGGATTTTGTTGAACTGATGGAAGATCTTGCCCCGTCGGGACTGAAGGAGTTCCGGCTTCTTGCCGGCGTTCCCGATGCCAAGAAGACGGCTCAGAAGGATGAAAGGTAGCAAGCAATGCCAGCCGAAAGCAAAGCCAAGGTCATCGAACGAAATCGCGCGCCGCGGGTGCAGATCGCCTATGACGTGGAAACCTATGGCAGTCCAACGACCATCGAGCTGCCGTTTGTCATGGCCGTCATGGCCGACCTTTCGGGGGCTTCGCAGACGAAGGAAGCGGCGAAGTCGGTGCTGGACCGCTCCTTTGTCGAGACCGATGCGAACCGGTTTCCGCGTTTCATGGAGGCACTTGGACCACGCGTCAAAGCCCGTGTGAAGAATACGCTGCCCCAGGCTGAAGGCGCCGAGCGGGACGAGGAACTGGCGCTCGATCTTACCTTCACCAAGATGGGCGATTTCGCGCCCGACAAGATTGCCGAGCAGGTCCCACAATTGGCCGAAATCCTCAAGATGCGCCGCCAACTCGAGGAACTTCTCGGCTTCATGGACGGGCGCGTCGACGCCGAAAAGCGCATTGCGCAACTGCTGAACAATGAACCGCTTCTTGGCAAGATCGCCAGCCAGGCACTGGCGGACGACAAGGCAGGGGAATGACCATGGCCGAACAGCAAAAAACCGCCGCCGTCGCCGAGGCGGAAACCATCGATCTTGGAGAATTCAGCGGGCTCCTCGAGAAGGATTTCAAGGTCAAGAAGGACGACAGCGAAAAGCTCCAGCAATTGGTGCGCAATCTCGCACTTGCAGCGCAGACGCGCTCCGATACCACGACCATCTCGTCGAATGCGATCAAGTCGATCAAGTCGCTGATCGCCGGCATCGACAAGATGCTCTCCGAACAAGTCAACGAGATCCTGCACGCGCCGGAAGTGCGCGAAATGGAGGGCACATGGCGTGGCCTGTGGTATCTCGTCAACAATACCGAGACGGATCAGAAGCTGAAGATCCGGGTGATGAACATCTCCAAGGAGCAGCTGGCCGACACGCTTGAGGATTATGAGGGCCAGATGTGGGATCAGAGCCCGATCTTCAAGAAAGTCTACACGGACGAGTACTCAATGCTTGGCGGCGAGCCGATCGGCTGTGTGATTGGTGCGTACGAATTTTCCAACCACCCGCGCGACGTCGGTCTGCTGCGCAACATCTCCGGTATCTGCGCCTCAGCGCACACGCCCTTTATCGCAGCTGCGTCGCCTCGCCTGTTCCGCATGGACAGCTGGCAGGAATTGCCGAACCCGCAGGACCTGCAGCAGATCGTCTCCAACCCCGCCTATGCCTCGTGGCAGGCGCTGCGCGAGAGCGAGGATGCACGCTACATCGGCCTGACCATGCCTCGCGTTCTGGCACGGTTGCCGTATGGCACCGATACCGTTCCGGTGAAGGGCTTCACCTTCGAGGAGGAGGTACATGGCGATCATAACAAATACGTCTGGATGAACGCCGCATTCCCGATGGGCGTGAACATAAACCGCAGCCACAAGCTCTATGGCTGGGGCACGCAGATCCGCGGCGTCGAAAATGGCGGCACGGTCCTCAACCTGCCAGTGCACAGCTTCCCGACCGATGATGGCTCGATAGCGATGAAATGTCCGACGGAGGTCGCCATCGACGACCGGCGCGAGGCGGAGCTGGCCAAGCTCGGCCTGATGCCCATCCTGCATCGAAAGAACACCGATCTCGCCGCCTTCATTGGCGCCCATTCGCTGCAGGACGACGAGACAAGGGCGGGACGGCTGGTCGACCCCGATGCGCAGGCCAACGAGCGGCTGAGCGCCAACCTGCCCTACCTTTTCCCGGTCTCGCGCTTTGCCCACTACCTCAAGGCGATCGCGCGCGACAAGGTCGGTTCGTTCAAGGAGCGCTCCGACATGCAGATCTGGCTGACCGAATGGATCAACCGGTATGTGCTGGCCAACCCGGCCTTTGCCGACGACAAGGCGCGCGCCAAGCGCCCGCTCGCCGCCGCCGAGGTTCAGGTGGATAGCGTGGAAGGGCGCCCCGGCTACTACAATGCCCGCTTCTATCTGCGCCCGCATTATCAGCTGGAGGGTATCAATGCCTCGCTCCGACTGGTTTCGGAACTTCCGTCCGTAAAGACTTGATTTGCAGCAACAACATCTTGG
This sequence comes from Mesorhizobium sp. M0991, assembly GCF_040318915.1. Classification (NCBI taxonomy): domain Bacteria; kingdom Pseudomonadati; phylum Pseudomonadota; class Alphaproteobacteria; order Hyphomicrobiales; family Phyllobacteriaceae; genus Mesorhizobium; species Mesorhizobium sp. M0991. Next base: position 75,120 of record NZ_JAMYNE010000020.1, read on the forward strand.
TTTTTGAAAGCGGTGGAGAAAGACAATGCCCACAAATACGAAGATTGATGGCTTTCTAAAGGTTCCGGATATCAAGGGTCCAAGCACTCGAGATGGCCATGAGGACGAAATCGAAATCCATGGCGTCGATTACAAGATGATCGCGCCCTATGATCCAAATTCGCTCTCGCGTCGCGGTCGTGTGTCCTTGGGTATGATCAAGTTCACCAAGCACTATGACAAGTCTTCGCCCTACCTGAAAAAGGCGCTGTTCGAAAACAAGGCCCTGGACGAAGTCGTGTTTTCTGCACGGCGGACCATCGATGGCGAGACCAAGGATTACCTGGTCGTCACACTCACCGACGCCTCGATCATGGAATACGACATGTCGCAGGCCGAGGATGAGGAGGACCTGATCGAGGAAGAGGTCAGCTTTGCCTACAAAAAGATAAAGTTCGTCTACGACGACAACGACGAAATCGAAATGGATGTCTATGTCGGCAAGTGAGGCCCGGCGGCCCGGCGCGGACAAGTCGCTGGGTAGCGGCAGCTCGCGAGCAAAGCGCGAAGCGGTCCAGCCCTCTTTATGGGACCGCCTCGTAAACGATCTGCCGGGTATGACCTCCGAGATAGACGGGCTGCGCCAGGCACTGCAGGACGAGCTTGGCGCGGAGCGGCTGGACAATCTTGTTGCGGCCAGCGCGCGGCTCATCGACGCCGACGCGGAGTTGACGGCCGACCAGAAGCGGCGTCTCCATCGCCTGGCCTTTCAGAGCCAGCACCGCGCTGAAATTGAAAGCCGTGGCGTGGTGGTGTCGGCTCGTGTGCTCAAGGAAGCCGTGCGGCGCGATGTCGAGGCTTTGTTCAACACCGAGCGCTTCGAGGCCGTTCCGCTTCTTTCCGACCTTGAAAGCGAACAGGCCGCGGACAACCCGCCGTCGCTCGCCGATTTTCCGGAGGTGCGTCGCAGCGTCGTTAATTACGGAGTGCCTTCCTTCTCGGGCCGTTCCTCCCGCGACTTCGATCGCGAGGCGCTGGCGCGCGAGATCCGCTCGGTGCTTGCCACCTTCGAGCCGCGTCTCAAGGACAGTGCAACAAAGGTTACGGTAACCCTTGGCGACAAAACCGTGGGCCTGAAGATCGAGATAGATGCGGTGTTGATCATGACGCCGACGCCCGAACGCATGCGCCTGCGCACCACGATCAATCTCGATAACGGCTTGGCTCGGACCGAATTTAGGGAAGCCTGAGATGGATCGGGTCTTCGTAGAATATTACGAGGAGGAACTGATCCATATCCGTGCGCTCGCGGCAGAATTCGCCGACATGCATCCGGCGGTGGCGCGCAACCTTTCACTCGATACGGTCCCCTGTCCGGACCCCTATGTCGAGCGGCTGCTTGACGGCGTTGCTTTCTTGGCCGCGCGGACCCGGCTCAAGGTCGATGCGGAACGCTCGCGCTTCTCGCGCGCCGTCCTTGATGTTCTCTATCCTGACCTTGTCACGCCGGCGCCGGCAACGGCCATGGTAGTGCTCAAACCCGGCCAGCAGGTCCAGACAATGATTGGGGGCCATGTCGTCAAGCGCAATACGCGGCTGGTTTCCAGCCTCCAGCCTGGCCTTTCGACGCGTTGCACGTTCACCACCGCCCAGGACATCACGCTGTGGCCGATAGCCATTACCTCGGTCGGCTATTTTCAGGATCGTAGCGCCTTGGCGGCAGCCGGCATCACGCGGCTCGGCGGTGTGGATGGCGAGGCGGCGCTTCGCATCACGCTGGCCCGTACTGGAAAAGGCAAGCTCGATGAACTGTCGCTCGACCGGCTTGATCTTTACTTTGCCGCGCGCACCAAGGCACCACTGCTTTTCGATGCGATTTTCGGCGCCTGCTCAGCCGTTGGTGCACGACCGGAAGGCAAGGCCAACCCAATATCGCCGTTGCCGGTACCTGAAATGGTCGGCATCAGCGACGACGAGGCTCTGATGCCTCGTACACGTCCGACCTTCGAAGGATATCGTCTTCTGCGCGAATACTTCATGATGCCGGAGCGCTTTCACTATGCTCGGATTTCGGGGTTGCAGCCCATTGTGCGCAGATGCACAGCCGAGCTCGAGATCACCTTCATCTTCAGGCGTCCGGTGCCTGAACTTGCCGATCTGGCGGCGGCCGATTTTGAACTTTTCGCAACGCCGATCATCAATCTGTTCGAACGTGAGTGCAACGTCGTCGAGCTCGATCCGCGCAAGACGCGGCAGGTGCTGCATGCCGACCGCACGCGAGCGCGGGACTTCGAAATCTATCGGGTTACCCGCGTCGAGGACGCCGACAGCGAGGGGAGCGACGCCGCAATCCCGGAGCTCTTCAGCCTGGGACAGAACCGCGGCAGCGGTTGGGTTTATTCCACCGAACGGCGCCCACGTCGCCCGACGGAGGAGGAACGGCGCGACGGCCTCACCCGCACTTCATACACGGGCGACGACGTTTTCCTGGCGATTTCACGCCCAGCGGAAAATCCGCCTAACCGGCCGCTGAAGCGCGTCGACATCGTGGCGCTCTGCACCAACCGCGATCTGCCAATCCTTGACGACAACCCTACCTTGACGCTGGAAGCCGGCGATCCGGTCGAAATGATCCGGCTTCTCGGCGCATTGCGCCCGCCTCGCCCAGCCATCCCTGCAGCACTGCCGGCGGGCGCGGCGGGTGAATCGCGAGCCGACAATCTCGCCTGGCGGCTTGTAGCGCAGCTCGCGCTCAACTTTCTAAGCCTTGCAAAGGAAGGGCGCGGCGTCGACCCGCTGCATGCGCTGCTTGAGCTCTACGCCGACAGGGGTGACCCGAACCTCGCCCGCAATGTGCACTCGATCGTGCGCATCGACTCCCGGTCCGTCATCGAACGACTGCAGATCGATGGGCCGATGTGCTTCGGACGAGGCACGGAGGTGACATTGCATGTCGATCAGTCTGTCCTGGCGGGGCAGAGCACCTTGCTGCTTTCGGCCCTGCTGGCACGGCTGTTTGCCCGTCACGCTGGAATAAACGGCTTTGTGCGAACCCGCACATGGCTGCTGCAGAAGCAGGAGGATGTGCCATGGCCGATGACGCCCGGCAATCGCTACCTGATCTAGACAAGCCTGGCCTGGACCAGCCCGAAGAGCTGTCGGATGCGTTCGACTTCTTCGAGCTGTTGCGCCGACTCGAACGAAGAGGCGGGTTGTTCGGCTATTCAGGCCCGCCGGAGCGCGAACCCTCGCGGCTCGGGCAGCATGTTCGTCTCAGCTTTTCCGCCAAGGACTTGGCAGAATTCCGCGAAGCGACTGACAAAGCGCCCGCTCGGGTTACGGTCGCAAACATTGGTCTGATGGGACCTGAAGGTCCGATGCCTCTGCATTTGACGCGCTGGGTGCTCGATCGCCTGTCGCAACGCTGGTTCACCGGCGCCGATGCGCAGCAGACCAGCGACACGACCTTCATGGACTTCGTCAACATTCTTCAGAACCGCATGATTGGGCTGTATTACAGGGCGTGGGCGGATGCGCATCCGGCGGTTCAGGTCGAGCGCCCGGTAGGTGGGCGCGTTCGCGCCATGCTTGAAGCCATGGCGGGAATAGGGCTTCCCGGCACCCACAACCCCGAACTGGACGCCGTTAAGCTGCGCCAGGCCGCTTCGCTTGCCAATCAGGTCGACGGCCCCGAGCGGCTGACGCTGTTCCTGGCTGAGGCGTTCAAGGTGCCGGTCCAGATCAGGGAGTTCATCGCTGCCTGGATGACCATACCAGCCGCGCTCCAGACCCGCCTTGGCAAAGCCTACGCAGGGCTCGGTCGGGGAGCGACGATCGGTCCGCGTGTCTTCAACCGTCAAAGCAGGATCGAGCTCCGCGTCGGTCCGCTGGGCTATGAAGACTTCAAGGCGTTCCTGCCGGGTGGTCAGCGCCTCAAATTGTTCAAGCAGGCCGTTAGCGACATGGTCGGCGAATCGCTCGACGTCGATCTGCGCATCGTGCTGGCGCGCGATGCCGTTCCGCCGCCGCGTATTGGAACCGTGCAACTCGCCCGGACCGCGTGGCTTGCGCGGCCCGCTGAAAGGGGCGATGCTGACGACATGCGGCTGCGGACATTAGTCGGCTGGCGGCAGGAAGGGGCGGAGGTCGCGGCATGAGTCTGCTGCTGACGCTGGAGCAAGGGCCACGCACCCAGGCGGTACGGCAGACCCGGCTTGACGAGGGGGAACTGGTGATCGGCCGCAGCGCGGATGCCGGCTGGCAGATCGACGATCCCGACATGTTCGTTTCACGCGCCCATTGCAGGATCACTGGTGGGCGCGATGGATATTTCGTCACTGATACGTCGAGCAGCGGATTGTTCATAGACGACTCCGACAGCCCGCTCGGCGCCGGCAAGTCGGCGCGTCTTCGCAATGGCATGCGGCTGAGACTGGGCGATTACATCGTGTATGTCGATCTGCAGACGTCGAGCGCCCAAGCCACAGCAGCAGCAGCCGCAGGGCCAGTTCCGGAGCGCTTGCCGCCGGCGTCTCGGGCGCCGGTCAGCATCGGCCGTGACGATTTCTTTTCAGCCACCGTGGAAGAAGAGCCGCAGCGGCCACGTCCAGCCGAGCTGCCGAACCCGTTTGAGCAGCCGATCCCGGGTGCGTTCGAACGCGCCAATTCCAGACAGCGAAGCTCGCCTGCTTTCGACGACCCGTTCAGCCTCGATCCGGTTTCAACGCCCCTGTCAAAAAGCGCCGACGCCTACCTGGAACCAGACAGCACACCCAGCCGCGCGGACCCATTCGGCCTCGATCCTATGTCGTCCCCGAACGGCGCAACGGAGCCCGCGACGGCAAAGATGCCGGAATTCAATGACGATTTCGGTTTTGGGCCTGCCGCGGCGCCCAGCCCGGGACGCGATGCGGGCTCGACCGGTCAGCGCGAGCGCGACGCCCAACCACTGCAAGCGGCCAATCCCTGGGACCTGCCCGTGCGAGCGGCAGATGCCCCTCCCCCAATGCGGGCAGGCGCAGCCGCCAGCTCCGCCCGCCAGCCGCCCGCGAGGCAGCACGCCGACATGGCGCTTCGCACCGCATTCCTGCGCGGCATGGGCATCGCGGAAGCCGATTTTCCCGGGCGCGACGCCGTCGCCGAGATGGAGAAGTTCGGTCGCGAATATCGGCTTATGATGGAAGGATTGATGCAGCTGCTGCGCAAGCGTGCCGAAGAAAAGGGAAATGCCCGCGTTGCCCAGACAATGGTCGGAGCCTCCGAAGTCAATCCACTCAAGTTTCTTCCGACGGTCGACGACGCAATCGTGACGCTTATTGCCGAACGCAGCCCCGGATTTCTCGCCGGCGAAGCGGCTATCGCGGATGCGGTTCGCGACCTGGCACAACATCACGTGCGCGCCTGGCGCGGCGTGCAGGCCGCCTTGCGGCGGATGGTCGACCGTTTTGAGCCGGCAGCCATCGAAGCAGAGCTGAAATCGAGTTCCGCGATCGGCACGCTGTTGTCAGGCGGGCGCGGCGCCAAGCTGTGGGAGCTCTACCAGAAACGCCATCGTGAAATCGCCGAGAGCGCGGAAAAGAGCTTTCTCGGCGAAATCGGCGCCGATTTTCGTGATGCATATGAGGAGGAGTAAGACATGATCGATCGACGCGAATTTATCGTTGCCTTGGGTGCGACCGGGCTGCTTACGGCCTGTCAAAGCGCCGGGCCGCCAAAACCGTCGGTCATCACGGTGAAGCTGTCAGGGGCGGCCGGCATGAACCCTGGACCAGGCGGCGGCGATCGGCCAGTGACGGTGCTGGTCATGCGGCTGCGCAGCACCGGTAAGTTCAATTCCGCCGACTACTTTGCCTTGCAGGGGGATGCCGGCTCGGCACTGGCAGGCGATCTCATCGGATCCGACCAGATTGCCGTCGGGCCTGGAAAAACCGCGACCAAGACCATTACGGTTGAACCGGATGCGACGGCCCTGGGCTTCGTTGCACTCATCCGTGAGCCTGGAGGGCGAAACTGGCGGACGACAAAATCGGTTTCGCCCGGATCAAACTTTACGATCAATGTCACACTCGGCAGCGGCGGCATTTCCGCCTGACGGCCAAGGCAAGGGGAGCTCGATGCAGAGAGTAGGCGGATGAGCGATGCAAACAGGGTGCTGTGGTCCGAGGGCCTTTTCCTGCGGACCCAGCATTTCCAGCAGCAGGATCGTTTCTTGGAGGCGACTGTGCGCGGCGCGTTGCAGGCCGGCCAGCTGCATACGTTCGGCTTTCAGCAATTGACCCTGGATAAGGCATTGCTCGATGCCGGCCAGATCTCGATCCTGTCTGCACGAGGCATTTTCCCGGACGGAACCCCCTTCTCCATTCCGGATCTGATGGACGCGCCGCGTCCGCTGCCGGTCACCTCGGATACAGGCGCCGGCCCGGTGCTGGTCGCCTTGCCGCTCGAGCCGGCCGGCGGCGTTGGCTTCGATCCCGCGCATGCGCCACCCAGCGGTGCGCGCTATCATGGACGGATTGTTTCGGTGCGCGATGCCGTCCAGGGCGGTGCAGACCCCGAAGAAATCGAAATCGCCCGGCCGCAATCGCTGTTGCTTGCACCCGGCAAATCGGTCGGCGGCTATACCGCCCTGCCTATAGCCGACATCAAGGGGGTTCGTGCCGATGGCGGCGTTTCGCTGGACGAGACGTTCCTGCCACCGGCCCTGGTTACTGGTGCAGTGGCCTGGTACCGGCAATTGCTTCTGGAAGTCGTCACGGGCCTTGACCAAATCGCCGAGGCGCATGGCAAGATGGTCATGGGCGGGCCAGGGCGCAGCGTCGAAGACCTGTTGATGCTCAACCTCGCCAACGCGGCGCGTCCGCGACTGGCCCATATGCTGGCGCAGGATGTTTTCCATCCGGCCGAACTTTACCTGGAACTGGCCGGGCTTGCCGGTTCGATGGCGACCTACGGCTCGAGCGCGCGGCGACTGGGCGAGCTGCCGGCTTACAATCACATGGCGCCCGGCCCACCGTTTTCGGCGCTGGCGGATGCATTGCGCTCACTGATCCTGAGCCTGCGCTACATCGAGCCGAAATCGCGCGCGCTGCCCGTTATGCGCCATTCGACCAATGTTTGGAAAATCCGCATCGACAATCCGAAGCTGCTGGTGGCCAGCCGGATCGTCATCCGGGTCGGTTCGGAACTGTCGGAGGACGCGCTACGCAAGATATTCGTCAACCAGGCGACTGTGGGCTCGGCTGATGAGTTCGAAGGCCTGTGGAAGTCCCGCCTGCCCGGCATCCCGCTGAAACCGCTTCATTCGCAACCTCGCGAGATTCCTTACGACGGCGATCGGCTGTGCCTTGAGCTCGACCAGAAAAGCGAGCACTGGGCATCGCTGCTCGGTGCCCCAGGCTTCGTCATTGGCGTTTCGGGTGTACTGCCGAGCGAACCGCAGGTGGACTGCTATTCGGTGAACAGGTGAAACCATGAGCCGGGATGATCCTTTCGGGCTGTCGGAGGATCGCGAACGCACTCGCATCAGGCTGACCGGCACGCCGATGCCGCGACCGATGGCGGCATCCTTGCCGGGCGGGCCGGTAAAACGCTCGCGCACCCACCCGAACGGCCTTGTCAACGCCTTCGCGCCCCTGCTCGAGTTTGCGCCTGAGCTTGAAAGCGCGCTGCCACCGGAGAATCCGGAAGTGTTACGCACTCGGCTGCTCGAAGAACTGGTTCGGGCACGCGACACGGCAATGGCGGCGGGGTCGTCGATGGAACGGGCCGATCAGGCAGCCTGGGTGGTGGCGGCCTTGCTCGACGATCTGGCCCTGAACACGCCCTGGGGCGGGGCCAGCGCGTGGCCGCGTCAGCCGCTTGTGGTCATGTTGCGCGGCGATGTCGACGCCGGCACGCAGTTCTTCACACGGCTCGACGAACTGGAACGCCATCCGAACCGAGATCGCGAATTGCTGGAACTCCAGTATGACTGCCTGGCACTGGGTTTTCGCGGCAAGTATCGCGTGCCCGGCCGCTCGGGCGATCGCTCGCTCAATGCCGTTCGGGTTGCCGCGGCACGTTTCCTGCGCGATGCTGACGCCGAGAATGCGCCGCTGTCGCCGAACTGGAAGGGCGTAATCGCATCCGACGAGCCGCAGCGCTTCATCGTTCCGATCTGGGTGATGGCCCTTGCCGCGGCGGTCATCGCCACCGCGACCTATGTCGGGCTCTCAATGGGACTAAGCAGCCAGGCGGTGGAGCTTTCGGCCCTGGTCCGCGCCTTGCCGCCGCCGACCCGTGGCGACATCAGTCGCGTGTCGCCAACGGTCGATGTCCCGCCGCCGGAGACTGTGGATTTTGCACTGCTGCCCGAATTTGAGGCCGGGGCGCCGGGCAATCTGAGATCGGCTCTCAGCGGCACGGAGAGCGTTTCACTGGCCAAGCTGGTCATCCAGGCCTCCAACCCCGAACTATTCCAGTCGTCGCGGCCAACACTGACGGAAGGATTCGAGCCGCTGATCGGCTCGATCGCCAAGGTGATCCTCGCCAATCGTGACCTGATCGGCAACATCACTGTGGTCGGACATACGGACAGCGTTCCTCTGCAAAGAACCAATCCGCTGTCGACCAACCAGCGACTGTCAGAGGCTCGCGCCCAGACCATTGCCGACATGCTGGTACAAAACGGAGTGCCGCAGGAACGCGTCCATTCCGAGGGCCGGGCAGCCACGGATCCAGTGGCCGATGACGGCACGCGCGAGGGCCGGGCTCTGAACCGGCGCGTTGAGGTGCTGGTCGAAAAGAGGCTGTGAGATGTTCATCCTGCGCTTCCTCTGGGCGGTCCTGACATCGCGCTGGCTGTGGACACTGATTGGCATCACGCTGCTTTCCTTGGTGATCTGGATATTCGGGCCGATCGTCAGGGTCGGACCTTACGACCCTTTCGCCTCGGACAATGTGCGCATCGTCATCATCGCGCTGCTGGTCATCTTCTGGCTGATCTGGCTGATCGTTGCCCAGCGTCGGGCGATCCGTGCCAACCGGATGTTCGTCGCCGAAATCGCCGCGCCGGCGGTAGAGAAGCCACTCAGCCCCGGCGAAGAGAATGTTGCTGCCGTCGGAGCCAAGTTCGCTGAGGTCATGGCCGAGTTGAAGCGCCGCAAACTGGGCGGTCGCAAGTTCCTGCGCGAGATGCCCTGGTACGTGATCGTCGGGCCGCCGGCCACCGGCAAGACCACAGCCTTGCGGCAGTCGGGGTTGAACTTTCCGATCGACCTGACCGACGACCTGCAAGGGGTCGGCGGCACGCGCAATTGCGATTGGTTCTTTTCGGAGAGCGCCGTTCTGATCGACACTGCGGGCCGCTATGTCCAACAGGAGAGCCAACCCGACGTCGACGCGGTGGAGTGGCTGGGCTTTCTCGACCTTTTGAAGAAGCACCGGGGCCGTCGCGCGCTCAATGGTGTGATCGTCGCGCTTTCGATCGATGTGCTTTCGGAGGGCGACGACGCCATCAAGGCGCATGGCCGCAAGATCCGCCGTCGGCTGGCCGAACTCAACGATCGCCTCGAAATCCGCCTTCCCGTCTATCTGATGCTGACCAAAGCCGACCTGATCAAGGGGTTCGAGGCTTTCTTCGGCGGTTTGTCGACGGCTGCGCGCGAGCAGGTCTGGGGGACGACGTTCGCACTCGATGCGCATGTCGATGCAAAGACCATCGAGCGGGAAATCGCGACGTTAGCAACCGAGCTCGAGCGGCGGCTGGTGCCCCGGCTGGAGGACGAAGACAAGCTTGCTGCCCGCGCCGAAATCTTCAGGTTTCCCGCCCAACTCGCCAGCCTGTCCGAGCCGATCCAGGTACTGATCGAGGCGATGTTCGGCGAAAGCCGGTATGAGGAGGCCGCCTGGCTGCGTGGCCTTTATCTGACATCGGCGACCCAGGAAGGGGCGCCCATCGACCGGCTGACCGCGGCGCTGTCTGCCTCCTTCGGTCTTCCGCCGCGCCGGGCGTTGGCCGCGCCGCGTGTCGAAAAACGCAGCTTCTTCCTGAAGAACCTGCTTACAGAAGTCATCTTCAAGGAAGCCGGCCTCGGCACCTTCGATCCGCTGGCGCAACGCCGCCGCGCCTGGATCTGGCGTGGCGCGGCCGCCGCATGTGCCGCAGCCGCCCTACTGGTCAGCGGGCTGTTCACCTGGTCCTATTACGACAACCGCAACGCGATCACGGCCCAGGCAAGCCAGTTCGAGGCGCTGCAAACGCCACTGACCTCGGCCGCGGCAAACCCGGCATCCGTAGAACAGCCCGCGATCGATGGCGCCCTCAGTGCGATGGATGAGGTCGCAAATGCCCGTACCCCGCCGCCTGGCGCAGCACAGGATTTGCTGGGGCCATCAGCCTCGGCGGAACTGGTGCGGGCACAGACCGACACTTACGACCATGCTTTGCGCAACGTTCTCGAGCCGCACATGGTGGCGCTGCTCGAGGCGACGATGTGGCGGCAGATCCGCGATCCGGACTTCATGCTTGGCGCGCTGAAGACCTATCGCATGATGACCGGCCTTTCTCAGATGGATCCGGATTTCGCCCAGGACTGGTGGGTGAACAAGCTGCCTGAATTCGCCGCGGCTGCCCCCTTTCCGACAGCTGACGCCGAAGAGCACCAGCTTGCCGCGATCCGTCGCATGGCGGTTGACGCCAGTTATATCGCCCCGGACCAGGCGTTGGTTGCAGAGGCACTGAAAACCGTCTGTACGATTTCCTTGCCGGCGCGTGCCTATAAACAACTGCTGGCCGACCCGGCGGTGACTGCGCTCAAGGAATGGATTCCTGCCAACTTCGCCGGCCCCAACGGCGCAAAGGTCTTTGCGCGGCGTTCCGACAAGACGCTTCGGGTCGGCATTTCGGGAGCGTTTACCTATGCCGGCTTCCATGACGCCATTCTCGACCGGGTTGAGGATGTCGCCGCCCAGGCAGCACTCGACCGGGCGGTGTTCGCCGGCGGTTGCTCGGAAAATTCCGAAACCTCGGTGTCAGCGCTGTCAGAGGATATTCTGAAGCTCTATTACGACGACTATATCGCGCAATGGGACAGCTTCCTGCGCGACATGAGGCTGGCGCCATTGACCGACCTCAACGTCGCCAGTGAGAACCTCAAGGATCTTTCAAGTGCCGACTCCGCGCTGAAGCGCTTGGTCACCGCGGTGGTCCAGGAGACCGAGCTTACGCGGTCCGATGACGCGCCGGCAAACGACAAGGCAGCGGCGGCAGGTGGCTCGAAACTGCTTGGCAAGCTGGGCAAGCTTGGCAAGATCGTAAAAACCGGAGCAAAGCTTTTGCCGCGTGCCGGCTCCGCCGACGAAGTGGATCTTACCGGCAGTCTGGTGGCCGAGCATTTCAAGCCGCTCAGGGGCGCCATCGCCGAGGTCGACGGTCAGCCGCCGGCGCTCGACGCCGCCATTGTCGCGCTGACCGCACTGTCCAATGTGCTGCAGACCGTGACGGCCAATCCCGATCCTCAGGACGCCATCAAGAAACAGGGCGGCCTTGCCGAACTGACTGGAGCGGTTGCCAGGCAGGCGCAGATCCTGCCCGACCCGATCGATGATTGGTTGGGCGGTATTGCCGGCGATACGAGCGGGCTGACGCAGAAGGCGGTCACCTCGGAGCTCAACGCCATCTGGCGCGCCGACATCCTGCCGTTCTGCCAGGCAGCACTCAACAACCGCTATCCCTTCAGCCCTGACAGCGCCGTCGACGTCAATGTCCGCGACTTCGCCCGCCTGTTCGGACCGGCAGGCCTGATCGACACCTTCATTAACGACCACCTGATCAGCTATGTCGACACGTCAGCGCAGCCATGGAAATGGCGCGCCGATTTCGGCCTCGACCCGTCGGCACTGGCCGCGTTCGAACAGGCAAGGCGGATCCGCGATGATCTCTTTCCCGGCGGTTCAGGCCCGCTGATGAGCTTCACGCTCGAACCGAAGGACCTGTCGCCCAATGTCGCGCGCGTGACGCTCAACCTCGATGGGCAGAATCTCGTCTACTATAACAATGCAACGAGGCCGCAGCCGATGACGTGGCCCGGCAAGGACGGCACAGGGGTCATCTCGCTTGCCTTCCAGCCGATCGATGGCTCGCCCGAAATCTTGCTCAACGAGACCGGCAGCTGGGCGTGGCTGAGAATGTTGCGCAGCGGTCGCTTCACCGGCACCTCGCTGTCGGACGTCTACAGCCTGCGCCTGGGCACCAAAGGGATGTATGCCGACTTCCAACTCAAGGCTGCCAGCGTCGAAAACCCTTACAACCTGCAGATGTTCAAGAAATTTTCATGTCCGCCACAGATATGATCCTGCCTGGCTTTTACGGCAAAATGCCCGCGACCGGCGATTTTGTCACCCGGCGGCTGCCGGGAGATTTTGTTCGCGCCTGGGACCGCTGGCTGGCGCAGCATGTCGTCCCGCTCATTGGCTCGGAATCCTGGGCGCGCGGCACACCGCTGCGGTTCCTGACCGGTCCGGATTTTCTCGGCGCATCGGCAGGCGTCATCGTGCAGAGCGCCGACAGAGTTGGCAGGCAGTTCCCGTTGAGCGTCGTCGTGCAGCTTTCCGAGGCTCCCGTCGAGCTAGCGTATGCCGATGCATGGTTTGCCGAGATCGAAAAGGTGGCCATCGCCGCCCAAGACGGCGAGCTGACGCCGGATGAATTGGATGGCGCGCTGGCTGCGCTACCAGTGCCGCAGGTTGAGCCGGGCGAAGAGCTCATCAGCGATATGGCGATGTGGACAGCGCGTTCGGACATTTTCGACATCGACCCGCTGTCGCCGCAGACGACGTTGGAACAAATCTTTGCGGAGAGCTGGGAGACCAGCTTATACGGGGGCGAACACTGATGTTTGTTAGCGGCAATACCACGCCATTTTTGGCAGAAGCTTTTCCCTATCAGGACAAGCACTGCGTAAGACACTGTGTGGCTGTCGTCCGCGCTACATTCGATGTCGATACAGACGGAAAATGCACGCCCAGCAAACAGCAGTCGCCATTCGTCTATTCCGATACGCACTATGGTGACCCGGAAACGACTTCAATTCGAGTCGAGACAGACTTTGTCCCTGTCAAGCCGAAGTGCGAGGTTCTGCTCGACGCAGCGGCAATGGCGCCGGGCGGGCGACCCATTGAGTCGCTCGAGGTAGGACTATTTGGACCCAACCTACAAAAACGTGCAATCGTAACCGGGCAGCGGCGTTGGTTCCGGGGCGGCCTTGGCATTCAGGCGTCGCCGCCGACTCCGTTCATATCGATGCCACTCGCCTGGCATCTTGCTTTCGGCGGCACCGACCGCACCAATCCTGATCCCGCCAAGCATAGCAGCGATGCTGTCAACCCGATTGGCACCGGCTATCTGGTCGGCCAGAGCAACATCGACGGAACGACACTGCCTTGTATCGAGCACCCGCATTCGCGGATGCGCATCTGGAACGACCGACCGCGCCCGATCGGCTTCGGCCCTGTACCGCGCTTCGCGAAGGAGAGAGCGCTATATGCTGGCACATACGACAAGCATTGGATGGACAACGTCTTGCCCTTCCTGCCGCACGACTTCGACGACCGTTATTTCCAGGCGGCGCCGCAGGATCAATGGGTGGATCAGCTCACCGAAGGTCTGATGTTCGGCTGCCTGAACATGAACAAAAGCGGGAAGTTCAAGGTAAGACTGCCTGCGCTCTCGATCCCGGTGCGTTTCCTTTTCAATGACATAACCGAGTCCAGGGCATTGCGCCCTGACACACTGGTCCTTGTGCCCCACGAGAACCGAATCGTGCTTGTTGGACGGGTTGCGACGAAGTTGCCGCGTAAGATGACCAAGCTGCAAGAAGTTCATGTCGGTGTAAGCCTTATCCCGGAGGACGGCGACAAGCCGCACTATGCCGGCTTGGCAGTGGCCATCAAAGAACTCAAGAAAATGCGGCGCTGGTCGTGACCGCAATCTCCTGTCTCAGCCTCGTCTCTCCGGTCGGTTATTCTCCCGCTAGTGCGGTCGCGGCGATGCGCGCGGGTATTGCGGCCTTTGGTGAGTTGCCATACCGCGACGCTAATGGTGAGGCGATTCTTGGTGCTGTTGTTAATGCATTTGCGCCTGATTTGCGGGGCCGAGACCGACTTTCCGCACTGGTAGAGTTCGCAATTGATCAGTTGGATCCCGACGCTACTGAGGCGTTGCCTTGGGGGCAGATGCCGCTGATCCTGTGCACGCGGGAGCCCGAGATGCCCGGGGGCCGGATAAACGGCATCCTCGGCGGTATCACGCTACCGCACGGAGCGCCGCTGGCCGGTCCGAAATCGGGACATATAGCAGCCGGCCCGATTTCAGCCTTCGCGGCAATTTCGCGTGCCCGCGACCTGCTGCAAAACCGTGACGTGCCCGCTTGCATCGTTTTGGCCGTGGACAGTCTCATCGATGCGCGCACCCTCGGCTGGCTGGATGCCAGGGCACGCTTAAAGACCACAATCGAGACCGACGGTCTTATTCCCGGAGAAGGTGCCTGCATAACCGTTGTCAGCCGGCAGCCAATTACCCAGAGCCACGTTATCGTAAGGGGTCTTGGGCTCGGTCGTGAAACAGCAACAATTTACAACGAGGAGCCTCTCCGCGCCAATGGCCTTACCGCAGCGCTGAAGATCGCCTTGGAAGAGGCCGGCGTGCACATGCATGACGTGGCATTCCGCCTGTCCGATGTCGCGGGCGAGTCTTATGCGTTCGAAGAGCTCGTTCTTGCCCAGATGAGAACGATGCGAAAAACCCGGCCTGAACAACCGGTGTGGCATGCGGCCGACTGTATCGGCGACAGCGGGGCGGCTGCCGGCCTTATCCAGTTTGCCTGGGCGGAGCAGGCCTATAAGAGAAACTATGCTCCTGGAGCAATCGCAGCGCTGCATGGAAGCTCAAGCTTCGGTGGCCGGGCCGCCGCCATTGTGACAGCGTAGGGCGGGGCAACAGGTGACGAAAGACGTCTTCGCGGAAAAATGGGAAATTGCCGGCAAGAACGGCATGAACCAGTCCATCGCCCGGTTCCCAGATGTTTGCATGTCACCGCCCTCGCCGCCGGCGGGTCCAATTCCCGTTCCTTACCCCAACACGTCCTTTTCAAGTGACCTGAAGGAAGGCTCCGAAACCGTCTATATCGGAGGCAAGCCCGTCGCGCTGGCACAGAAATCTTACTACAAAACATCCCCGCTCGGAAACGAGGCCGCAACCCGCACGTTCGGGGCATCGGTCATTACGCACCAGATCACAGGAAAGACCTACTTCCAATCCTGGTGCATGAGCGTGAAATTCGAGGACAAGAACGTTTGTCGTCACATCGACCTGACAACGAGCAACCACGCATCACATGTTGGAGCCACACCGCCTCAGCCTTCAAGAGAGACGCAGAATTTTAAGCAAGCGAAGAAGGCAGTCGAGGCTGGTAAGTGCCCTTGCTGTGGTCTTAATCTCCACTCCTGGCAGAAAGACCCTGCAACCAACAAGGCCTACCCTGTGATGAAGGAAAACGACTTCTGGAAGAAGAAGGTCGCGAGTATCAAGCCAACTAAGGCCACCGAACAGGCCCATTTATCAGGCGTTCTTAAAAAGATGAATAGGCTGAAAGCGAAAAACAGGCGTCTGGCCAAAGAAGGAAAGCCCAGTTGTCCGAATGTGCACAAGGCAGACAATCAAGGTTGCGCCTTGTACTTTGACATTCCCAAAGGTGCGCGAATACCTTCTCTTGCAACCCCAGCCAAGCCGGCGGGTCCGACGCCCGCACAGGCTGCTTATGATGCATTCACGCCTCTTAAGAAAACCCAGGTCACAAGAGCATGGGAAAGAGTTACGAAACAAACAGTTCCGGCAGCCCCACCAGCAGGAAGCCCGCCAGGTACACCCAATCCGGGCAAACTCAATCACAAAACCCCGAGGATGGCG
This sequence comes from Mesorhizobium sp. M0991, assembly GCF_040318915.1. Classification (NCBI taxonomy): domain Bacteria; kingdom Pseudomonadati; phylum Pseudomonadota; class Alphaproteobacteria; order Hyphomicrobiales; family Phyllobacteriaceae; genus Mesorhizobium; species Mesorhizobium sp. M0991. The sequence continues at coordinate 91,042 of NZ_JAMYNE010000020.1, forward strand.
GGCGGCTGCAACAACAAAGGCAATGTCGTTCCGCAGCATTTCATGGACTACCCGGAATGCAATGAGATCGAAAACTTACAGAGTGAGCTCGAAAAAGTAAATGATCTTCTTCCGTAGGCGTACATATGGCTAAATACCCGAAAATTTCTGACTATGACTTCCAGGACCTGGCTGTTGGATTTCACATCAACAAGCTCGATCTTCAATCACTTGATTTGGCAGAACTTCTCTCCAGCAACAGGCTTTGGGAGAGAATTGCCGGCCAATTCCTCGCCTGTGAACGAGGAAGATTTACAGACCTCTCGAAACTCGGGCCGCTAATAAGGGAAAATCCCCTATACGTGGTTTGGCATGCCGCATCCACACTTTCTGGATATGCAGGAACAATTGAAATCGTTTTGGACGTTTTTAACTATATAGAAAACAAGGACTCCGATAATTACTTGTACTTTTTGGCGATGGCATTGGGTGCTACATCCAATATTAGGGCGATTGATCGTCTCTTGGACCTCCACAATAGAGCCTTAGATATCGAGCCGAGGCGCCAGATAGAACGTGAACTCTCCTATTTGCTCGAAGCAGATGACAACGCAATCATGGCTGGCGCCACTGAGGAGCTCGAGGATGGGGAGAGGATCAATCGCGAGGCATATTTTCCTCGCGTTGCAAGTTCGCGCGGCAACCTGATCCAGAAGATTGCGTCACCCGAAGTGCCCATCTTCGGGGGGGAAATACTTGATATTGTAAATATTGCAAAGAGCATGCTTGGTAGAATACGCTCGGGGATTGGTGACTTTCAATTGGGGCGGCTCTATCGCGAACGACTGCTCTTCGAAGCGACGACGGGCGTCAACTGCTCGGGTTTCTTCAATGAGGAGGCCGACCTGAATCCGCTTCAGGCCGCCGGCATTCTTGAGACGTTCCTCGAGAGCAATGACGTACACAAATTTGCATCAGGTCAGCGTTACTTTTTCGGCCATCCGATTGCGACCTGAAAACTCCAGCGGGTTGACCCTCCGTGCTCTACCGCGTGACCAGCAGGCCGGCTGCCCTGCCCCAGGCTTCGACCTTGTCCGCTAAAGGCACTTTCGCCATGCCGTCGACAAAGCATGCGAGAAAGGGCTTTCCGGCCTCTGTGGCGTCGATGGTGAAGAGATCGCCATCTTCCCTCGCCTCGGGAAACAGCTCGAGAAACGCGGCGCCGGCAGCAATTGCCAGCTGCGGCTCGCGCATGCGATCAACCAGCCAATTCAATACTCTGCGGTCGCCCAGCATTCCGATGCCGCGCACCGCAAGCGGTGCCGTCACGGGGGCAGTCATCATTCGGCCCATCCATGCACGAACTTCCTTTTCGGGGCCTGCCTTCACAACGGCGCGCATAGCAACTAGCGCATTTACTCCAGCAGTAGGCACAGCCTTCTTGAGGTTGTCGCGTGCGGCATCGCCGGAGCCAAGTTCCGTCAGAGCCCAAGCCGCCCACAAACGCACGAATTCGTCGCGATCGACAAGTCGATCGAAGAGCTCGCGTGCGAGGTCCGTCCGTTTCAGCGTGCCGGCCAATCGTGCGCTCGTGGCACAAACCTTGGCATCTGAATCACGAACCAATCGTACAAGAATGTGCTTAGGATCCACGCTATGTTCCTGGCAAGCCGAAACGGCCAGCAGGCGTTTGAAGGCATCGCCGCTGCCTATCCATTCGCGCACAAAGGGAGCAATCGTCATTGCATCATGCCAGGCGAGAGCTCCCAACAGGCCAGGCGTACTGTCTGGAGCGAGACGTCCAAATTCGACCACCTGGCCGACACGCCCGTTGTCCATCAGCTCGAGCGCAGCCCAGCCCAAGGCAAACAGCTCGCCCTTTTCAGAGAAGTCTTCATATTGCTTCAGCAAAAACGGCCAGGCACTCGCACTTGCGATTCGCAATCCGTCTAAGTTGATTGCCAGACGCTGACCTACGCTGTCGATAGCTTTTGGGTCCGGGGGATCACTTGCCAACAAATTGTCACGCTGCGCCCAGAGGAATGCAGCCCGCTCCGCATGCTGGCGAACGATATCCGTTGCCACACGTCTCTTGGGCCACGCCCTGGTGCGATGCTCGGAGGCGGACATTAATTCAGATTGATCGAGCCGCCGCGAATGTTGTTAGCACCGCTGGCATGGCTGACGACGTAAGTCCCCCGAATGACAATATGACCGTCGCTGTCCATGATGATGCTTGCTTTGCCGCATCGAAGCTCGATTCGTTTCTGGGCTTTCACCCGAACATATTCACCATCGCTCAGGACCTGCGTAAAGGCAGCTGCTTTGCGCGCGGGGTCGACGATACGCCCCATGATCAAAGGACGCAGCAGATTGCCATCCTCGAACAGAAGAGCCACTTCGGACCCGACCATATCCAGGGTCAGCTCAACGAGAGCGCGCGCCGAAAGCGCCTGCTCTTGCGGATTGCCGGGAAAAACGACAAGTGGGCCATCGTCACCGTAGCCGAGAAAAACACCAATCACGACGCCGTCGATGCTCTGCTTCACCTTGCTCATAGCTAACCTCAATTTTGATTAATGCTCGAGCCCTTCATGACGATGTCACCCGAGGCTTTGGTGTTGATCTTGCCGGACGCCTTCGTGAAGATGTCCTTGCCGTCGATGGTAATGGTTCCATCTTTTTTCATGACAATCTTGGCGCTGCCGCATTTAAAGGTGATTGAATCCGCTGCCTCGAGCGTAAATTCCTTCCCGATATTGACGACGCCGCTTTCCTTCACGTCCGTCAAGCTTCCCTTGGCGACTTTCAGTATGTACCCGCCGCCGACGTCAGTGCTGTCATTGGACTTGATGTTCGAGATGCGCGAGGCCCCTACGTCGATTGCCTGTGAGGCGGCTATTGCGATGGTCTGTCCGGCACCGATGCTTACGCTCTGATCGGCGGCAATGGTCCAAGTGTCGGAGGCCCCGATACTGTGACTTTGAGCGGAGCCAACAGTCACCGACCTTGTCGCGCCGATTGTATTCACCTGCGGACCGCCGACGCTTCGCGTCTCGGCCGCCCCGACCGTATCGACGCGAGCAGCACCCACCGTGATGGTCTGCACAATCCCTACTGTCTGCGAATGATTGGCGTCGATATTCTCTGTCGAGTTCGACACTACATGGATGGTTTCGTTGGCCTCGACTGTCAGCGAACGGTTCACGCCCACCGTCTCGGTGTCGTTCGAGCCGATATTCGTTGTCTGGTCGACGCCGACCTTGACCGTCTTGTTGTTGCCGACGTCCTCGTCGAGGTTGTGCCCTACGGAGTGCTTGGCGTCGTGATCGATGCGGTCCGACTGGTCATGCTGTACCAGCTTGTTGCGGTCGTGCTTGATCAGAAGGTGGTGGTCCTTCTGCGCTTGGAAATTGACCAGCTCGGAGCCGGCCTTGTCCTCGAACATCAGCTCGTTGTAGCCGCCGCCGCCTTTCGATGAATCGGATTTCCAGCCGGATTGCGTGGCATTGCCGGGCAGTCCGTAGGGCGGCATCTGCGCGGCGTTGTAGACCCTGCCGGTAATGATCGGCAGGTCAGGATCACCTTCGATAAAGTCGACGATGACCTCCTGCCCGATGCGCGGTATCTGGATGAAACCCCAGCCGCTGCCGGCCCAGGTTTGCGAGACCCGCACGAAACAGGAGCTGTTCTGGTCCTTCTTGCCCAGCCGATCCCAATGGAACTGCACTTTCACCCGTGCATATTTGTCGGTGAATATCTCCTCGCCGGACGGACCGACCACCGTCGCCGTCTGAGGGCCACGCATGATCGGCCGTGTCGTGACCCGCGGCGGACGATAGGGCAAGGCCATTGGCGCCACACCAAGGATCACCTTGAAGTTCTCGCTGTCGATATCCGCATGGGCTCTGTAGCCAGGGTCGAACAGCCTGTATTCGGCGCTGACCACCAGATACTCCTGGTTCTGGTCCTCGCGCGGAAAGCCGTCCAGTTTGAACGTGCAGCCTGAATACAGGCCGCGCACGGTTCCAACCGCGGCGATGCGCTGGTGCACCGCCTGGATTTCCTCGCGTCGGATCGCCGCCAGGCTGTCGCCGCGGCCCACCTCGAGATGCGCGCCGGGCTGACGGAAATTCTCGCCCGCGGCCAACTTGTGACTGAACGGCTGGGCCGATTTGGCCATCAGGTCGGCGCCCGGCTTCTTGAAATCATAATCGGTATGGACATAGGCGCCCGGCCGCACCGAACTGCCCGGGATCCATTCGGTGATATATTCGACATCGCGCCGGGAGCCCTGCCCCTCAAAGTGGTAAGGCACTTTCTCATAACCTGGCGCCGGCTTCAGCTTGCTCATGGCATCGGCGAGCACAAGCGTGTGCTTGCCATCGTCATGCTCGAAGAAATACAGAATGCCCTCGTGCTCGAGCAGCCGCTGCACGAAATCGAGATCGGTCTCGTCATATTGCACGCAGTATTCGCGCGATGGATAGGAGCCTTGCAGACGCTTCTCGAATTTTGCCGTGCTGTATTTCGAAAACACTTCTTCGACGATTTCGACAACGCTCATGTTTTGAAAAATACGGCAATCGGTCGTGTTGGCGAGAAACCAGAGCCATGGTCTGGCGACCGCTTCGTAATAGGCCAATCGGTCCTCGATCCGGGTAAGTCTGAACTCGGACACAAGGCCGCTGAACCAACGTTTCGGATCGGATTCACCTTCGATCGAGACAGCCCCACCCAGCATCTTCAGCGGATCGATGTCGTGGTCGGTGCTTACGAACCCAACCGTATAGGCGAAAGAACGGCTTATCTCATCGCGCCCGACAAGATGCGTGAAGGTCAACAGTTCGGCGCCAAGCGGCGTCTGCACAACCGTGGCACGTTCATTCGGCATTGGTCGTGCCCCTCCTGGACCCGCCCCCCAGTGGATTTGAAGGTCCTGCTATATTAACGACATCAGGTTCAGGAACTCAAAGCCCACACCAATTCTCGCTGGGTTGCTGGTCCGTGTTGAGCGTATCACATGTTGTTGCGCCGGCCAAAGAGACCATGCAGAGCTGGGCGAATCTGCAAGATCCAGGGTTCGCCCGCTGCCTTGCGCCAAAGTGATGCGAATTTGGATTAGCCACGCTAAAAACATGGAGTATCGTGCCGACAAGGCCGCCAGCGATCACACAGGCGATTTCGCATGTTAATCAGTCTGCAGATCAGCAATGTCGATGCCCTGCCCGCTGGCGTGTCGCCCGGCTACAGATCGCGTGATCGCAGCTTCAAAATCGGGCGCGAAAATTGCGACTGGATCTTACCCGACCCTGACAAGTTCATCTCCGGCCGGCATTGCCAGATCCGATACGAGGCAGGCGCGTTTTGGCTTCACGATATTTCGCGCAATGGCACTTTCATTAACGGATCGAGCCAACGCATCACCGGTCCGCACCGGCTGGACCACGGCGACAGGCTCCTGGTCGGCCGCTACGTCATCTCTGTATCGATTGACGAGCGCGCCACGCCAACTCATCCGCAAGGCAACCAAGATTCGACGCAACGACACATGCCCGTCGTGGTCGATCGGCAGCTTGACTCTGGAGGCGAGCCTTTCTTGGGTTCGGCAGAGCGATGGCTCGGGCAACAAGCACCGTCGCTGCCCGCGTCCGTTCCTTCGACGAGAGACGAGGTGCTGCGGGAAATCGCGATTGGAGCGGGTATTTCCCCGGAACTGCTGCAGTCGCGGGACCCGCACGAAGTTGCGGCCGAAATCGGCTCGGTCCTTCGGGTCGTGGTCGAACAACTGGCCTTGCTGCTGAAGGCACGTGCGGCTGCAAAGACATTGGCCAAGAGCCCACACCGAACAATGATAAGCTCGGCCGACAACAACCCCCTGAAGTTCGTGCCGGATATCGACGACATACTCGAAATCATGTTTGCACGGCGCAGAGCCGGCTATCTCGATGCCAGGAACAGTATCGAAGACGCGTTCCGCGATCTCAAGACGCACGAATTTGCGACTTATGCCGCCATGCAAGCTGCGCTGTCGCGACTGCTTGACGACCTGTCGCCGGAAGCGATCGGCAAAAAGCTCCCGCCGTCATCGTTTACCTCCAAGAAAAGTCAGGCATGGGACGCCTTTGTCACGACATGGCGGACGATGGAGGAGGGCCACGAAAACGGTATGCTGGACATATTCCTGGCTTATTTCAGCGAGGCCTATGCCAAAGCCGACAAGCAAAAATAAAACAATCCAAGGGACCGCGGCGCTGCAGCTGACCAAGAAAAAATCGTTGGCGTGCCGCATCATGTTCCAATCGGCAATATCTGAGACTACGATCACCTACGACAGTTCGCCAAGCGGGTAAGCCTGATTGACCTGGGGGTCGCGGCAAATGTCATGTTACGGCGGCATAGCATCCTGTAGGCAGGCTTCGTCAGGAGCACACTCTCGCCGGCAGGCCCCTTGCTTGCCCGGTCCGGCCAGGAAACGTCTGGCGCCTCTCACCCACAGAAGCCGACACCGCATGGCGACGGAACCCGGACGATGAGCTCGAAGGACGGTCCTTTCGGCCCAGCGGGCAAGACTGTCATTCGCGCCAATCCCCGGCGCGCGCAGAATCCAGGCCTACCCCCAAAGGAGCCCATCGCGGACAGTGTCAGTCCCTCGCAAGTCAAGGACTCGACGGTTTTCGATCCTGGTATCGGCAGCCATGCGCCACCGGGCTGGACATCCGGAACCGTTCTTTATCAAGGAGCACCATCCGGTGCTGCGGCGAAAACCGGGGCGGTCGCATCAAGGCAGGCCATCCAGCAGGAGGTCCTGCTGGAGGCCGCGGACAGCATTAAATATTCGGCGGCAAATCAGATGCTCGCCGCGTCAGCGCCACTGCTCATGCTGTTTGCGCAACTCAGGCTTATCTCCGTCGAAAGGCAAGCAGAGCCATTGGCGGAACATATCGCCGAAGCGCTGGAGAGGTTCGACCGGACACTGGAGAAGTCAGGCGTTGCCGAAGAGGACGCACGCATCGCAAAATTCGCTCTTTGCGAAACCGCCGACGATCTTATCGGCAACCTGCCCTGGGCCGGCAAAGACGCCTGGGCGCAGCACAGCATGCTATTACAGTTCTTTCACGTTGAGCCCACTGGCGCGGGCTTCTTCGAAGCACTGAACAAGGTATTGGCCAATCCGGAGCCGCACTACGATCTGCTCGAGCTGATGCATGTCTGCCTGTCCCTGGGATTTGAGGGCCAGTATCGGGGCCTGGCGCGCGAAGACACCAGTCTTGAACGTGTCCGGGGCGATGTCTATGAGACGCTCCGCTACTTCAGGGCCCGCGCCGGAGAGGACATCTCACCGCGCTGGCAAGGCATGGCGGCGACGATGGTGCCGTCTTCGGGCCGCCTGCCGCTCTGGGTCGTTGCGGCAACGGCGTCGGCCCTGCTGACGGCGGCGTTCTTCACGTTGCGGGTCTTCATGACGGACGAGGGCGATGCTGCCGCCAGCCAATTGCTGGCGCTCAACCCATCGACGCCGCTGACCATCGAGCGCGCCAGCGTGGCGCCGCTTGCCGAACCGGCGAAAGTCGTCCCGCCGGCCGCAACCACGCAGATCGATCGCATCCGTTCGGCGCTGGTCACGCAAATCGAGCGCGGCGGGCTGACCATCGGCACTAAGGGCGACTTCATCGTGGTGGAGATCAACAATCTCGTGTTGTTCCAGCCTGGCAAGGCCGAAGTGAAGCCTGAGTTTCAGCCACTAGCCGCAGAGATCGCCGCAGCCCTGGAGCGCGAGCCCGGGCCAATCAGGATCGTCGGCCACACGGACAATGTGAAGCCACGGAAATCGAGCCCGTTCAAATCCAACTTCGACCTTTCCGTCGCCCGGGCGAAGGCCGTTGAAACAATGATCGCCCCGAAATTCAGCAATCCCTCGCGAATAACCACCGACGGCAAGGGCGAAGACGAGCCAATTGCCGACAACGCGACGCCCGAAGGCCGCGCCAAGAACCGCCGTGTCGACGTGATGATCCCCAAGGAGGAAACGCTGTGAACACCGCCGGTGGGAAACGCCCATGACGCGTTGGCTGCTGCGGATATTCAGCACGTTCGCGTTGGCCGGTTTCGCGGCGGCGGTCTGGTTTGCCGGACCTTTGATCCGCTTCGCCGATATCCGGCCTCTGGGATCCGTCTGGCTGCGCGCGACAATCATCGGCACGATCGTGGCGATCGCGGCCCTCTTTTACGCAGTGGGCTTTTGGCAGAGGAGAAAGGCGCAAAAAGCGCTCGAGACGGTCGTCGCTCGCGCCGAGGGCAGCAATGACGATTCGCCGGTACTCGAGGCGCGCATGAATGAAGCCATCGCAGCGTTGAAGCGGTCGAGCGGCAAGCGCAATTTCCTCTACGATATCCCCTGGTACGTCATCATTGGTCCGCCTGGCGCAGGCAAGACGACGGCACTGGTCAATTCGGGCCTGAATTTTCCGCTTGCCGGTTCGGGAAACGCCCAGCCGGTGGCCGGTGTCGGCGGCACCCGCTCCTGCGACTGGTGGTTCACCGAAGAGGCAGTGCTGATCGATACGGCAGGACGCTACACGACGCAGGATTCCAATGCCGGAAGCGACAGCAAGAGCTGGCTCGCCTTCTTGTCCCTGCTTAAGAAATACCGCGCCAGGCACCCGATAAACGGGGTCATCCTGGCCATCAGCCTTGTCGACCTCATCAGTCTCGACGACCAGCAGCTCGACGCCCACGTCCTGGAAATACGCAGTCGCCTGAGGGAAATCTACGAAACGCTGAAAATCCAGTTTCCGGTGTACCTGCTTTTCACCAAGGCCGATCTTGTTTCCGGCTTCATGGATTATTTCGGCGATTTCGACGAGCCGCGCAGGCGCAAGGTCTGGGGCGCGACATTCCAGACCACAGACCGCAACAAGAATATGGCTGGTGAGGCTCCGGCCGAATTCGATGCACTGGCAAGACGTTTGGCGGAAGAGATGGCTGACCGCCTGCAGGAGGAGGCTGATCCGGTCGCGCGCATATCGATCTTTGGCTTCCCGGCTCAGTTTGGCGCTATAAAGGGCCGAATTGCCAGTTTCGTCACCAGCCTGTTCGATCCGGTCCGCAGCCAGGTGAATGTCAGCTTGCGTGGGTTCTATTTTTCGTCAGGCACCCAAGAGGGAACGCCGATTGATCAGCTGCTGGGCGCAATCGGCCGCAGTTTCGGCAACAATTCCCACGACCATCTGTCAGGAACCGGCAAAAGCTTTTTTTTGCATGATCTTCTGACTAAGGTCATTTTCGCCGAATCCGGATGGGTTTCGTACGACAGGTCGGCTGAGAGGCGGACAGCGGCCATCAGATATGGCGGCTTTGGCCTCATAGCGTTGCTCACCGCGGCGACACTTGGAACGCTCGGCTTGAGCTTTACGGCTAACCGCTCGCTGATCGCCTCCACCATGCAGGCCACGAGCCAGTATCGCGACACGACGGACGCCCTGCTCAAAAGCACCACGGTTACCGATGTTGACCTCGAAAACGTCATTGGGCCGCTCGATCAACTGCGCAACCTGCCGGCCGGCTTCGAAAGCAGTGACTTACCGACGCCGATCAAAGAAACGTTCGGCCTAAGCCAGCGGGAAAGGCTTCTTTCAGCATCCAAAACGGCTTACCGGCAAGCACTGGAACGAATGTTCCGATCGCGTCTGCTGATTCAGGCTGAGCGGACCGTCCAAGCGACGATGGCTGACCCGGCCCAGCTCTATGAACCGCTGAAGATCTATCTGATGCTCGGCGGCAAGGCACCTAAGGTCGACGACGCCTTGATCATTTCCTGGATGAAGCAGGATTGGGAGCAGCACCGGTATCCGGGCGAGAGCAACCGCGAAGGACGCGGGCAGCTCGAAAAGCACCTGCGCGCCATGCTTGCGTTGGACGATGCCTATGATCCGGTTTTCGAACTCAACCAGCCACTTGTCGAAGCGGCTCAACGCTCACTCGGGCGCATGAGCCTTGCCGATCGTGCGTCCGCTTTGATCAAGTCGGCGGTGTACGCGGCTGCGCTGGACGATTTTGCTGTTTCCCTCAAAGGTGGGCCGGAAGCGCAGTTTGTGTTCGAGCGCGTCGATGGCGGCGATCTGTCGAAACTTCGTGTTCCCGGTCTCTACACCTATGCCGGCTTCAACAACTTCTATCTTGGACAACTTTCGCGCGTTGCGCAGATGCTCGTCGACGATCAGTGGGTTCTGGGCGGTGGCGGCGAGCAAGGCAGTATCGATCAGGATTTGCTCAAGCTCGGCCCCGAACTTCTCGATCGCTACGGCAAGGAGTTTACAGCCGCGTGGAACAGCGTTCTCGACGGCTTGAAATTCAAAGCAATGCTGAACGACGCGCCGCACTATGTCGCGCTTTCCGCCGTCGCCTCACCAACCTCGCCGATCGAACAGCTTTTTACGGCGATCGCCAACGAAACAGCTCTGACGCGCGACCCGGTGTCCGGCAGAGACTCGGACGCCGGGGCAAAAGGCATCGCCCAGAGCCAGTCCCAGGACGCCGCACACATGGCCAAGGGCCTCGCTCGCATCGGCATTCAAATCGGCACCGCAAAATCGCAAAGCCGTGCCGGTACGGGATCGGCGAGCTCACAAAGCCAGAATCCCGGGGCAAACATCGAAGCGCAGTTCAGGTCGTTTCAAGCCCTGGTGAGCGGTCCTGTCGGACACCGTCCGATCGATGCATTGACCCAGAATTTTCGTGATATCTACCAGAGCCTGCAACTGGCGACGGAGGTCCCTTCACAGACCGAACGCGTCAACACGAACCTGCAGCTGCAGATAGCCACCCTTCGCGCCAATGTATCGCGTCTGCCCAAGCAACTCGGCAGAATGGTCAATGCGACGGCAGACGAGTTTGACGGCAACGCGGCCGAAATTTCGGTGGCGAATTTGAACCAGATGCTCGACCAGGCCGTCACACAGCCCTGCGAGGAGGCGGTCAACGGCCGCTATCCTTTCGCCAGCGACGCCACCGAGGATATTGCGATGGCGGATTTTGCAAAGTTGTTCGCTCCGGGCGGCCTGATGGACCGGTTCTTCGCACAAAATCTCGCATCGTTGATCGACATGAGCGGCCAGGACTGGAGCTGGAAACAGGATGCGCGCTTCGGGCGCGACCTCTCGAAGCCAACGCTGAAAGACTTCCAGCTGGCTGCGGAAATCCGCGGCGCATTTTTTCCCTCGGGCGGGTCAGCGCCCTCGGTCGACCTAACCTTTACCCCGTTCTCGCTGCACGGCGATGCAGATGCTGCGGTGCTCGATGTCGATGGCCAGATCGTCCAGAGCAAGCAGGCGGGTAATGCGCCAAGCACCGTGTCCTGGCCGAACGGCATGGCCGCGGGATCTGCCAGTCTGAGACTGACCCCGGAAATGCCGGGCCGCGAATCCGCCATCAAGTTCGAAGGGCCGTGGTCGCTGAAACGGTTGCTGGACAAGGCCACGATCACCACCAAGGACAGCATTGTTGAAGCCCGCTTCGTAATCGGCGGACGTGACGTGGCCTACACGATTCAGGCCGGTTCCGGTCCCACTCCCTTCTTCCTTCCGGCACTTTCGGCATTTAGCTGTCCGAAGGCGTTTTGAGATTGGTAGCGGCTCAAAGTCCAAAGCGCCTGGTTTGTGTGCATGCCCAGACCGTCCGCCAGCAATCCAGGCAAGCAACCGCCGCGCCAGGCCCCCGACAAGCGTGTGTCGCTGGCAGCGCTAGCTGATGCCCTATCTGGTGGGTAGCGAAACGGATTTTCCATAACTGTCGAGCACCGCTGCAACTTCGTCGAACATGCTCGACAAGGATCGGGTTTCCTGCGGCAGAAGTTGAAAGTCAGGTCTCTCAAAGAGAGCGAGGCAGATCTCGCTGGAATCGTGTCGCGATTGGTAGGCCAATCCGTCCGGCTGATCTCGATGACGCCACAGCGCGTCAGACCAAAGTCCGCAAGACTCATAAGGCCCGGTCGAAATCGCGTTGTCCGTGCCCACGGCTTGAAGTCCCGGTCCATACAAACGCACAACCTGCAACGGCCGGTCCGAGACCAACGCTGATGCGGAGCGCTCCAGTATATCTGCCATGCTGACCATGAGGCGTTGCGGATTGCGGAGCAGTGTTTCGGCCAGCGCGCCGCGAAGCGTCAGCCCGGCATAAATGACTCCGAACCACCCGCCCGCGCTGTCAAAACGACCGGCCGGCGGCACGCCTCGTCCCGGGCCGAAAAAAATCGGGTCGAGCCAAGTTCGGTGAATACGGTGCAACACCTGACCGGCTTCTATTTCATCAATAGGAAGCGAGATATCGTCAAGCCAATCGGGAGGAGCAGGCGCCACACCTAGTGGACCTCGGCGTGCTGCCCGCTCCATGGAAATCACGCAAACCCATCCGCAGCCTCACTGCGTAAAACGCGCAGCACTGAATCTCGATCGCCGGCCCTCAACGCCTCAAGTGGCGTGCGCCCACCAAGCACCGAGTCTGGGGCGAGCAAGAAGTCCAGCGCCATCCACGGTCCGGCTGAAGTGTAGGCCCGCACAACGTCCGCGATGCCGGCGACCACATCTGTTTCGTCAAATTGACAAGCAGGATATCGCCAGTCGCTTCCCTCCCGAACGGCAAGCAACGACCCGGCCCGCCGGCGCTTGTCCACTGCCTGTCGCGAAATGCCGAGCAGCCGTCCAGCATCCTCGGCCGACAAGGTGCCACCCGCACGCTCGATCAGAATCTTGCGGTGTTCGACGTTCCTTGCAAGGGCGGGAACGAGTGGGTCGAGTTCTATGACAGCTGACCCGATGACGTCAGACTGGCTGAGAAGCCGGGCGAGCGAACCGGCATCGGTCGGGGCTGACAAAGCGTCAGAGAGAACCTTCGAAGAGGCAGTGGCTGCTATGCGCTCCAGCGCTGACGTGGCGCGTCGAAGAAACATCGCCTGAAGGCTATCAGACCGGAGAACAGTTGTGTTTGGCGCTGTCCGAGCCATGATGACCTCAATGGTTTACATGAGGAACATATAGATACGGTACTGCCTAAGTCAACCAGCGCGGCCCCGCGATATCCGGGGAGATCGCAGTAGGGGCAGCTGACAGCCGCGTCGCGTCGTGACCATTTCTCGGGCTTTTCCTTGCAGTGACGCGCTCCAGAAATTTCGATACTTTAATATTCCAGCCTGTGGCAAAGTGGCGGCAGCGAGCGCCTGAAGGTGCGCCGCAGAGGACGCTTTGAGAAGCGCTTGGTGGCAAGGTGAGCGATGTCGCCCTTTCCTTTGAAAGCTTCGGCGTGAGCCACAATGGCTGTGTCCGTGAGCATAATGAAGACAACTATCTGGTCGAGCCACGAACCGGCCTGTGGGTGGTGGCCGACGGAATGGGTGGACATGAAGCCGGAGAGGTCGCTTCAGCCAGCATTGTCGATCATCTGGCCACGATCGGGATTGCCAGCTCCGCCCCAGATCTTCGGGCGCGCTTCGAGGACAGGCTGAGCCGCGCCAACGCCGAGATCCGCAGGATCTCCGAATCCCGCGGCATAACCATCGGCTCCACCGTTGCCGCCCTCTTGGCGATGGATGGGCGATTTGCCTGCCTGTGGGCGGGCGACAGCCGGGTTTATCTGGTCCGCAACGCCTCGATCTCGCAGATCTCGAGGGACCACACCGAAGTTCAGGAACTTCTCGATCGCGGCATGATCAGCGCAGCCGAGGCGCTCACCTGGCCGCGCCGCAATGTCATCACGCATGCGGTAGGCGTCAGCGACGAAATCGTCATCGATTTCCAGCAAGGCGAAATCATGCCGGGAGACATCTTTGTGTTGTGCACAGATGGGCTGACGGCGCATTTGACCGACGCCGAGATCGGAGCCGCGGTGGTGTCCGCGACGCCTCAGGCGGCTTGCGAAAATCTGCTGCAAATGGTGCTGGCGCGGGGCGGAACAGACAATGTCACCATTGTGCTGGTGAAGTTCGCAAACGGGCACAACAGACACCCCCCCTACCCTGATCTGTCCAGAGCGGAGGGTTGAGGCTGATGAGCGCCGACGACAAGACGCGAATATCGCCGCAGCTGGCCAACACCGCCGTCGGCACGCAACTCAGCGGCATCTACGAACTTGACGAGCGGATCGCATTCGGTGGCATGGGCGAGGTCTACCGTGGCCACAACATCCAGACTGGCGACCACGTCGCGATCAAGATCGTCCTGCCCGAATTTGCCCGCGACCCGACGATCTTGTCCTTGTTCCGCAAGGAAGCGTCAATCCTCAATCACCTGTCGCATGATGCGGTCGTGCGATACCACGTCTTCACCATCGATCCAGGCATCGGTCGTCCCTACCTTGCCATGGAATTTGTCGACGGCGAGTCGCTGTACGACATCATGCGACGTGGCCCGATGCCGACTGAAGAGGTACGCAAGCTCTGCCATCGCCTCACTTCGGGTCTGAGCGCCGTGCATCAAGCGGGAGCAATTCACCGCGACCTCTCCCCCGATAACATCATCTTGCCAGGGGGTAGAGTCGACCGCGCCAAGATCATCGATTTCGGTATTGCGCGATCGGCGACCGTCGGTGGGGAGACCCTGATCGGCGGAAAATTCGCGGGAAAGTACAACTATGTTTCGCCCGAACAGCTTGGGCTCTACAGCGGCGATGTCAGCGAGCAATCCGACATCTACAGCCTGGGGCTGGTGCTGGTTGCCGCTCTGCGCGGGAAGCCGATCGACATGAGCGGGTCCCAATTCGAGATCATCGAAAAGCGCCGGACCGTGCCCGACCTGTCCGACATCGACGACGATTTTCGTGGCATTGTTGAAGCCATGCTGCAGCCGGATCCGCGAGACCGCCCGGCGAGCATGGCGGAAATCGCCAGAATGACGCGTGACGAGGACGAAGGGACAACGCCGCCAACGTTCATGCCGACCCGCGATCGGCCGGGTTTGCCACGAGCGGGGCAAACCCTTGCGCCTGAGCCCAAGGCCCAGCCTTCCTATGATTTGGGGCGTGACGCGCCTGTGACGGCAGGTTCCGGTGGGCAGCGCTTCGTCCCGCATGTCCGGCCTGCGCTGCTGTCCGAACCGCGGCCTTCAGCAGTCGCCAGCCCGCCACGCGCGGTCGCACGTGGCGGGCCCGGAAAATCCACAAAGAGCCGAACCATCGCGATTTCTGCCTTCGCGACGCTGGCTCTCGCCGCGGTTGCCGGCCTCTATGTCAGCGGTTTTATGACGCGTACCACGCCGACCGCCGGCACGACATCGCTGTCCGCCCCAGAACCATCAGAGCCCGCACCAGAGGCATCAAAGCCGGTCGCGACGGATAATGTTGCGAACGCCCCTAGGCCGCCAGAGGTAGTTCCACCCGCGCAGCCGCAAACGCAGACCACCGCATCGCCAACTGAAAATCAGGCAGAGGCGGCTGCGCCTCAACGGCCGCAGCCGAAAGAGTCGCCCAAGATGCTCCCACAAACCGGGGAAGCCCCGAAGCCATCAGCTAGCGCAGCGCTGCCGCCGGCCGAAAACGTACCGCCGGCAATTCAGCCCGATACCGCTGCCAACGCCAGCCCGAAGACGCTTCCGCCGCCTGACAAACTCGTTCCAACCCCAACACCAGCCGAAAAAACGTCAACGCCGGCAGCGCCCCAGCCCGACGTCGCGGAGAGCCAAAAGCTGCAGCCGGCAGAGCCCGCCAAGATCCCCCTGCAAGCCAGGGAAACACCGAAATCGCCAGCAAGCGCGGCACAACCGCCGGCCGAAAAAATGTCGCCGGCAGTTCAGCCCGACATCGCGGCCGGCGACAGCCCGAAGACGCCTCCGCCGCTTGGCAAGATCGCTCCAATCGCTCCACCAGCCGAAAAAGCTTTAACGCCGCCACCCCGCCAGCCCGACGTTGCGGTGAGCCAAAAGCCTGAACGACAGGCCAGCCACCCGGCGGAGGCGAAATCGGCTACGCCCGTTTCCGAACCGGCTGCAGGCCAAGCAGATGCGACGGGCGCAAAGGGGCAGCAGGCCGACCAGCCGGCTGCCAAACAGCCAGGCCAGGCCACGGTCGCCTTGAACGTGCCCAAGCCGGAAGTTCCTCCGGTCATCGACGACATGGCGCAACGGGTCTCGTGGGTTCGCGACTTCAGCGGCGGCGACTGTTTCTATGCGGCCGTCACGTCGATAACCGACAAGACGGCGGCCATCGAAGGATTTGGAACGGCGGTTCAGCCATTCGAACAGATGCTGACTGATTTCCAGGCAAAGTTCCACGTTGAGCCGGACATAAGCGTGCGCCTCATCGAGCCAACCCAGTGCGAAGTCACCAACTTCCTGCGCTTTCTGGGCCAGACTGCGGTCGACAAGCCGCAGCTGGTTCTCGATCGAACATCGGTGCCGAACGGTACGCCGATCAGCGGCACGCTGGTGACGCATGGCGGGCTCATTTCCAGCGTGCTGCTGATCGACCACAAAGGCATGATGTTCAACCTCGACGACCGCATGGTCGTACAGTCAGACAAGGCTACCTTCAGCATCCCGATCGGCCTCGGCGCGGCCGACAGGGCTGCAGGCAAGGCCGTGCCGCAGATCATCATGGTGATCACCGGCCCCCAGGATATTCAGGCGGCTGCGTTCTCCACGCCGGTGCCTGCCTCGCAGCTGTTGCCCAAAATTCTCGAAGAAATCGAGACCAACGGATCACAGTTCTCGGCCAGTGCCAAATATTTCCGGCTCGGCGGGTAGCATGGGCGTGCAATGGAACTCTGCCGCTCGCGTTTGCCCCGCTCGTCTGCCGGCCTGCCCGTAAAGCAGCGTGATCGGGCTCGCGCCTTGCTTGCCTTGAGAGGCGGCATGAGGCTTGCGGTGGTTTCGGCCGCGGCACTGCTGGCCGTGCTCTCATGCAACGAAGCGCGCGCCGAATTCACGGTCTGCAATCAGACGCTCGACGTCGTCAACCTCGCCGTCGGCCAGACAATCGACAATGCCGACCAGACCGACGGCTGGTGGACCATCGGCGCAAATCAGTGCGTGAACGTCATTCGCGAGGAACTGACGAACCGCTACATCTACATCTATGCCACGGACGTTTTTGGCCACGCGATCCTGACCGGGTCGACCGAAATGTGCATCGAGCGGCGACGTTTCTCGATACGCGGCATCGAGGAGTGCTGGCAGCGCGGCCATATCGCGGCGCGATTTGTTGAAGTCGATACGCTTGAACAGGTGCGGTGGACGTTTTTCCTGACCGGAAGCAGTCCGTGACGCACGCGATCGACACCAGCTTCAAGGCGAAAAAGCAGGCGCGCGCCGCCCTTCGCCGGCGCACACTTTGGCGCCGGCTTATCGCCGGCTTCGCCTTGATTTTCCTGTGTTCGATCGCCGTCGGCTTCTACCTCACCGCGGACTATTGGTCGTTTGGCGACGAAGACGAGGAGTTGCACGCGGTGGAAGGAGCGGATGATGTGCCGGCCGATGCATCTGTCTATGTGCCTGCCATTATCGGTCTAGCGGGGGATCCTATGTGGATCACGCTCGCACCCGATAGCGGCGCAGCAACGAAAGGCCGCGTGATTCCGCGTCCGGCAGAACTCGACCAGGCCGAGGTTTCGCCACAGATCGAGATCCTGTCCGATGTCATGCTTAGCGCCAGCGAAAAATTCATGACGACGATACCGTCGACGCAGGAGGATTTTGCATTTTTCCAGGCGCAACGAAAGACCGCGCCCGCGCCCTCCAGCGATCTGCAGAACGACCTTGAGCCATCTCCTGCCGCGGGTGAGCTCGCGCCGGCTTCGGATCAACAGGCAGGCACGGACGATCCCGAAGCTGGCTGGGGTGAAACAATCGATGCAGGCGATGCAGCCCTTCCCGCATTCCAGAAGACCCAGATCGAAAACAACACCAGCGTCGCAACTGTCATGAATGAATATCAGCGGTTCGAGGCCACCGAAGACACTTTCGTGAAGATCCTCAACAATCGCAGTTTGGACAGCGTTGCGCTCGATGCGCATTTCTCCGCCGACGACGCCAGGCTGGCAGGCGAGGCCCTGAAGGCGCTCTTTAGCCGGGACGGCCTGGAACCGGGTTATGTCGTCGCCCTGCGTGGATACCGGCCGAACCGCGAGACGACAACGATATCCCTCATGCAGGTGTCGATCTACGCCAAGAACGTTTTCGTCGGCACGCTGACGCGCAATGCCGCAGGCGTGTTCGTCTCGGGGGTTGATCCTTGGGTACGCGAAGATCTGTTCAACTACTCGGGTGCGCCGGAGGAAGGCGCACACAAAAGGCAATATCGTCTGCTCGACGCGATCTACTCGACAGCGGCACGCAACAGCGTTCCGACCGGCGTGATCGGCGAAGCGATCATGTATCTGTCGAGAGGACAGGATCTGGACGCTTTCGCAAGCGAGGACCAGCGTCTTGTGCTGATCTATTCGCAGACGCCGCGCGGCAAGGACGAAGGCGCCGGGCGGGTGCTGTATGTGGGTGTCCAGGGGACGACGAAAAGCCTCGACTGTTTCGTCTTCCAGCAGGGCGATGGTCAGTTTGCATGCGTCACAGGCGACGACCAGGTTCGTTCGCTGACGGTCACCAACGGCATGGTCACGCCAGTCAACGGGGTCTTGACGTCCACCTTCGGGCCTCGCAAACATCCAATTCTCGGGACCGTTCGCATTCACAAGGGCGTCGACTGGGCGGCGCCCGTAGGCACGCCGATCGCCGCGGCCTTTGATGGCGAAATTACCTTCCAGGGCGATGGAGGCGGCTACGGCAATCTGGTCAAGATATCGCACGGAAACGGGCGCGAGACGCGCTACGCTCATATGCAGAAATTCGCAATCGAGGGCGGCGTCGGCACCAAGGTGAAGGCTGGCGACATCATCGGTTATATCGGCACCACCGGCCTTTCGACCGGACCGCATTTGCATTTCGAACTCTACCAGAATGGCGCGGCGATCGACCCACTGGGCACGGTTACCGCAGTCGCTTCGGATCTTTCCGCCGTGGAAACACTCACCGACCGCATCGTCCATGTCGAAAGTGGCGGCAGCGCCCGTGCCAAGAACCCAAATTCTTCAGCGACAGGCGCCGGCCAATTCATCACAAAGACCTGGATCCGGATGATGAACACTTACCGCCCCGAACTTGCACGCACACTCTCGACCGCCGACCTGCTCGCCCTGCGATACGACGCCACGATCTCGCGCGAGATGGTTCGCAATCTGGCGCGAGAAGGCGAAGCCTATCTTCGGGCGCGCGGCCACCAGATCACAGCCGGCCGGCTCTATCTCTGCCATTTTCTCGGCATGGAGGGCGCGCATCAGGTGCTGTCGGCATCGGGTTCGGCGCAATTGAGCGCCGTGCTCGGGTCAGCCGTCATTCAGGCCAATCCCTTTCTGACCGGCAAGTCCGCCAGCTATGTCGTGGACTGGGCCGAAAGAAAGATGGGTCGCAAGCTGAGCCCAGCCACAACCACGGCGGGCCAGCAGACGACGACCACCACGGAGGTCCGGCAGACATCGCCCGAGTTCGCGAAGTACAAACAGGCGATCACGGCGATGCTGAGCTCTGTTCAGAATGCGCTTTGAGCCTGTGCATGGCCCCGGCAAATCGTAACCGCTTTCGGTACACGCACACGACTGGGTTTCCGCGATGATGTGAGGGTATTCAATCTGAAACTCTCTCGGCGGCCAGACGGGGGCCACAGCCTGTTTGCGCCGAACGCCCTCGGCGGCCGCGTCGTCACTTTCTGACGCCCACTTGTTGCCGAAATCGCCAGCGCCGCTATCGCCGCGCTCATGGAGCCGACGCCGCATGACCGCACCGCAGCCTGAGGCGGCAGAGTTCGACCTGGAAAGCGCTCGAGAGTGGCAGTCCGACCGCGGTGGCACTCACGTAGTCGATCCCGACGGCGCTACTTGTGTTTACAATTTTGTAAGCACGATCGGGCGTCTCAAACTGAAATTTTCAACCCGTTGGTTGAAGGGTGTGCAGCAGTCCATCCGATACAGCCTAGAGGACGGCGAACCATTAGCTGCCAACGACAACGATCCACCTCCCTTCATCAACCCTGTAGACTGGCAAGGCATGCCGGTCCCGACTCGGGAATGGTTTCTGGACGGGCTGATACCGCGTCGCCAGATAACGATTCTTAACGGCGATGGTGGCGTCGGAAAGTCCCTCTTGGCACTACAGATTGCGGCGGCGAGCGCGATGGGGTGCGAAACGGTTGGGCTTCGGCCGATGACCGGTCGAGTGATGTACTTAGGCGCTGAGGACGAAAGTGACGAATTCCACCGGCGACTAGCCGCCATAACGTACGAACATCAGCGCAGCCTGTCAGACATGTCGGATTTTCGCCTTCTCCCCATGGCCGGCCGCGACGCTTTGCTTGCCCGTTCCGAACAAGGCTAGCGTAATGCAGCCGACCGAAAACATGGTCAAGCTGGTGGAGGGACTTATCGAATTCCGCCCCGGCTTTTTAGTGTTGGACACGTCAGCGGACCTCTTTGGGGGCGATGAGATAAAGCGCCATCACGTCCGCCAGTTCATCGGCATGCTCCGCAAGCCGGCCATCGAATTGGACATGGCCGTCCTTTTGCTCTCCCACCCGTCGGTCGCGGGTATGCAGACCGGCACTGGCTCGTCCGGTAGCACCGCCTGGAATAATAGCGCCCGATCGCGGCTGTACCTCACCACGGCAAGCGGAGACGGGGCAGACCCAGATGTTCGTACCCTTACCACCATGAAGGCCAACTACGGCAAGAAGGGCGGAGAGATACGCATGCGCTGGCAAGAAGGTGTGTTCGCGTTGGATGACGGCAAGCCGTCCGCTGTTGCCGGTATTATAAGCAGACGCGCTGACGAGACGTTCAAGAAGCTGCTGTCAACGTTCAATCGAACTGGCCCGACCGTTTCCGACCTCACTGGCACAAATCATGCGCCTGCGAAGATGGCCAAGCACACCGATGCCGGCGGGGTATCAAAACGCCAATTTGCCCGACGCGACGCAGCGCCTTTTGGAATCGGATGAAATCAAGATTGTTATGGACGGCCCGCCTTCTCGACAGAGAAAGCGGCTCATCTTGGCATCTGAAAATTACGGTGCGGCATGATTCCACCGCGGCCTTCCACCGGACTACTACCGCCATACCATCGCCTTCCACCGATCTAGCCACCACCACCCCTTATACCCCGCTGGCGGTGGAAGCACCTACCGCCGGTGGAATCCGGCGGGCACTTCGACACACCAAAACAAGAAACGAGGAGAACACGAATGGAAATTGAAATGATACCGCTCAGCAATCCGATCGACGCGCTTCATCCTGACAACGGTAAGAGTGTAAAAGTCGTCGGCACCGACGGCTCCTGCGCCTTCGGGCCGAAGTTAATTGTACTTGTGACTGACGTGCACGGATCGAGGCTTTGGACTACGTCAAGAACAAGCGGCCGGGGGCATAATAGGGCAACCACAAGGCCGGTGATATCTAAGAGCCTGAATCAAAAAGAGTGTTTTGATATCAACTTCTTGCGAGCCTGCGGGTGAGCAGGCGAATGTGAGCGACGTATATCCAGGCTTCTGCGGAAGCGAGGGATTTCTCCCAGTCCTTGGCCAGCCTGCGGCATCGCCCCAGCCATGCGAATGTGCGCT